>PXBH01000159.1 GCA_003565555.1 Cryomorphaceae bacterium | reverse complement strand
CCGAAGGCGGACACGACATTCCGAAAGCGACCATCATACGGCGATACCACCGAGGCATCAAGAATTTATTCGAATGGTATTACGATATTTGTAATTCAATTGCCATTTATGACAATTCAACTCCGGTTCCTGAGCAAGTCTATTTCAAGAGCGATGAGAGCGGTGAAGAAATTTTAAACCCGAAGAAATTTCACTCAGTTAAAAAGTACGTATGACACGGGAAGAGATTATTGCATTGCACCAAAGAATTCACAAAGCCGTCGAAGCCTCCGGCCGCATGTTCATCGAAAGCCGAAAGAAAAGCGGACTGCCCGTGGTGGTGAGCCGCGATGGGGTGATTATGAAGATCGAGGCGAAGGATTTGTAAAGGCCGCCGGTTGCTATGAGTTCCCGCGCAAGGGCGCCTTATTTCTGCTTGTTCAAAAATTTTCCGAAAGATGCCATGACTACCAAGTGGATCGCCGCTTGAGACAATCGGTACAAGAACCACGGCAGCCGAGGCACAAATTCATGAATGGCCGCGATGATGTGGCGGTTTTCCAAAACGGAGCGAAACTCCAGCCAGCCGTAATCCACCCTTTTGGCCAGAAGTCCTCCGGTGATATAGAAAAGCTGCCGCTTCGCGTCACTACGTTCTTCCACAAAACTTAACTCCAGCAGGGTGATGCCCGGCAGCCTGAAACGCACCAGATGCTTTTCCTTCTTTGCGGTCAGGAAAAATGCAAACTTCTTTGAAAGCCAATCGGGATATACCCGGGCCACCCATGCCGCGGTTTTACCGCCCGGATTGGGCAGACGCTGAACACTGCGTACGGTATTTTTCGCGGAATCCGCATAAATCCTGCGGGGCAGCGGGGGCACTTCCTCAGTGAGGGCATCGGCTACGGCGGTCTCAATCGGTGTAAATTCCATGTCGGAAAAAGGATTTTTGGCCTCATCCACCCGCATGTCATGCCGGAGGCTCTCGATCAGGGGCGAAACGAAGGTGGTACTCGAATCGGAAAAGAGGCCCACCCATAACTTCGAAAAACCCAAAGTGAAAAAGGGAACGGAAAAGATGAGCCGTTTTTTCCCCGACTTACGCGAAGTGATTTTGAGCAAATCCATGTAGGAATACACCTTTGGTGCCCCCACTTCCGCCGCCTTTCCGTAAAGGGTCTCATTGCCTAAGGTCCGATCGATGATTTTCAACATATCGCGTATCGCGATAGGCTGTGAAGGGGATTCGCACCACTTCGGACAGGCCATCACGGGCAGCCGATCGGTGAGCTTCTTCACAATGGCGAATGACGACCCTCCCGTTCCGATGATGATGCTCGCCCTGATGGCGGTCAACGGCGTGCTTCCGGAGCTGAGCATTTGCTCCGTCTCATAGCGGCTGCGGAGGTGGGTGGAAAAGGATGAGGTTTCTTTGGGCAAAATGCCTCCGATAAAAACAATTTGCTTCAAATTTTGCTCTTCGGCGGCGCGTGCAAAATTATCTGCGAGCAAAAGGTCGGTGTCTTCAAATGATCCCTGATTCAATCGGGTAGAAGGAGCCATGGAGTGCACCAGGTAGAGTGCGTAATCTGCCCCGCGAAGCGCATCGGAGGTGCTGCTCAGCGAGTAAAGATTTACCTTGCGCCACTCTGCAGGGCTGTCTGATCCGTTCTCTGCTTCTCCGCGGCTCAAGGCGATGATTTTATACCGGTCGGCGTAATTGTGAATGAACCAACGGCCTATAAAGCCTGTGGCGCCGGCGATGGCGAGCACGGGTTTGCGCACGGATTCCGGCGCATGAATTTCATCCCGTTCATCAGGAATTGTATCGGTAAGTGATTGCTCGCTCATGATTGATTCAAAAAACAACGAGATTATCCGCCCAAGTGTTTACAAGGGCCCGACGCTTTCTTCTCGTCGGTGGAGGATACGCGAGGCTCGCTTCTGCTTTGGACAATGTTTTCTGTTAAGTGCCCGGAGACCTTCCGCAAATAGGCGCGGCAGATGGGGTCATGAGATCCGGCGCCATGTTTATTGCCGGCGCCGACTCCTTGATTTGGGTCTCTGACCTCTCCGCGTTGAGGGGCCGAACGCGAGAGGAAAAGCACAGCAAATTCTTTGCAGCATCGGGGGTTAAAACGAATTCGTCCGCAGCCGTACACCTCCTGATGCGGCAGACGGACTTGGCGGACAAGCGTCTCGCTGCATTTGCTTTCAAGGACGGGCTTGAGCTGAGAGGACCGGTGAAGCATCCGTATGCATACCGCACCGGCAGGGGTGATGCGGTTTCGATTTAGCTGCCCACTCCGTGCACAATGCCCAATGCCGTGAAGAAAATAAGAATGAAGGTGTAGAATAATACCGAACCGAGCAGCAGGGACACCAAAGACCTCCATACTGCAGCGACCCAAGTGTACCGCAAGGTGCGCTTCACCGCCCACGTGAAATACACGAGCAAAATCACCGCCTCCGCAGTGAGCCGGGGGCCCTCCGGAATCACGCCCGAAAGCAGGGCCAAAACGATGTAGACCGCCGTTACCGCAGCACTCAGGTAGATGGTAAGTATGAGGTGTTCCGCATAGTTAAACCCCGACTTTCGAAAAAGCCAAAGATTGGTCAGGGCATAGAAGAATGCACTGACCCCCATCCAAGCATTCAGGTAGTTCAGAAAATATTTTTGCATCAAATTAACCACCACTTCGGACCCTTCCGCATCGGGCACGTTCGCAGACATCGCCTCGCCGTAGAGGTTGAGCTGCAGAATGATGAAAAGATACACCCCGGCCGAAAGCACAAAGAGCTTCACCGGATGGGTGTACTTGAGCCGCTTTGTGTCGATGAAGCCCCGAACCACCTGATCCGGTCTGATCATCAACTCCTTCAGGGTAAAGAGTACGCCCTTGTGCAACAAGAATGCGTCGAGTAGATCCGCCAAGATGTTTTTCAGGGTGAATCGGCGGTACTGCAACTTGAGGTCTACTTCCACTGCGCCGTCTTGCCATATCTTCGGCCTTTCAGGGCTCATCGGTTCGGTTGGGGCATGGGCGCTGCGCGGGTTTTCACCCTTTTCTCTTTGCGTCATCGGGAGCAGTTTCGGGGTTCGGTCGGTCGAAATGTACATATCGGAATTGAGACGGCCGTCCCGCTTCCGTGATATTTTGCTGATTTCGCCCGTGTCGGTTCGTCGCTTTTCGCAAATTTTCGGGAAAACCGCCGCTCGGCAGACCTCGATACGGCTCCGCGCCGGCCTGTCATTTTTCGGGCACGGGCATGCAGGATATCACCTCCTGCGCCCGCCACTCCCGTGTCTTTTTATCCCAAAAGCTAACGGACTTTCGGCGGTCCCGGCCCTCCGGATCCTCTTCTGCGCGCACCACGGGCCCGTTGGTTCCGTCAAAGGTGATTTTCACCCTCGGCGGGTCGGCTTTGTTTCCTTCCTGAGTGTTGAGCACCATGGTTTTCACTGCGCCGTTTCCGGCAAAAATCAATTCCGCCCGCAGTTGCGCCTTGATTTCTTCGAAGGTGAAGGTTGTATCGCCGTATAGGTTGAACAAGATCAACCTACGTCGCCCGTCTGTCCACGGAGTGATCACCACTGACACGGCACCGTTCACATAGAAATGGCGCAAGGGTTCACCGGAGGCTTTCGGTAAGCTGTCGTTTTGCCCACAAGCGGCGGAGGCGAAAAGCATGACAATCGGCAGAAGGGTACGTATGCGGCGGGTCACAACCGCACCGAGCAGAATCCGTGCCGAAACTACTGCTCGCTGCTGTTTTTCGCGAAAGCATCAACCGGCGCTGCCCTTCTTGAGCTTCTCCCACTCCTCGTAAAGGTTTTCCTGCTTCGGACGGTCAGGCTCTTCTTCGCGCAGGGGCGCGCAGGGCAGGAGGGAGTCGCGACAAGCGTCGGGGAGGGTTTGATAAAGCGCCGTGCCCTTGGTTTTCCAAGCGATCATCTCCTCCGTCACGGGCTTGATCACCTTTGCCGGGTTGCCCACGGCCAGGCTCCGCCGCGGGATTTCCGTTTCTGCGGGCACGAATGCCAATGCCCCCACGATGCTCTCTTCACCGATCACGGCTCCGTCCATCACCACGGCATTCATACCCACCATGCAGTTGCGGCCCAGATGCGCGCCGTGGATCACCGCGCCGTGGCCCACGTGCGCCGAGGGCTCAAGCACCACCGTTTTTCCGGGAAACATGTGCACCGTGCAGTTCTCCTGCACATTGCATCCGTCGCCGATCTCTATCCGGCCCCAGTCGCCGCGCAGGGCAGCCCCCGGACCGATATACACGTCCTTTCCGATGATGACATTCCCGGTTACCACGGCATTGGGGTGGATGAATGCCGTGGGGTGAATCACCGGTCTGAAACCTTTGAATGAAAATATGTTCGGCATTTTATTTGAATGAATGATTCAAGTGATTTTTGCGCCGGAGGCCCCGGCTACGGTCGTTCCAACACCACCGCATAGCCTTGCCCCACGCCGATGCACATCGTGGCCAGGGCGTATTTCTTGCCCGTGAGGTTCAGCTCAAGTGCGGCGCTCCAGGTGATCCGTGTACCGCTCATCCCGAGGGGGTGCCCGATGGCGATGGCGCCGCCGTTCGGGTTCACACGCGGATCGTCGTCTGCCAGGCCCAGGCTGCGGGTCACCGCCAGGCTCTGCGCGGCAAAAGCTTCATTGAGCTCGATCACGTCCATCTGATCGAGGGTGAGCCCGGCCCGCTTCAGGGCCAGTTTTGTAGCGTTTACGGGACCGATGCCCATAATTCGCGGCTCCGTGCCCGTCACGGCGCTGCTCACGATGCGCGCCGCGGGCGTGAGATTGTGCGCTTTTAAGCCTCGGTCTGAGGCGATGAGCACCGCTGCTGCACCGTCGTTGAGTCCGGAGGCATTGCCGGCCGTCACGGTGCCGCCTTCCCGGCGAAATGCCGGCCGCAACTTCGCCAGAATTTCGGGAGAGGTACCCGGTTTTACAAATTCGTCGGTGTCGAAGATGAGCGGATCCTGCTTCCGGCGGTGAATTTCCACGGAAACGATCTCTTTCGCGAGCCGTCCGTTCTGTCGGGCTGCCGCCGCTTTCATTTGTGAGCGGTGGGCGAAGAGGTCCTGATCTTCGCGGTTGATCTTGTGCATATCTGCCAGGTTCTCGGCCGTTTGGCCCATGCCTTCGGTGCCGTACACCTCCTGCAGCTTGGGATTGATAAACCGCCATCCGAAGCTCGTATCGTGCATCTCACTGTCGCGCCCGAAAGGCTTCGAGGCTTTGCTGATCACCCAAGGGCCGCGCGTCATGTGTTCTACCCCTCCGGAAATGAAGAGGTCGCCCTCATCAGACCTCACGGCCCGTGCGGCGTGGACCACGGCGCTCATGCCGGAGGCGCAGAGCCGATTGACCGTTTCGCCGGGCACGGTGTAGGGCAGTCCCGCCAGGAGCAGGGCCATCCGTGCCACATTGCGGTTGTCCTCTCCGGCTTGATTGGCGCAGCCCATAATCACGTCGGTGATCGCTGCGAGATCAAGGTCGGGATGCCGGGCGGCGAGGGATTTGATCGCATGTGCCGCCAGATCGTCGGTGCGGACGGGGGAGAGGCTTCCGCCGAAATTTCCTACCGGTGTGCGGATGCCGTCAACGAGGTATGCTTGAGGATTCATCATTGCCAATTTTTTGAGGTGAGGTACACGGTGCCGTCAAATTCGGCCACGGCTTCCCCTTTTTCGTTATTGATGTCAATGCGGTAATGTGCGAGCTTCTTGCCCGCGTGTATTTCGCGCGCTTCAGCCCTGATGCGCTCACCTGCCGATACGGGCGCAAAGTGCGCGATACCCGTTTTTGCCGAAACGGCCACCCGCCCTTTGGCATTTGCCGCAAAGGCCAGCGCGCTGTCTGCCAGGCTATAACTTATCCCGCCGTGGGCTATCCCGAATCCGTTGCACATGTCATCGCGCACCGTGAGCGAGAGTACACATCGGCCC
The DNA here is from genome assembly GCA_003565555.1 of Cryomorphaceae bacterium. Taxonomy (GTDB): domain Bacteria; phylum Bacteroidota; class Bacteroidia; order Flavobacteriales_D; family Cryomorphaceae; genus T3Sed10-241. Next base: position 73,054 of record PXBH01000159.1, on the reverse strand, counting down.
GGAGATACGGCTTCCACCGTCATGCCCAGCGCTCGGCTGAAGGCATCGCGCTCCATCATCCGGGCTACGATGGCCTCCGGTGAGGGAAGTTCAGCCGGTTCCATTCAGTTTTCCATGATTTTCTCCGGATAGAAGCAGGTTTTGTCGCGCACCATATTGCGCAAGAGCACGCTGGGGCGGTACCGGTCTTCTCCGTACATGTGCTGCAGGGCTTCAATCTCTTTGAGGACATTTTCTACCCCCAGCTCATCGGCCCATTGGAGCAGGCCCTTGGGGTAATTCACCCCTTTGGTCATGGCGAGCTCGATGCCGTCGCGCGTGGAAATGTTGAGGTAGAGCGCGTCTGCGGCTTCGTTGATCAGCATCACGAGCAGGCGGTTCACGATTTTCTTGCCGAGCACATCGTCCTTGGTCGGCTCGGGGTTTTTGGCCCCTTCGGCGTAGTTGTAGTAGCCGCGGCCTGACTTTCGGCCCAGCCACCCGGCCTCCGTCATCCGCTTCTGGGTGAATGCCGGGCGGTAGCGCGGGTCGTAATAGAATGCTTCGAATACGGTCTCGGTGACCTTGTAGTTGATGTCGTTGCCGATGTAGTCCATCAGTTCAAAAGGCCCCATGCGAAAGCCGCCGATCTCCTTCACCGCCCAGTCGATGGTTGGAATATCGGCGATGCCTTCTTCGTAAATACGCAGGGCCTCGCCGTAGAACGGGCGTGCCACGCGGTTTACGATAAAGCCCGGGGTGTCCTTGGCCGTCACGGTGGTTTTGCCCCAGGAGTCGATCATATTGCGCGTCTCCACCAGGGTATCTCCGGAGGTTTGCACCGCGGGAATGATCTCCACCAGCGGCATCAGCGGGGCCGGATTAAAAAAGTGAATGCCGAGCACGCGCTCCGGACGGGAGCAGGCCCCGCATATACTGGCGATGCTGAGCGAGCTGGTATTGGTCCCGATGATGCATTCTTCATCCACCATGATTTCAATGTGGCTCAAGAGGTTCTTCTTCGCTTCGAGGTCTTCGATGATGGCCTCGATCACAAGTCCCGCGGCGGCAATGGCTTCAAATTGCCTGCTCGGCTTGATGCGGCCCAGCAGGGCATCGGCATCGGTTCGGCTCATGCGGCCTTTTTCCGCCTGCCGGTCCATGATCTTTCGGAGCTTGTCCATGGCGCGCTCCAGGGCCTCCTCATTGTTGTCAAAAAGGAGCACTTCATGGCCGGCTGCGGCTGCCACCTGAGCAATTCCGGAGCCCATGGCCCCGCTGCCTATCACGGCGATGACGGTATCTTTATTGGGTACGCTCATGGTTCAATGTCCTTTAAATTCGGGCTTGCGCTTTTCGAGAAATGCGCTCACCCCTTCGTTATAGTCGCGGGTGCTTCCCGCCTTGGTTTGCAGTTGTTCTTCCAGTGCGAGTTGCCCCGAGAGGTCGTTTCGCATGGAGTGGTTGAGGGCTTTTTTGGTGTAAGCCAGTCCCGCCGTAGGCATGGAGGCGAGCTTGGCTGCGAGTTCTTTTACCTTTTCGGGAAAATCGGCATCCGGAACGCTGCGGTAGATCATCCCCATGGCTTCCGCTTCGGGAGCGGAGATTTTATCACCGAGCATCATCAGGGCCGAGGCCCGCTGAAACCCGATGAGCCGCGGCAGGAAGTAGGTGCCGCCGCTGTCGGGGATCAGCCCGATTTTGCTGAAAGCCTGTATGAATGATGACGATTCGGCAGCTATTACCACATCGCAGCAGAGGGCGATATTCGCCCCGGCTCCGGCCGCCACCCCGTTTACCGCCGCCACCACCGGTTTGGGCAGGGCCCGAATCTTTTCGATGATGGGATTGTAGTGGTCGCGCACGATGCTCGTCAGCTCGGGTCCCTCGGGATCGGTGACCTCCTGCAGGTCTTGGCCTGCACAGAAGGCCTTTCCGGCGCCCGTGATCACCACGCAGCGCACGGCTGCATCCGCGGCACTGCGGTCCAGCGCCGCGTGAAGGGCGAGGGCCGCCTCGCGGTTAAAACTGTTGAATACCTTCGGGCGGTTGAGGGTGATGACGGCGGTAGCGCCCTGCATTTCGTGAGTAATCGTTTCCATGGGTCGAGATGTGGTGGTGCGAAGTTAGAAAACTGTTCGGAGTTTGACCCGGCCGGCGCGGTTCTTGCCTTTGGGCTTCCGCATCTGCTTTGTTATCTTCGTCGGTATGAGAAATCTTTTGCTTCACGCCAAAAAACTGTCGGTCACCGCCGCTGCTTCACTTGTCCTGATTTTTGCCGGAAAGGCGCAAGAAACCGTTCTGACCCACGTCGGACTTCTTCCCGCGCCTCTGGAAGAGTCCTCAGGCCTGATATTCACGCCCCGCGGACTGTTTTCTCTCGCCGATGATATGCGGCCCGAAGTATTCATCCTCGATCCGGCCTCGGCCCTGATCGTGCAGACCGTTACCGTAAAGGACCTGAAGTTTAAGGACAAGGAAGCCCTCACCGCCGATGATGAATACCTCTACATCGGCGACTTCGGCAACAATGACGGCGATCGCAAGGACTTAAAGATCGTTAAAGTGAAGCTCGATGATATCGGGACGGATGCCCGCACGGAGGTCAGCGGGTCGGTCATCGCTTTTCACTACCCCGAGCAGACGGATTTCAATATGAAAAAGAAGGAAAACGATTTCGACTGCGAGGCTATGGTGGCCTTCGGCGACAGCCTCTACCTCTTTACCAAGCAGCGCAGTGATCACCGCACCACCCTTTACGCCCTCCCCAAAACTCCGGGCGAGTATCCGGCAAAAAAACGCGGCGTCTTTGATTCGCAAGGCCGCGTCACGGATGCTGCACTCAGCCCTGACGGCAAAACACTCCTTCTGCTCGGCTACCAAAAGAAGCACCAATTTCCCTTTGTGTGGAAGATTACCGACTTCGAGGATGCCGATTTTTTCTCCGGCCGTGCCGATTACGACCTCCTCTCCAAATTCCCCGTCGACTGGCAGACGGAGGGCCTCGCTTTCAAAGACAATGAGGTGATCTTCTTTTCCTGTGAGGGGTCTGACGACGTGAAGGCAGGTCTGTACCGCGCCGCGCTTAAAGATTTGACGGACGACGGGAAAGGCGAATAATCCCCCCGACTCCGCGCAGGGAAGCAAAAAAACCGACCCCGCGTTCACGGGGTCGGCTTTGAGACATGCTAGCTTAAGGGAAACAGAGAAAAGGATAGTTTAAGGGGAATCCTTTTATCAAGCGGCCATGATGCTAACTTCTGCGCTCGGGGGTCCGATCCCCTTTGCGCCTATGGCCGATATGCGAAACCGGTAGACCTTTCCGGGCTTCAGCGCGTCGATCACGCATCTGCTTCGGGTGGTGAAACTACCGGTCTCCCAGTGCTCGTTATGATGATCCGCCGCGCACAGTTGCACGAGGTAACTTTTGCTGTTTTTCACGGGCTGCCACTTTAGTATAACGGCTCCGACGGTATCTTCGCGGCGTTTCGCGGTGACCTTTTCCGGAATGCCCGGGGGAGCGGAGCGGTTGTTGGTGCTGCGCACTTCAAATCCGCAGGCACGGATGATCCGCGGGTCGCCCTTGCTGAGCTGTTCGGCGGCGTATGCCGCACTGCGAATGGCATTTTCCGTCTGCTTTTCGCAGAGCTTTTTGGCAGCTATCGCACGCTTATCACCGAATTCCGCCATTTCACTCGCTTTTTCCAACATGGCAGCTGCCTTCTCCAGCGCCGCCAGCGGCAGGGCTTTCTCATCTACGGCTTCGCTCTTTTCGGCGGTGGCTATGATGCTTTTCGCCTTTTCGATTTTTTGAGCCGCAGAGAGTCCGCGCAATCCGATTTTGACTTTTGCCATGTGAAAATGAAAAATTCGTTCTGTTCGGTCCTGTTACGCTGACGCAGTGTGTGAAGTTTCATTCGCAGCAGGTTTTTTTTTGCTCGCTTTCGCGGAAAATGCGCCGGCTCACGAAATTTTTTCAAAAACAAAATCGACTTTTGCACGAGCCAAATAATTGTCAAACAGGTTTGTAAATGAATAAGTCGGGGACTGCTGCTCCGGCTGATCATTCGCACCGTTTGCGGCGAAAACACTTAATTTTTTTTGTCCTAAAGCCTTTTCTGCATACTTTTGGTGGGTGTCCAAATCATTGTTTCGCGCCTGCCCCCCGGCAATCACTTCCGCATTCATCTTTCTTGTTGTCATTGCTTCGGGCTGCAACAGCTCCGTACCCGAGGCTTCCTCGCCTGCGGAAGCACCGGCGGCTGAAAAGCAAATTCCCCCCGACGGGCACAACAGCAGAATAAGTTTGGACTGGGACGGCACCTATGCGGGGATGCTTCCCTGCGCAGATTGTGATGCCGTACAAACGGTACTGACACTCTATAGCAATGAGACCTTCAGCCGAAAGGTTACCTATATCGGCAGAGACGGACGCACCTTTGAAGATGAGGGTGCCTTCGAGTGGTCAGAGGACGGAGGAAGTATCAGCATAGACAATATCGACGGTTCCCGCCAAAAATATCTGGTGGGAGAGGGGTTCTTGCTGCATCTTGACCGCAAAGGAGAGCGGATTACAGGAGCCCGTTCAGAGCGATATCGCCTTGAAAAGCTGCTGCGCGATCCCCTGCTTGAGGACCGCGAATGGAATATGCTCGGCGTTGAAGACCGGGAAATTACGGGCCGGCAAGTGCCGTCTCTGCATTTTGACGGCAAAAGGCGCCGCCTGTCAGGCAGTGACGGCTGCAACAGGATAAATGCCGACTACATGCTATACGCGGACCGAGGGTTACAGATAGGTACCATTGCTGCCACGAAGATGGCCTGTCCCGATGCGGAAGGGCAAGAAGCCTTTCGGGCGATCCTCAGCAGTGCACGTGCATATGCCCTGACCGATACGCTGACCTTGCTCGATGAAAACGGAGCTGTACTTGCCGAATTTCTTGACCTCAGCCGCAAGTAGCCGGGAAGCGCCGTGACCGGTCGGTTGAAGGCGAAATCAAGTCATGTAGCGCTTCCGGATATTTTAACAGCGATTCCCGAAACCGGGACCGATTTTTGCACGTGATTTTCTACCTTGGCATTTCACTTTCCGCTGAAATCCTTCTATGCGTAAAATTCTGAAAATATTAAAGATCACAGTACTGTCTGTAGTACTGCTTTTCACGGCGGCCTTCGGAGCGGCCGCAGTCTATCTTTGGCTGAATGAACAAAAAATATACGCCGCAGCCGTAGATGAGATCAACAAAACTCAGGCGGGACTGCTTGAAGTGGCCTATTTGGACGTCAGATTTTTTGCAAACTTTCCCTACATCTCGGCAGGACTCCACGGGATCGACTTCTACGAAAATAAGGCAAAGGACACCCCCGCCGTCATCCATATTGACGATGCTTACGTGGGTTTTGACATTATGGACATCCTGCGCGGAGCGTACAATATCAAAAAATTGAAGATAAAAGACGGTCATGCCCGTCTGGTTATCGATGAGAACGGCCTGCTCAACCTCAACAGCGCCCTCGCAGATACACGCCAATCCGCAGACACCGCAGATAGCCCGCCCGTGCAGTTCGACCTTCAGGCCATTACGGTCGAGAACTTCCGCATCGAAGAAACCAACCTGCAGGGCGACAAGTACATCAATGTAGCGCTTGAAAAAACAGAAGCGGAATTCTCCAATCTCGCCGAATTTATCCGGGTCAATTTCCGCGGTGATCTGGAACTGACGGAATACACGGCTTCGGAAGTGACCTATTTTAAGGACAAACCCTTCAGTCTCGATACGCGCTTCACCTACGACCTTGTGGCAGAAATGCTCACCCTGTTTCCCGGCAAGCTCCTGCTCGAGCAGGGCAGCCTCGACTTCGAAGGCAGTATGGACTTTGCCGACGACCTGTTTCTCGATCTGGATTTTTACGGCGAAAAAAGGAATTTCGATGTATTCATTTCCTTCGTTCCCGACGATATTGCAGAAACGCTGCGCCGATTCCGCAATGAAGGTGAGATTTTCTTCAAGGGAAAAATCTTCGGACGCAGCTTAAATGCCGATCCCGCCGTAGATATCGAATTGGGTTGTGCGAACACTTTTTTCTTTCACAAGGACAAGTCGAAGGCAGTAAAAGACTTGCAATTTTCCGGCAGGTTCCACACCGGCGCGGATAATAACCTCGAGACGGCTGAATTTATTCTCAGCAACCTATACGGCATTCCCGAATCCGGAGAGTTCAGGGGTACCTTGCGTGTGGTCAATTTTTTGAATCCCATGGTTTCTATGGACTTTCATGCGGATCTTGAGCTGGAAAATTTCCAGTCTTTCTACAATCCCGACTGGCTGGAGGATGCGGAAGGGAATGTGAAAATAGACATCACCATCAATGAATTTGCCGATCAGGACAGTGTAATCCACATTGCGAGTAAAATGGAAGACGGCACCCTGAGCCGGATTGAGTTTCGCGGGGCTTCGCTGAAGCTCTCTGACTATCCGCACCGCCTGCGCAACCTCGGCGGAAAGATTGTGCTGGACGGGGACAATCTCCTCATGGAGGGCCTTTCGGCAAAAGTGGGAGACAGCGACCTCTTGATGACAGCGAGCCTCGGCCACCTGAACGCCATCGCGCACAAGCAGAGTGCCGTGGTCGATTTCTCCCTTCATATTGAAAGCAACAAGATCGATATTGGATCCCTCTTGCCCGAAGAAATGATAGGACCGGAAGTGTGGAAGCGCGAGGTGATCACTGATCTATTTGCTGATTTTGATCTCACCACAACGGTAGATGAACTGAACAGCTACACGTATTTTCCGGCTGCCGAACTCACCGTGCGCAACTTTCGCGGTCGTCTCGAAGGTTTTGATCAGCCGCTACACCGCATTTCCGGAAAGGTAAACTTGACCGACAAAAAAATTACGGCCGATGATCTCACCCTGGTAATCGGGGAAAACGACCTCCACCTGGACCTCCTCCTCGATGATCCCTACCTCTTCATCGATACCCGAGCGGAAGGGGCCGCGCATTTTCACGGGCGTATCACCGCAGATCGGATCGATACGGAAGATTTTCTCTACTACCGCGGGGAGCCGCTGCTCGACACTGCCGTGATGTCAGAGACGGGCGATGTGCGCATCCGCAACCTCCGCTTTGCCTGTGAAGGCTACGTTCACCCTGCTACCATCAGCCCGCACGGCTGGTTGAGCTACGCCGATTTGGAAGAATTTACCGTGCAGATCAATGACCTGCCAAAACTCCGAAATGCCAAGGGGAGGTTTCGCACCGATACCACGGGCTGCCTTTACATCGACGGTTTTTCGGCGCGCCTCGGTCGCAGCGACTACCGCGCAGACCTGAAGCTCCTCCACCTCTTGGACAGCCTCGGCGATCAAAGAAAGGTGCTGGGAAGTGTAGGTGGTGATCTCTGGGATTTTGACGAATACCTCACCCCGAAGGCTGAGACGGTAATGGCAGAAGAGGCCTCACAAGAAGAAGTGCATGCCGCCGACCTCAATATCTTTGCCTATCCCTTTCCCGTTGCAGATGTCGAGCTGACAGTACGCGAGATGATCAGCGACCGGTACAAACTGGGGGAGGTGCGCGGCCGCTTCCGAGCGGATCGGGACCACACGGTGCGTATAGACACCCTGAGCTTTCGCGCCGCCGACGGGACCGTAGGAATCTCGGGATACCTGAACGGCAGCGATCAGAACAATCTCTATCTCAAAGGAAAGCTGGCGCTTTACGACGTAGACATCGATCAGGTGTTTTTCAAATTTGACAATTTCGGACAGGATTACCTCGTGAGCGAACAGGTACACGGGAGAATCACGGGAACCGTGGACGTGAAATCTTACCTCTACCCGGATCTCACCCCAAAACTGGACCGCACGGAAGCGCTCGTCAACATGAAAATCAGGGAGGGACGGCTCGAAAATTTTGCGCCGATGCAGGCCATGTCTGACTTCATGGGCAATAAGAACCTGAACAATATTCGTTTCGGCGAATTAGAAAACAGCTTTGAATTCAACAACGGCACCCTCACCGTACCGAGAATGAAAATTGCCTCTACCTTGGGGTATATTTTCCTTTCCGGAAATCAAGACCTCGAAAACAGGATCAATTATGAGGTGCAGGTTCCGCTCAGTCTGGTGCAGAGTGCCGGCTGGAACATGCTTCGCAATAAGATCAGGGGAGGGGCGGCCCGAAGGCAGTCTGCCGAAGAACTTGCAGAAACCTCGGAAGAAGAAATCATTTCGGAACAGACCGGGCTCATCCGCCGCTATATGACTTTCAATATCACGGGCACTACCGAAAACTTTGAAGTGGGTCTGGGAAGAAAAAAGAGCCTGCCGTGAGTTCTTTTTTCCGAAATGGAGATGCCCCCCTCATCGGGTAACCTTACCTTCGTCATCAAATCCCAAAATTCTGTATTCGTGAACAAGACCGACCTTGACATTGCCCGAGAGACCGAATTGAGACCCATCGCAGAAGTGGCTGCAAAACTGGAATTGGGAGCGGATGATTTGCGGCCTTACGGCAAATATATCGCCAAGCTGCCGCTGCATTTGATCGATCCCGGACGTATGCGGGGCAAAAAGCTCATATTGGTCACTGCCGTGACGCCCACCCCCGCAGGGGAGGGTAAAACGACCACCTCCATAGGCCTCACCGACGGGCTAAACCGTATCGGCGTGAAGGCCGCCGCAGTAATTCGGGAGCCCTCTCTGGGGCCGGTATTCGGAATGAAGGGCGGCGCTGCGGGCGGAGGCTATGCGCAAGTGCTCCCGATGGAGGAGATCAACCTTCACTTTACCGGCGACCTCGCCGCCGTGGAAAAAGCACACAACCTGCTTTCCGCCTTGCTGGACAATCACCTGCACAGCCAAAAGAACACCCTCGAAATCGATTCGAGAAAGATTACCTGGAAGCGGGTGGCCGATATGAATGACCGTGCCCTGCGCGATATTGTCATCGGCCTCGGCGGTCCCGCGCAAGGCGTGCCGCGCGAATCGGGCTTTGATATTACGGCAGCCTCCGAGGTGATGGCTGCCCTTTGTCTGGCAAGTGACCTGAATGACTTGAAGGAAAAGCTGGGAAATATCATCATCGGCTTCACGCGAGATGACAAGCCCGTGACTGCCCGCGACCTGAAAGCACACGGGGCGATGGCCGCCCTGATGAAGCATGCCGTGATGCCCAACTTGGTGCAAACCGTCGAAGGCAATCCCGCCATTGTGCACGGGGGACCGTTTGCCAACATTGCCCAGGGTACCAATACCCTGATTGCCACAAAGACGGGACTCTCTCTGGCCGATTACGTGGTGACCGAAGCCGGCTTTGCCAGCGAACTGGGCGCAGAGAAGTTTCTGGACATTAAGTGCACGGCCGGCGGGCTCAAACCCGATGCCGTAGTGGTCACCGCCACGGTGCGCGCCTTGAAGTACCACGGCGGAAAACCCCTTTCAGAGCTGAAAATACCCGATACGGAAGCGCTTAGTGCAGGCTTTGCCAACCTGGAAAAGCACATCGAGAACATGCGGCACTTTAATCTTGTCCCCGTGGTGGCCGTCAATCGGTTTGCCACGGATGCCGCAGAAGAAACCGAAATGCTCATTCGGCTTTGTGAACAAATCGGGGTCAAAGCGGCCCTTTGTGAAGGCTGGGAAAAGGGAGGTGCCGGTGCGGAAGCCCTTGCGGAGCTGGTGAAAGAAGCCGCTGAGAGCGGCAAAAGCAATTTTGCACCGCTCTACGATCCTGCGGAAGGCATTGAGGAAAAGATCGGCACCATCGCCCGAAAAATGTACGGTGCCGATGATGTGGAGTACAGCGCCAAGGCCCGTAAGCAGATGCGGCTCTTTGCGGCTACAGGACTTGACAAGCTTCCCGTATGCATCGCAAAAACCCAAAAATCACTCAGCGATAATGACAGCCTCAAGAACAGGCCGAGCGGTTTCACCGTGATGATCCGAGAATTCGACATCGCGGCGGGAGCCGGATTCATCGTGCCCATCGCCGGTGCCATTATGCGGATGCCGGGATTGCCGGCCCGACCCGCCGCAGAGATGATCGACATCGACGGGGAAGGCAATATCACCGGACTTTTCTGATGTCTCGCCCGGATGTTATCGCCACCCGTACAGGAGAGGTATTGCTGAAAGATATCCTGCAATGGGATGTGAAGTCGTGGTCGGTTGCGCTTCACTTTTGGAACAAGCACGTGGATTTTTCCCGTGCCCGAAGGGCATTGGAGATAGGGAGCCGCAGCGGGGGCCTCACCCTTTGGACTGCCGCCAACGGCCTGGATACCGTGTGCTCCGACTACGTGGATGCCGCCGCGGAACCCGCCGCCGCATTGCTCAAATCTTACGGACTTTCGGACCGTTTTTCCTTTGCCGTGGTTGATGCTGTTTCGATTCCGTACGAAAACGCTTTCGACATCATCCTCTTTAAGTCCGTATTGGGCGGTATCGGAGCGAATGACAGGGCTGACAGGCAGGCGGAAGCTTTGAAGCAAATGCACAAAGCCCTCAAGCCGGGAGGCATCCTCCTTTTTGCCGAAAACCTCTCTGCTTCACTGCTGCACCGATTTTTCCGCAGAAGATGTGTAGGTTGGGGCAGCAGTTGGCGCTATCCGACTTTGATTGAGCTTCAGCGTTTTTTGGCGCCCTTTGCACATTACGAGATAAAGACGGCCGGTTTTTCGGCGCCTTTCGGCAGAAACGAGAAGCAGCGGGAAGTCTTGGCGTCCCTCGACCGAGCCGCAGACCCTGTCCTTCCGTCCTCACTGAAGTGCATCGCCTGTGGTCATGCGCGCAAATCGGGTTGACCCGCGCTTCTGAAGTGAATTTTTGGAGCTTCGTTTTCAAGAGAAAACCACGGATTGTAGGAGTTTGGTTTTTGAGCGTAGGATCATCGGCTTACGGTGCCTGCGAGCATAAAGCTCAGGAGCCGGCAGGAAGGGGCTGAACGGCAATACTGCCGACTTGTTTTGAAATTGCGTTCTACGGATTTGTCCTTCCGAGGTGCCTTGAGGCCGCGTTTTTTGTAATTTCGTCACCATGAGAAAGATTTTACTTCCCGCCGCATTCGTTGCCGTTCTCGCTGCATCGGTATCATGCGGCGGCGGCGATACAGCCCCCGCACAAGGCGAATGGATTCAAGGCAGTGAGGCCGAAAAGTTGGAAACGATCGAACGGCAGTTTGCCGGGTTCGGCAGAGCGATGGTTGAGGTGGGTTACCGATATTCTGAGCTGTATTGGGCAGGCACGGACGAAAACTGGGAGTATGCCGAGCATCAGCTTGAAGAGCTGTATGAAACCATCGAATTGGCATTGGAGCGGCGTCCCGAGCGTGCCAAGTCTTCCGAGTACTTCATGAATGATGTCGTAGCGCAGATGGAAGCCGTTATAGAAGCTGAAGACGCCGAAGGATTCGGTGAGGCTTTCAAGATTTTTACGGCCGGGTGCAACAGTTGCCACGCTATGGAGGCGCATGCTTTCATTCGTGTGGCTCCGCCGGAGTACAGGCGCTCGCCCGTGCGCCCGGCGCAGTCTGAGTAAGGCCACTCGGGAGCGTCTGCGGCGCCGGCCTGTTGTCTTGCGATTTTTATCATCGGAGGGTAGGCCAATTAAAATTTATGGCTACCTTTGCGCTCCCGTTTCGAACGAGAAACAAAAACGGCTCCGTAGCTTAACTGGATAGAGCACCGCACTACGGATGCGGAGGTTCGGGGTTCGAATCCCTGCGGAGTCACTAAAGCATGACAAAAGGCCACGCCCGAAGGGTGTGGCCTTTTCTCTTTCAAAAAATATGCGCAAGCCCCAAGCTTGCAAGCATATTTTTTGAAAGAGAAAAGCGAGACGCTTGTCCCAATTTTCGGGGCGGAGCGGATCGTCCTTTTGCATGTAGACTTCGGACAAGCAGGGATCGCGGAGCAATCCTCGGTCAGACGGTAGGCCCGTGCTTTTTTCTCTTCTGCGCGCAAGCGGTCCGACCGAAATCAAATCAACATCGGGAGCGCCGCCGGCCTGTGATCATCTTTTGCCGCGCCTACCACTGCGTCCACACCGCGCGGACCAGGAGCTGATGCTGGAAGCTTCGCTCGTCCCAAGCGCCTAACCTCACGTGCTCAAAGCTCGGACGGTAGACCAAGTCTACCATGATATGGCCCCCAAGAAAGATCTGACCGCCCAGTCCTCCGAAAGCCCCGAATCCTATGCCGGTCAGGTTTCGGGCCTCTTCCGTTTGGAAGCCCTGCGGTGTGAAGAAGACGGTGAGATCGCCCGTACCGATGGGCGGGGGCATGCTGATGAAGCTTTCTTCAAAACTCACAAAAGTGGAATTCAATCCGAATTCAATCAGGGGCAGGAAGCCGACGGATTTGCCCTGTCGCTCTCGTTCCTTCCGTCCGATGACCTGTCGCATACCGAGGGTAAGCAGGAGCCGCTGCTCCTCTCCGCGAATCTGAAAGCGGTTGATGCGCTCCGCTTGAAGCTGACCGGGGGCGGCGGTATTGTTCGTAATGGTGAACTCGCCTACGGTAACAGGATTGGCACCGCCTACCTCGGCAAAGAAGGCAAAGTCAGGATTGAGGTGGTAGCGAAAATGTGCACCCCACATGAAGGCCGGCCGAAAGGTCATTTCATTCGGCATATCACTTTCGTCGAATGACCATTCCTGCGGACCGATGTTCATCGTTTCACCTATCTGCGCTCTGCGCTGCGGGCTTTGGTTGAGATAACGGTTGAGCCATGAATTAGCGAAGGTATTGCGCTCGCCCTCCCGATCGAAGCCGTACCCGTTGTAGATGCTCGCGGTATTGCTGTTGGCCTGATAAAAGCCGATGTTGAGACCCACCACAAAACCGTGGAGGTTCTCCAATTCCAAAGGTTCATCGGGCTCTTCTCCGTCGGCCCAGTTGTACACTTGTGCTTGGGCGGTTAAGGCTATGGCGACGCCGGCCGCCAGTGCAAGAACTGTTTTCCTAATCATGCAATTTCAGCTTTACTTGTTGGTAAAAAGAATCAACCCACAGCCCGTATTGTTCGGCTGACGGGTGTAAATTGTCCGGTGCGAGCATGCCGGGATCGCCTGCAACCGCCCGCGAAATTTCAGTAATGTCAAAATAAGAAATGCCGTATTCCGCCGCGATCACTGAATTGATCGCGTTGAATGCGTCGATCTCCGCAGCCACTGTTTCAGCATTGAGGTTAGAAGCGAACGGCGTAACTCCGTAATCGGGAATTGAAAGGATAAACACCCTGTCCGGCTCATTTCCCGCAAGGACGAGGGCTTTTTCCGTCAGGATTTGGAACTCCTCGGCGTATTCGTCTTCGGGCCTGTTTTGAAATTGATTGTTCACCCCGATGAGGAGGGACACCAGGTCGAAGTCGGAATTCTTATCGGATTGGTCGAGGGCATTGATAAGTTGGCCGGTCGTCCATCCGTTTTGTGCGATGATTTGAACGGTACCTCCTTCGAATTCTTGTGCTGCGTTCAAGCGGTCCCTGAGTTGTACCGGAAACCTGCCCGAAGAAGCAGCGAGGCCGGTGCCGATCGTATAGCTGTCGCCGAGTGCTAAGTAGCTGAAAGACGAAACGGTTGCGGCGGTATCCGTTTCCGCGGGTGCCGGAGCTCCCGGTGCAAGGGTACCGTCGTCCGCGCTGCAGGACCACAGCAGTAGCAAGCCGATCATTCCGAGGAAACCCATCCTTTTATGTTTGCAATACGCCGACATTGTAGGGTTTTTCCGCGGGAGCATTGTAGGCGGCAGCGATGCCGGCCGCGATATGCTTCCTTGTTTCGGCCGGATCAATGATGCCGTCGGTCCACAGTCTGGCTGCGGCATACTGCGGTTTGGTTTGGGCGTCGTACCGGTTCTTTATTTTATCGAAAAGTGCTTTTTCATTTTCCGGCGTAATCTTCTTACCCTTGGCTTTCAGGGAGGCTACCTCGATCTGGAGGAGGACCTTGGCCGCTTGGGCGCCGCCCATTACGGCAATCTCCGCAGTGGGCCAGGCAAAGATGAGGCGCGGGTCGTAGGCCTTGCCGCACATGGCGTAGTTGCCCGCCCCGTAGCTGTTGCCCGTTACGATCGTTATTTTAGGGACGGTGCTGTTGCTCATGGCATTCACCAATTTTGCGCCGTCTTTGATAATGCCGCCGTGCTCACTTCTGCTGCCTACCATAAATCCCGTCACGTCCTGAAGAAATACCAGCGGAATGTTCTTTTGGTTACAGTTCATGATGAAGCGGGCTGCCTTGTCGGCAGAGTCGCTGTAGATTACCCCGCCGAATTGCATTTCTCCTTTGGCTGTTTTTCCCATCAGGCGCTGATTGGCCACAATGCCCACCGACCAGCCGTCTATGCGGGCGTAGACGCAGCATATGGTTTTACCGTATCCGCTTTTGTACTCGGTAAACTTGCTCTCATCCGCAATGCAACGGATGATGTCGCGGACATCATAGGGTTTCGATTTTTCGTAAGGAAAGTACTTGTAGATGTCCTTGAGGTCTTTGGCGGGCGGCTTCGATTCAGTCCTGTTAAAGCCCGCTTTCGGCCCTTTTTCACCGATTTTGCCCACGAGGTCGCGGATGGTTTCCAAGGCCTCTTCGTCGTTCTCGGCTTTGTAGTCTGCTACACCGCTTATTTCGGTGTGTGTAGATGCCCCTCCGAGGGTTTCGTTGTCGATTTCTTCACCGATGGCGGCTTTTACAAGGTATGAGCCGGCGAGAAAGATGGTCCCTGTTTTGTTGACAATCAAAGCCTCATCGCTCATGATGGGCAGGTAAGCTCCGCCCGCCACGCAGCTGCCCATAATGGCCGCTATTTGCGGTATACCGCGTGACGACATTACCGCGTTGTTGCGAAAGATGCGCCCGAAGTGTTCCTTGTCGGGAAATATCTCGTCCTGCATCGGCAGAAAAACGCCCGCACTGTCCACAAGGTAGATGATGGGAAGGCGGTTGTCCATGGCGATTTCCTGGGCGCGGAGGTTTTTTTTGCCGGTGATCGGAAACCAGGCCCCCGCCTTTACGGTGGCGTCATTGGCCACCACCACGCACTGACGGCCCTTCACGTAGCCTACCACCACGACTACGCCGCCGCCGGGGCAGCCCCCGTACTCCTCGTACATGCCGTGGCCCGCGTAGGCACCGATTTCGATGTGCGCGGTTCCCGGGTCGAGGAGCTTTTCGACGCGTTCACGTGCTGTGAGTTTGCCTTTCTTGTGTTCTTTTTCAATCTTGGCTTCTCCTCCTCCGAGGTGAATTTTTTCAAGTTCCCGTCTTATCTTGGTCACTTTGAGGCGCATTTCGTCCTCATTTTTGTTTTGTTCGAGCTCCTGCTTGGTCGGCATGTGGTGTGATGGTTTTTTCGTCGCCGCCAAATATAGCCAATCCCGTTAAGCCTTGAGCAGTGCCCCGGCGGCCGGCCCCTCGTTCATCAGCAGGTCAATGACGGACAAATTGGGGGCAAAGGGGTGTCGGTCGTCAAAAACCTGGGGGTAGGGGGCTACGGCACCGACCTCGGGAAAGGCAGAAGGATGCTTGATTTTTTGACGCAAGTCGAGCTCAAAATTCTCTTGCGCATAGGTCTCAGTCAGGCGGTAGGGCAGCGTCACTTTGAGCAGGGCGCACCACTTTTCAAAATTTTGTGAAAAGAATTCGCCGAGGGTAGCGGCCCCGCAGGCGAGGATGTCTTCGATGGCCTCCGCATAGTGGATGTAGAAGGGGGCACTTGCATAAGCAGCCTTAAGGGTGCGGAGGTGGTCCCGCAGCCAAGGCTTCCTGTACTCGATGCGTGCATCGCATGTTGCGATCGGGGTTCCTCCCGTATGCTTCACAGGAATGCTCAGCGCTTTGACCCCGCCGGCGGTCAGGATGTGGTAGCGGTTTCGGAAGCTTTGCTTTATGTAGTTTTCCTTTCCGTCAATGCATACGTCTCCTGTCTGCAGGCACAGCCGAATCATCGGGATCGGAGGCACCGCACACATCGGGCTGCACATGCGGAAGTTCGTGCCCATCGCCCTGCGGCTATCGGGTTTTGGTAAAGAGGCGGCTCCAGCGGATGCCTCCGTCTGCTTCCTTGCTGAACCATACGAATACGGCCTTGCCCACCACATGGTCGTGGGGTACGAATCCCCAAAACCGTGAGTCGGCGGAATTGTGGCGGTTGTCACCCATCATGAAGTAATAGTCCTGCCGGAATGTATAGCTGTCTGCCGCAACTCCGTTGATGTAGATCGTTTCACCTTCCGTTCTCAGGTCATTGCCCTCGTACACCTCAATGGCGCGGCGGTAGAGGGGGAGGTTCTTGATATTCAAATCGAAGGTCATGCCCGCTCCCGGAATGTGCAGGGGGCCGAAATCGTCTTCCGTCCAGCTGTAGTCGGGATGGTTCGGGAAGATGTGCAGGTCTGCATGCGGCCGCTTCGGTTCGATGTAGATGGAATCTACACTCGACATGGTGCGCATGATTTCAGCTTCCGTTTTTGTCAGGGGAAGGTCGTAGTAGCCGTTTCTGCGGTATTTGGCCTTGTCCTCTTCCGTGATGGTGATACCGTATTTTGACTTGAGCACATCTGATGAGAGTGCGGATTTGGTGCGTACATGATAATTGAACTGTATGCCTTCAGGCTGTTCGATCTGCTCTCCGTCAATGAAGATCTTGCGCTCGCGCACCTCCAGCACCTCGCCGGGAAGGCCGATGGTGCGCTTGATGTAATTCTCCCTTTTGTCGATGGGCCGCACAGTGAGCCCGCCTGTGGTAAACATCTGCCCGTTTGGAAGGATAAATCGGTCTTTGTGCAGGTTCTCCCTGCCCCACATGCGTGCCAATTGATAGTAGCTCATTTCCTGAAGGTTGACTACCACCGTGTCTCCTTCCGGGAAATTGAATACGGTGGCGTCAAAACGCTCAACGTCCCCGAGGCCGGGCAAGCGATAGTAGGGGAGTTTTTGCCATTCGGTAAAAGACTTCACGTTGAGTAAGGGCACAGTGTGGTGGGTGAGGGGCACGGCCACGGGTGTCATGGGCAGGCGCGCGCCGTAGCTCGTCTTGCTCACGAAGAGGTAATCTCCCACCAGGAGCGATTTCTCCATGGACGGTGTGGGAATGGTGAAAGCTTCAATAAAAAAGGTGCGGATGATGGTTGCCGCGACGATCGCAAAAACGATGGCCTCGCCCCATTCGCGCGCAGTGCCCTTTTTTTCCTTTTTATAGTCGGGCAGCCCCGTGTATTTGATGTCTTTTTTGAATGCCGTGAGAGCGAGGGCCACAGGCGGCAGAAATACCGCTGTGAGGTACTGCGGCAGGCTGCGCTGCCCGAATGCGCGAACCAGTTCGATGTGCATCACCGTGAGCATAATGAAGTTTACCCCGGGAACAATGAGCAGCAGGAGCCACCACCACGGTTTTTTCATCATTCTCAGCCACACGAGAACATTGTACACCGGAATAAAGCCCGCAACTTTCGGCTGCCCTGCCTTTTCGAAAATTTTCCACAGGAAGGCAAAGTAGCCGGCAAGTGTGGCAAAGAAGATAAACTGAGCGATGATCATAGGTCGAGTAGGTCTGTCATGGTGTAAATGCCCGGCTTACGGTCTGCGAGCCACAGGGCGGCCCGCAGCGCACCTCCCGCGAAGCCGTCGCGGTTATGTGCTTTATGCTCAAGGGTGATCTCATCGATGGCGCTCCCGTAAGTCACGCGGTGTGTGCCGGGGATATCGTTTTCGCGGTAAGCGCGCACAGGCAGTATACCTGCATCTGCATCTCCGGGGCTGTCCGTGAGTGTCCATTGTTTATAACGGCTGTTGTTTTCAATGATCCTTTCGGCAAAAGTAATGGCCGTGCCGCTCGGAGCATCGCGTTTGGCCGTGTGGTGCCACTCCTCCAGGCTACAGGCGTAGTCTGCGTTTTTCTCCGTGAGCTTTGCGAGGTACGCATTTGCCGCCAAGGCGATGTGCACCCCTACGGAAAAATTGGTAGCATAGAAAAAGGGGACGCCTGCTTTCAGTGCACCTGCACGGACCTCGTCAAAGCGGTCGTACCACCCCGTGGTGCCCGTGACCACGGGAATTCCGCGTTCAAAAAGGGCTGCGAAATTCCCGACGGCAGCTTCGGGCGCCGTGAATTCTACGGCGACATCGGTATCTGCCAGTTGCTTAATCTTTTCGCTGTTTTCGGAAGTGATGCGCGCGGTAATTTCATGACCCGCTTCCAGGGCGAGGCTTTCGATGTGCCGCCCCATTTTTCCGTATCCTACCAGTGCTATTCGCATGCGGGTTTCTTTCTGGGCGACGAAGTTACAACTTCAGCGTTAATGAGAGTCCGGGAGCGGAGAAGAGCAAAGGTGACCAGTGCGGCCTGATGTTCATGGAGATGTCTTCGCTCACATCAAAGTAGAAGAGGTGGGCGTCTACGCTCGCATCTACAATACCGAGGATGTAGATGATGCCGAATGCGATGTAGGACAAGTCACGCCACTCCGTGTATTGATCCATAAGCTGTTCCAGCTGGTTGCGGTTGAATCCCGTATCATTTACCGTAGCGGGGTCGCCGTCTGTTTCGGCGAGGAAGGCCGTTCGGTAGCGTTGGATGTTGGTGAGGTTGTCATTCAGGTACCAGCCCGCCACGGCAAAACCGGCATACTGAATCGGAATTTTCCAGTACTTTTTGTTGTAAGCCTGTCCCAAACCCGGCAGCAGTGCCGACATGATTGCGGCCTTCTTCGGGCTCCGCAATTCGGTGAAGTAGGGACTTTCGGGCTGCTCTTTCACTTGCTCTCCCGAGATGGTGCCACCGCGAAATTCTTCCACCTCGCTACGCTTTTGCTTTCCGGGCATCTGCGTGTCGGTGGTATCGATCTGTGCAGCAAGAGGAGAGAGGAGAAAGACGGAAAAAATCAATGCTGCCGCACGGATCAGCTCACTCTTCCAGCTTGTCA
The DNA here is from genome assembly GCA_003565555.1 of Cryomorphaceae bacterium. GTDB lineage: Bacteria > Bacteroidota > Bacteroidia > Flavobacteriales_D > Cryomorphaceae > T3Sed10-241. Next base: position 54,146 of record PXBH01000159.1, on the reverse strand, counting down.
ATGATTCTTTGTAGGTCGTCATCGGATCGGAAAGCGATTTCTATTTTACCTTTCCCTTTTTCATCGCGCTTGATGTCAACTTTTGTGCCAAACCGATCGATGAGATCAGACTTGATTTTTTGGTGTTCGAAGGAGAGCGGAGCAGGGCGATTTTTGGTTCCGGACTCTTGCTGTCTGCGGGCCCTTCCCGCCTCCTCAGTTTGGCGTACCGAGAGCCCTTCGGAGAGGATGCGTTTGAAGGCGGCATTCAGCTCGGCAGGGTCCGTAAAGCTGAGCAGGGCGCGGGCATGGCCTACACTGATCTCGCTTTTGCGCAATGCACTTTGCACTTCCGGCGGTAGCTTGAGCAGGCGGAGGGTGTTGGTCACCGTGGCCCTGTTTTTACCCACCCGTTCGCTCATAGCTTCTTGGGTGAGTTTGCACTCTTCGATCAGCCTTTGGTAGGAGAGGGCTACTTCAATGGGATCGAGGTCGCGCCGCTGAATGTTTTCCACCAGGGCCATTTCCAGCATGGCCTGATCATTGGCCACACGGATGTAGGCGGGAATCTCTGTGAGTCCGGCGATTTGCGAAGCGCGAAAGCGGCGCTCTCCGCTGATAAGTTGAAATTTATCATAGCCCATCTTCCGCACGGTCACGGGCTGGATAATGCCCAGCTCCTTGATCGACTGCACAAGCTCGAGCATGGCATCTCGGTCGAAAACGGTCCGGGGCTGGAAAGGGTTGGCCTCTATTTGTTCTGTGGGCAGCATAGCAATTGAGCCCAGCACACGTGAGGTTGATTCCGATCGGGTTCCTGTAGTGATGTCTGTTTCAGCATTTTCCAGAAGGGCGCTCAAGCCTCTTCCCAAGCCTTTTTTTTTACTCATTCTCTACGGCGATGATTTTGTCTTCGGACTTAATGCGCGTAAGGTCGTTGCGCTGAAGTATTTCGCGGGCCAGATTGAGGTAGTTCACAGAGCCTTTGCATGATGCGTCGTGCATGATGATGGTTTCGCCGTGGCTGGGTGCCTCTCCGAGTCGCGTGTTGCGGTGTATTACGGTATTGAATACCAGTTGCTGAAAGTGCATCTTTACTTCTTCCACCACCTGATTGGCCAACCTCAGGCGGCTGTCAAACATGGTAAGCAGGATGCCTTCGATTACCAGGTCATTGTTCAGTCTCGATTGCACAATCTTGATGGTGTTCAGTAATTTTCCGAGGCCTTCCAAAGCAAAATATTCGCACTGCACGGGCACAATGACGGAGTCAGAAGCCGTGAGCGCATTCACTGTAATCAGGCCCAGTGACGGAGAGCAGTCCACAATGATAAAATCGTATTCTTCCCGCACCTGCTTGAGGGTATGCGCCATCATGTGCTCCCTTTTGGGCATAGAGATCATCTCAATTTCCGCACCTACCAAATCGATATGTGCGGGGATTATATCGAGGTTGGGATTTTCGGTGTTGATCACAATGTCTTTGACATCCACATCCCCGAGCAGGCATTCATAAATGCTTGTTTTTACGGTTTTGGGATCTATCCCCACGCCGCTTGTGGCATTCGCTTGGGGATCTGCATCCACCAAAAGTGTTTTGTACTCCAGTACACCCAGACAAGCGGCCAGGTTAATGGCTGTTGTCGTTTTTCCTACGCCTCCCTTTTGGTTGGCTACGCTGATTACTTTTCCCATTTTACAGTTCTATCGTTTCTCCTATTTCCATGAGGGTCAGGTTTGCTCCCGCGTCCTCGAATTTAGCCTTGGCTTCGTTTTTATCGATCTCGATGTACGGAAATGTATCGTAATGCATTCCGATCACGCTTTTGCACTTTACATATTGCGCGGCGATTACCGCATCGTCTGCACCCATTGTGAAATTATCTCCGACGGGAAGAAAGGCGTGGTCCACATCAAATGCCCTGCCGATGAGCTGCATGTCCAAAGTGAGTGCGGTATCCCCGGCATTGTAGATGCAAAGGTCGCCAAAATTGATGACGAATCCGCCGGGATTTCCCCCGTAAGTTCCGTCCGGCAATACGGAGCTGTGAACGGCAGCGACATATTTTACTTTGCCGAAAGGCAATTCCACGCTTCCTCCCAAGTTCATCGGATGCACATTTTCTATTCCCTTTCCCTGCAGCCATGTGGTGATTTCGAAGGCTGCCACCACCTTGGCGCCCGTTCTTTCGGCGATGGATACCAGATCGGCAGTGTGGTCTTCATGGCCGTGTGTCACGAGGATGTAGTCCGCCTCCACGCGATCTGCGGAAACCTTGCCGGAGGCAAGTTCATTGGGTGAAATAAAAGGGTCAAAGAGAATTTTGGCACCTGCTTCTTCAATGAGAAAACAAGAATGTCCGTAGTATGTTACCTTCATGCTTTTTTCGCGGTTTTGATCGTTTAAAGCTACGCCTTTTTGCAGGGATAATCCCGCCGGGAAGGAGCGTAATTTTGCACAGATTTTTGTTAACAGGATAACCTATGATCACCATCATCGCCGGTACAGACAGGCAAGACAGCAATACCCTCCGTGTGGCTGAGGCTTATGCCGAACAATTTGATATTCAAAAAGCTGACCATAAGCTTTACGCGCTTTCTTCCCTGCCGGCAGATTTCTTTACCGAGGGCCGTTACGGGACCCCGCCGCCGAGTTTTGAACAAGTTCTCAACAAACAAATCCGACCGGCAGAGAAGTTTCTCTTTGTAGTGCCGGAATACAACGGCAGTTTCCCGGGAGTACTTAAATTTTTCCTCGACATCGTCCATCCGGAAACATGGGCGGGAAAGAAAACGGCCCTGGCGGGAGTGGCTTCCGGCCGCGCGGGAAACCTGCGCGGGCTCGATCACCTCACGGGCGTCATGCACTACCTGAAGGCTGAAGTTTTGCACCAAAAGCCGCTCTACTCAAGCATCCACCTCCACCTCAACGGTGAAGGTAAATGCGTGAATGAGGAATACAATATCCTCATGAAAACGCATGCAGAGGCCTTGATTAAATTCTGAGCTTAGCGGGCTTAATCTTCGAGGTCCTCAAAGTCGATGTCGGTGTATACTTCCGTCTTGGAAAAACGGTTGCCGTCTACGTGTTTCGGGGCTTCTTCTTCCTCCTCGGCCGGATCTATGAACGCATTGTCGCCGGAGCGGATATCTTTGATCTTGTCAATGGCCTCCAGCAGCCCGTCCGAAAATTTCTCAAAATCTTCCTTGTAAAGGAAAATTTTGTGCTTTTCGAAGCTGTGGTTTCCGTCGTCGTGAAAGCGCTTTTTGCTCTCGGTGATGGTGAGGTACAGATCATTGCCGCGGGTGGACTTCACATCGAAAAAATACGTTCGCTTCCCCGCTCTTACCGCTTTAGAGAAAATGTCGTCTCTTACGGAGTCTCCGTGGTGATCGGTCATAATGCCGTTGGTGTTAATAGGTGAGTAACTAGTAGGTAGCGCAAATATACAATTAAAGTGCAGACCCTACCTTACGGCACTTTTTTTGTCTTCGAGCAGCTGCATTTCATGCAGTTCCGCATAAGTGCCGCGGGCAGCGATGAGCGCGTCGTGGTTTCCGCGCTCGGTAATTATCCCGTCTTCCATCACTAAAATCAGGTCAGCTGACTTTACCGTAGACACCCTGTGGCTGATGAGCAATGTGGTACGCTCTTGCATAATACGCTTCAGGTTGCCGAGGATGATTTCCTCCGTTTGGGTGTCCACCGCTGAAAGGCAGTCGTCGAAAATGAGTATCTGCGGTGATCGGGCAATGGCGCGGGCGATGCTGATCCGCTGCTTCTGCCCGCCGCTGAGGTTGATGCCCCGCTCGCCGAGCATGGTTTCAAACCCTTTCGGGAAATCGATAATGTTGTGTTCCACATAGGCGTCTCGTGCTGCGCTGCGGATGATTTCATCGCTGCGGTCTTTGTCGTCGAGCCCGAAAGCAATATTGTTTCCGATGGTTTCGCTGAAAAGGAATACATCTTGAGGCACATAGCCGATTTGGCTGCGCAGGGCGTTGAGGTTGATCGATGTGATGGGCTTTCCGTCGATACGTATTTCCCCCGCAGTGACGTCGAAGCTTCTGCACAGCAATTCGGCGGTGGTACTCTTTCCTGAACCTGTGCGACCGATGATGGCCAAGGTTTGTCCCTTATTTACCGAAAAGGAAATCCCGCGTAAGGCTTCGATGCCGCTGTCGGGGTAGGTGAAGTATACCCGGTCGAATTCGATTTGCCCCGCTATGGTCTCCGGTTCGTCATGGGGAGAGACGATTTCGGGGGCTGTATGCAGAAATTCGTTGATCCGTTCTTGGGATGCTGCCGCCTGCTGTACCAGAGAGGTGACCCAACCTACGGAGGCGAAGGGCCAGGTGAGCATGTTGACGTAGATCACAAATTCGGCGATGTTCCCGATGCTGATCTCTCCCGCTATGGCCTTTAGTCCGCCTACATATATGGTCAGAATCGTACTCAGTCCGATCAGCAAAATAATCGACGGCATGAAGAGTGCATCTACCTTCACTTTATCGAGGCATTTCACCTTGTAATCGTTGCACGCTTTGTGGAAGTTGTCGCGCATGGCGTCTTCTCTGTTGAAAGCCTTGAGCACGCGAATTCCGGCTACGGATTCCTGGACGAGGGCGCTGAGATGCGACTGTTGCCGCTGCACGCGCTCACTTCGCCGGTTGATCATCTTGCTCACGTAGTATATAGATACAGACAAGACGGGGAGGGGGAGTAAGACGTACAGGGTAAGCTCGGCATTGACCCGCACCATGGCAGTGATCGCCAAGACGGAAAGCACGGCCAGATTGATGGTGTACATGATCGCGGGCCCCAGATACATACGCACCTTGCTTACGTCCTCGCTGATTCTGTTCATCAGATCGCCCGTTTTTTGCCTGCGGTAGAAGGCCGGACTCAATTTTTGGTAGTGATCGAAAATATCGTTCTTCAGGTCGAACTCGACCAGGCGCGACATGATGATGATGGCCTGCCGTGTGAAAAATAAAAACAGCCCCTTGAGCAGCGAAACGAGAAGGTATAGCCCTCCGAGAAGCAGCGACAATGAGGAAAGGGCCTTTGCGAGGGCCTCGCCCGAACCCAAGTTTTCGAAGCGCTCCGTATCTGTCCCGAGCATTTCAAAAATCAGGGCCAGTGACGGCGGGAGGTTGAACGCAAAACCGTCTGCATCTCCGCTTCCGTAAGCCTCAATGCCTTCCTGAATCAGGTTAAAAGCTTCGCGAATCAGTCGCGGTGCATAAATCGCAAATACATTCGATATGACAATAAATACGGTTCCGAGGATGAGGTGCCATTTGTAATGAACCAAATATTTATTGAGTTGCCCGAGTGATTTCATCTTAGAACTGCCCGCTTTTTGCCTTTGGCCCGCGCACGGCGCAGCCTCCTTTAAAGGATTTTGGCGAAAAGACGTGCAAACTTACGCTTATTTATTGCGATAAAAACACCATCTTCGCGCCAATGTTTTCCCGCTACACTGCAGAAGAAAGAGTGCTGCACCTCCCCGTGTCTGACGGGGTCAGCACAGGTTGCTTCGGGAGCCTTTCTTTCGGGTCGGAGCGTTTGCGAGACATTGAAACGATTGTGCTATTTTCAGGCCCTCTGTCGCCGCAACAGAAATAATACCATGCTGAACCGCCGCCATCTGCGCATCAAGATATTGCAAATACTTTATGCATTCGGACAGTCCTCGGGGCAAACTTTGGCCAATGCCGAGAAAGAACTGATGCACAATATCCGCAAGATGTACGAAATGTACATTTATCTCATGCTGATCATGACGGAAATCAGAGAGGTTGCCGAACGGAAAATCGAAGACAACAAGAAAAAACGCCTGCCCACCGAGGAGGACCTCAATCCCAATATGCGGTTTGCGGAGAATAAATTGATCGCGCAGCTTGCTGAAAACAAAGCCCTCGCCGCCTTGTCTGAAAAACACAAGGTGAGCTGGATGGGAAAAGGTGAATTGCTTCGCGGCTTTTTCAAAAAGCTTACAGAGACCGAAGAGTACCGCGCGTATATGAGCGCTGATGAGAACAATTATGAGGCGGACAAAGAAGTGGTTGTACGGCTTTTTAAAAGGCACTTGATCAATTTTCCGGACCTGCACGAATTCTTTGAAGAAGGCAGCATTTATTGGACGGATGATCTCGATCTCGTGGCATCCATGACGCTCAAGACCCTGAAGAGCTTCACCGAGAACAGCGACGAACACCACGAGCTCCTCCCACTGTGGAAAGATCCTGAAGATGAAATGCCCTTTGTCAAAAGCCTTTTCAGAAAAACAATCACCTACGGCGAGGAGCATGAAGCCCTCATCAAAAAGCATGCGGAAAATTGGGAACTGGACCGCATCGCGGTGATGGACGTTATTCTGATGAAGATGGCACTGACCGAGGCCCGGGAGTTTCCCCAAATTCCCGTCAAGGTGACCCTCAATGAGTACATCGAAATCGCAAAATACTACAGCACCCCGAAAAGCAGCAATTTCATCAACGGGGTACTTGATAAAGTATTCGCTGAAATGCAGGAAACAGGAACCATCAAAAAATTGGGACGTGGGCTTATCTCTTAAATATGCCTGCACGCTTATGGTTGCGGCTGCCCTGCTTGCGGGCGGATGCGCAGGGGGCGAAGAAGACCGGTCTGTAGGTACCGATATGGTAGACCTTCCCTACAGCGCCGAGGGTGAGAAGAAAAAGAAAATGCCCGTGGTCACTTTCGACACCACCGATGTGCATCTCGGGAAAATCTTGCAGGGAGATGTGCGATCATTCACCTACAATTTCACAAATACGGGGGAAGCGCCGCTGATAATAAGCAGTGCATCCGCCTCCTGCGGATGCACCGTCGCCAAAAAATATCCCAAAGGAAAAATCATGCCCGGTGAAGGCGGTGCCGTGGAGGTAGAGTACGACAGCCAAAGCAAATGGGGTGAGCAGGTATCTGTGATTTCCCTGACGGTAAATGCCGTGCCCAACCGCGTTGAGCTCGCACTGCGGGCGAATGTCATCGCTCCCGAAAGACCTTAGACTATATTTGACAACCTTTTGAACATCATTTGACTAAGAATATGACGCAACTCAGTGTAATGCTCCAAGAAGGAGGCAATCCCGTTTTTACCGCGATCTTTTGGATCGGAATCATCGCTGTTTTTTACTTCTTCATGATTCGCCCCCAGGCGAAAAAACAGAAGGAGGCCAAAAAATTCCGAGAGTCTCTGGAGAAAGGAATGAAGGTAGTAACCATCGGCGGTATACACGGAAAGATTCTTGACGTGCAGGAAAACATCGTTCTCGTAGATGCCGGCGGTGCCAAGCTCCGTATCGAGAAATCAGCGATCTCACCCGATGCCGCCGCCGATGAGCAATCCGTCGCGGGAAAAAAATAACAGCGGACCCCTGCGGGTCGGCCTCACGGGCGGAATCGGTTCCGGAAAATCTACTGTGGCCAAATATTGGGAAATGCTCGGCATTCCCGTATTTTACGCCGATGCTGAAGCCAAAGCCATTTTGGCTTCAGACCCCGAAACCGTGCGCAGGGTGCAAGCGCTCTTGGGAAAAGAAGCTTACACCGAAGCCGGTCCCGACAGGGCGTACATTGCCGAGCAGGTTTTTGACGATCCGGAAAAGCGGAAAGCCCTTAACGGTATCATTCATCCCGCGGTGAACCGGGCCTTTGAGGAATGGGTGCGACAAAATGCAGCGCAACCTTACGTGGTCAAGGAAGCGGCAATTATCATCGAGATAGGAGCGGCAGATAAATACGGTGCTCTGGTGTTGGTAACCGCTCCCGAAACTTTGCGTGCCGATCGCGCCGCAGCCCGCGGAGACCACCGTGCTGATGTACAAAAACGCATGAAAGCCCAGCTGCCCGACGAGAAAAAAATGGAAAAAGCGGATTTCATCATCCGAAACGACGGTGCGACGGCTTTGATTCCGCAGATTCGGCGTATTCACGAAGCAATCCTTCTCCGCTGAAGTGCGCGTACAGGTTGAAAAGAAGCTCAGGTTCAGAGCCGAATCAGCTCTTCGTAGCGGCCTTTTTCCACAAATTTTCGTGCGGCCAATTCGAGTTCGGCAAAAGGTTTAAACCTCACTGCAATATCATCGTTCGGGTCTTTGCTCAGTGCCCTGCTTGCATCCGCATACCCGTACCCGAGTACCGCTCCGTTCTCGATGTAAATCAATGTGCGTTCTGCGGCATTTCGGCCCTCGTCGGTCAGGATGTTTTTACCCCGAAAAGCACTGATACCTTCTGTGAGCAGGCCTTCGTGTTCGAGGGGTAGCGCGGTCAGAGGGCGCCTTCCCGTTTTGATTTCGCGTAAGGGTGTGCGGTAAGCTTTTGCGAGCTTTTCCAGGTGGTCAAGGCCTTCAAAAAAATTCGAAAAGGCCAGTACGACATCTTCACTGCTTCGCCGACGCGTAAGCACGGCGTGCGGAATATTTTCGTGGTGCTGAATCACCGCGGCGTAATGGGCTTTGAGTGAAAACTTCCCGTGGTTAAAATGGGGGTTGAGGTCCATGACGTCCTCCGCCTCCAGAAGCTGAGCGAGGAGCTGACTTCCTGTGAGCGTATAATCGATCCGGTGCACGGCAGCCCTGAATTCCTCGGAATTTTTGCTTTGGTTCTGCTTGAGTTTTTCGCACACGGTGGTGAGAATATTGGCCGAACGCTTTGAAAAAATCAAGGTATCAGCCGCATCGTAGAAACGGACAATGCCCGGATCGTCGGGAATGCTTCGTATGAAGTCCGGATCGATGTAGGTGGAACCGATACCCGCTAAGTCGGGCATTCCGGCATGGGCATCGAAGAGGCCTTCTTCGCTTTCTGCGGCCAGAATTTTTTCAAAAAGAAGGGCGGTTGCATGTGCATCTGCGGAGGCACGGTGGTGCCCGTTCAGCACAATGCCGAGTTCGCGGGTCACCTTATCCAAACTGTAGGATGCCAAGCCCGGAAAAGCGCTGCGGCTGAGCTGTACGGTGCAGAGTTTTCGGCGCTTAAAATCGCGACCGGTCCGCCTGAATTCTTCCCGGATAAAACCGTAATCAAAATGTACGTTGTGCGCCACAAATACAGCCCCTGCCGTGAATGCATCAATTTCGGCGGCAACCGTTTCGAAATCGGGCGCGTCTGCCACCATTTCATTCGAAATTCCCGTGAGCTTGGTGACAAAGGGAGGAATCTTCATCCCCGGGTTTACAAGGGTTTCGTAAGTGTCGATGATCTTGCTGCCGTTGTGCAGATAAACGGCAATTTCGGTGATCTTTCCGGTCTTGGCGTTGCCGCCGGTCGTCTCAATGTCTGTTATAGCGTATCTCAAAGCGTATGCAAAAGTACGAAAAAAGCCGCGGCGAGGTTCGGGGCCTGTTTGCTCCGTAAGAGAAGTTTTCGTTAATTGCGTGAGCTTTGAAACGGTGTGCGGTCGCGTTCGTAAATGAATTGCGGGACGTAATTGCAGGAGGCGGCAGCTATCCTGAACAGCACGCCCGGAAACTATTTTCAGAAAATCAGAGATGAGAAATACAAAATTTTGGCTTCTTTTCGGCCTGGCGGGTTTGCTGAATACCGCAAATGCACAAGACCAGCCCAACTTCGTGCTGATCTATGTGGACGACCTGAACTACAGCGGTGACGCCCTCGGAGGGCAGGAAGTTGAAACGCCCAATCTGGGGCGCATTACCGAAGCGGGAGTGAACTTCCGAAATGCCCATGCCAACGGTACCATTTGCGCCCCTTCGCGCGCCTCCATGCTCACGGGGATCTATCCGCACAACAGCGGTTTTTACGGGTATGCAATGGGAACCAATCATTGGTACCAAAATGAGGTGCTCAATTCGGTCACCGACATTTTCTCACATTTCAAAAACCAGGGATACGCGGTCTACGGTACGGGTAAGCTCTTTCACGGGGCAGTGGGTCCGTACCAGGGCTCTTTTACGGAATACTTCCAGCCGCCCTCCGACGGCCCGTGGGCCTGGGACGGAGAATCCATGCAGGGGGGAGCGCCCGCATTGGCCATCCACCCGTCAATGCCCGCCTCATTTACAGCACCCGTCGACGGGATTGCGCCCCTTTCAGACATTCCGCAGATCGGAAACTTCACGGGCTGGGTATTGAGCGACGGCTCACCTTATTTTTACGAAAGTGACGAGAACCGAGACCCCCTCAGAGATGAAATCATGCGGGACTATGCCGTACAAAAAATTACGCAGCACGACGGAAGCCAGCCCATGTTCCTCTCGCTGGGCTTTTCGAAGCCTCACCTGCCTTTTTACCTGCCGAAGAAGTATTTTGACTTGCACCCGATCGATGAAATCGTGCTGCCGCCAATCCTCGACAACGATTTGGACGACGCGCCTGTGGCGTCGGTCAACAACCGCTGGAACAGCGACGGCAATTACCGCGGATACCGCGATCTTCTTGCGGCCTCTGCCGACAGCTCTGACCAGCAGTGGTGGCTCAAGCGCCACATGCAGGGATATTACGCCGGAGTCAGCTTTTTGGACGATATGGTGGGCGATGTACTCGACGCCCTCGACGCTGCGGGGATGGCTGAGAATACATATATCATCTACACCTCTGACCACGGATACCACCTCGGCGACAAAACTTACATCAAGAAAACCACCCTCTACGAAGAGGTGACACGGGTGCCCTTTGTGATTTCCGGTCCCGCAGCGGCTGAAAATGCATCCGTGGATATTCCCGTGTCTCAGATCGACTTCTATCCGACATTGACAGACCTGGCCGGGATTCCGAATCCGCCGCATACCACGGACGGTTTCTCCGTGCGTCCGCTTCTGGAAAATCCCGATGCGGCAAGCTGGGAGGGTCCGTCCGTAGCCCTTTGCGGCACAGCCTCCGATGAAACAGTACCGCTCTTTGAAGCTGTAAATGCCGGCCATCAGCACCATTCGGTGCGGTCAGAAACGATGCGCTATACCCTCTATTCGAGCGGTGAAGAGGAACTTTTTGACCATTCTGCAGATCCCCATGAGTGGTTCAATCTGGCGGGTGATGCCGATTACGCCGAAGAAAAAGCTGCGCTCCGTCAAGAGTTAATCGCCCTCACGGGGCCCGCAACTGACGCTCAGGGCCCGGAAGGAAACAACATTATCAAGTACGGCGGTTTTGAGCAGGACTTTAACGGTTGGATTGTGCTGTCGCAGGAAGGTTCCGGTGCTGCTTCGATTCAGCAGGACGGCCAGCAAACGGAAGGGGAGAAGTACGCCTTGGTATCGGCCGGCGATTTTGTATCGCTGATCAACGCAAACGTGGTCTTGGAAAACGGAACCACCTACACCGTCCTTTTCGACGCCAAAGCGGAAACGGATGATTCGGGGGTGCAGCTGGTGGTGCAAAGAAACGGTGATCCCGATTTTGAAAATCTTTTTACCCAAATCATCCCCCTGGACGACGTTTGGCAAACCTACTCCGCCACCTTTGAATACGAAGCACCTACGCAGCGCTTTAACAACCGCATCAGGTTCAATTTTCCGCCTGATGTGGATGTGCGTATCGACAATGTCCGCGTCGGGACAGGCGGGCTTTCGACAAGGGAACGCTCCTCGGAAGCGCTGTCGGTAAAGCTTTTTCCCAACCCGGCATTGACTGCGGGAGGTGAAATGAACTATACCCTTTCCGGGTGGCCGGCCACGGGAGAAATGCGCCACATCAGGGTGTATAACCTTTCCGGAAAACTCGTTCACTCTGAACGCAGTGCCGGCGGAGCGGAGACGGGCACCCTCTCACTGAACACCCTGAAAGCGGGCGTGTACTTCGTGCAATTTTCGGACAGTGAGCGCACCGTCACCGCCAAGATGGTTTTGGAATAGGCCGGGCAAAAGGCTGCCCTTTATGGCGTGTAGACACATCGGAAGCCGAGATGCGGCATGCCCGAGTCTTCTGCCGAGCCCTCTCTGGCTGAAGGCCTGTAATTCTCGCAATAGGAGTGGTGGCATAGAAAAGAGCCTCCCTTGATCACGCGCTTCGCACCTGCATAGGGTTCACGCGGGTCGAATCCCGAGGATGGTCCTTTGGGGTTGATACACGTTTTTGTGCTCCCGAGGCCGCGGTACGCATCGGGCCTGTAGTAATCCGAACACCATTCCCATACGTTTCCGGCCATGTCGTAAAGACCGTAACCGTTCGGCTCAAAGCTTCCGACCGGGGCCGTGGCGGCATAGCCGTCTTCTTCCGTATTTTGGTCGGGAAATCGCCCTTGCCAGATATTGGTACGTACCGTTCTGTCCTTCACCGGATCCGCATCTCCCCAGGGAAAACGCTTTCCCTCGAGGCCCCCGCGAGCGGCGTATTCCCATTCCGCTTCCGTGGGCAGCCGGCCGCCTTTGGCCCGACAGTACGCTTCCGCGTCTTGAAAGGCTACATGCACTACGGGATGGTCTTCCTTTCCGGAAATTTCGCTATGCGGACCTTCGGGGTGCTGCCAAGATGCCCCGGTTTGCCAGCTCCACCAACGGCCGTGGTCGGAGAGATCTGCCGAAGCTTCCGGTGTCGGAGTGAAAACCAGGCTTCCGGGGGCCAGCAGGCTATCATGGGGTTTCGGAGTACCGGGAGGAAGCCCGCTTTTGAGCTCATCCCAGTCTACAGGCCGTTCTGCGACGGTGAGATAGCCTGTCGCTGATATAAATGACGCAAAGTCTCTGTTGGTGACCTCTGTCGTATCCATGTGGAATCCGTCCAGCTGTACTTGGTGTGCGGGGTATTCACGCTCATATTCCCCGGGCACCGAGGCTCCTCTGGTGTATGTGCCTCCCGGAATGTACACTGCGCCCGCCGGAGGCACCTTGTGGCCGTCACGGGTTACGGTTTTAGGCTCGGGGGCGCGGGCACTTCTATCTTCATCCTTACTGTGGTCGGAATCCGCGCAGGACATCATCAGCGGCGATGAGAGCACCGCACAGAGGTACAGAAAATGTCGAAAGCGAATAGGCCTCACGGCACCAAAATTAGGAAATATCGGCTGCCTCACCTATAAGGATGCCAATCAAGGTTCTGCCCTCAGCTGTATCGCACAGCTTCTGCATCCTGAGGGTGCAAATACTTTTTGTTCGATATTTGCGCTGATGTTTGCCAAAGCCTTTGTGTGGATTTGCGTGCGCTGGTTCAAGCGAAACGGATGGACCATTTCCGGAAATGTACCTGATAATGTGAAGAAGTACGTTTTGGTCGTAGCCCCGCATACGAGCAATTGGGATTTTATGGTGGGCGTAGCCGCGCGCAAATTACTTGGCATCAATGTCAAATATGTGGCCAAGAAGGAGCTCTTCGTGTGGCCTATCGCGGGAACCATGAAGCGGTTGGGCGGCTTTCCCGTGGACCGAAGCAAGAACACGAGTTTTGTGGATCAAATGACGGAGTTCTTCAATGCCATCGACGACTTTGCCGTCACCGTCACTCCGGAAGGCACACGAGGAAAAGTGAGCAAATGGAAAACAGGGTTCTATCATATCGCCCGTCAGGCAGGTGTGCCCGTAATCACCGTCGGCTTTGACTACGTGAAAAAGTGTGTCATCTTGAATGAACCCACCATGCCCACGGGAGATATAGATGCTGATTTCGAGTTATTCAAAAACCAATTGAGCGGCATTGTACCGAAGAATCCCGAATTCGGAATGTATTGATGTTTCACATCAATTTTGGGATACTCATAAATGAGTAGTCGAACAAAAACTCCGCAGTCGGCAGGTGATTTTACGTTCGTTTTGTATATATTCAAGGCCTCAGAGTTTTCTCGAAAGTTCTGTATGCTCTTACAACGGTTTGTGCAAGCGTGATCTAAACGCGGTCGGGCATTCCGAGAGAGCCCATTTGCCAATCAAAAACCAAAGCACGTATGGACCGTTACGACCACCTCATTCTTGATATTATCAAGACCCACCAATCGAAAAACGGTAAAAAGGACTTTATTCGGCTGCGGATGCTCGAAGAGCACTTTATGAAGTCCATTGAGTCCGATCAAAAATCAGCGGCGCAAAACGGCAGAATAGGCGAGCGAATCACCCGGTTGTATGTCAGCGGTTACATCGAAAATAAAAACGGATACCGCCTCACGCGCAAGGGACGCGGCATACTTGAGCTTTCTCAAACGGAGCCCTGATCTTTCAATTACACGCTGAGAATCGGTGCACGGGGGTGAATGCCCGAATTGCGGTGGATGTAAAACCATCTCCGCACCTACAGTCATAAGGTGTGGTACCGGAACGGCCGTTTTCCCCGGTGGCGGTTTCCGATTCATAAAGCGCCCGAACACCGCTTACTCGGTACGCCGACTTTTTTATGCAAGCGGTACTCCTTATCGACATGCCTGCGTACTGCCGGATCGCAAAAGTCATTTCGTTTCGCTCCGACTGTATTTTGCTTACCGATCTACAGGCAACGGACGCGTCGCGGGTACATTCAAGGTTATCAACAATTGTGGATAATGACTGTGAATACGATGTGTGAAACCTTCGTAGTAAATGCCTTGCAGATCGCAAATTTTGATCTACATTTGACTTGTTGGATGAGAGATAATCCGCGCACCGAACGAGGTGCACAAGATCTCAAGACAGGATTGCAGCGGTCTACGGTCCGCACCCGCGCAAGCGGGGCAAGCCGAGTCGCGCACCGCTTCAGTGACGAAGGATACCGATCCGTTCGGTATTGTAAAGATTAAGTTCTCAGAAATTACAAAGCGGTTCGGGCATATTCCGGTGACGGATTTGCCGATGCGGCGTTTCACTCGGCGGCAGCTGTTGGCCTTCGTTTTCTACGGACGACGAGGCTCCCATGACAGCTGTTCGTTTATCCGCTTCGGCGGTTGAATAACGCGAGCGGGACGGCTTGAGCATTTTGAGCGTGGCACCCGCTTTACGGCGGTGTTAGTACAAAGCGGTGAACTGTAATTCAACAGGTTTCGGATGCTACGGTATTTGAAACTTACGGCGGAGTCAAATCGAAAGATTTTTCTCCGCCGTACTGTTTTAGGACACACGCTGTTCACCCGGCGATGTTTAAAAACTCATTCACCGGGCTACTCATCCGCTTTTATCCCCCCTAAATTTAGCGTGACTAGAATCTACGCTATGGCAGTAAAAACGATGCGAACCTCAAGCGGAAAAGCGAAAAAAATCTTTGTTCTCGATACTTCCGTAATTCTCTATGACAGCAACGCACTAAAAAACTTTGAAGAGCACGACATTGCCATTCCCATCCAGGTCTTGGAAGAGCTGGACAACTTCAAAAAAGGCAATGAGACCGTAAATTTTGAAGCCCGCGAGTTTATCCGTTTTGTGGACACTGTTTCCAAAGAGAAGTTGATCAATGACTGGGTGCCGCTCAACGGCCGTACCACCGGCAATTTCAAAGTTGTTCTGCACAACCAAAACGGTTCGCTCAATTCCGAGACCGTTTTCGGAGACAGCAAGTACGACAACAAAATCCTGAATTGTGCTCTTCAACTGCGCGAACAGCACAAGGGGAGAAGCGTAATTCTGGTTACCAAAGATATTTGCCTCCGGCTCAAGGCAAAGGCATTAAATATCATGGCCGAAGATTATGAGACGGGCAAGGTCAAAGACGTTCAAATGCTTCACGAAGGGCACCGCAAACTCAAGGGAGCAAAGGAAGAACTGGTCGACAGCCTTTTCAACAGCGGCATAGGAGATCCCGCGCTCCTCGGAGCAAAGGAGCTGCGCGCCAACCGATACTTCACGCTTTCCCACCGAAAAAAGACGGTATGCGCGCGCTACAACAAAACGGAAAACCTGCTGGAAAGGGTGGGGCCGCAAGAGGCTTTCGGGATACGCGGGCTGAACACGGAGCAAGACTTCGCCCTGCACGCCCTGCTCGATCCGAGCATCAAGCTGGTGACCGTTCAGGGAATGGCCGGTACCGGGAAGACACTGCTCGCCCTGGCGGCAGCCCTTGAGCAACGCACCAATTACCGGCAGATTTTTGTGTCCAGACCGGTAGTTCCTTTAAGCAATAAGGACATCGGTTACCTCCCCGGAGATATTAAGAGCAAGCTCGACCCCTACATGCAATCCCTTTGGGATAACCTCGGCTTTATCAAAGGACAGTTCAAAGTAACCGATAAGAACCACAAGCGCATCGAAACCATGCTGGAGACGGACAAAATTGCCATCTCTCCCTTGGCCTATATCCGCGGCCGCAGCTTGGTCAAAATCTTTTTCATCATTGATGAGGCCCAAAACCTCACGCCCCACGAAGTGAAAACGATCATTTCCAGGGCGGGCGACGATACGAAAATTGTTCTGACGGGAGATATTCATCAGATTGATACTCCGTATCTTGACAGCCGCAGCAACGGACTTTCTTACCTGATTGACCGGGTGAAAGACCACCCCATTGCCGCCCATATTTCCCTTGAAAAAGGTGAAAGATCTGAGCTGGCAAATGTGGCAAATGAATACCTTTGATCCCCAAAATAAGTTGATATGACCAAACCCATCCTACCTTTTGCGGCCTTTTTGCTACTGGCGTGTACAGGCGGCGATCAGGACCGAAGCCAAGTAACCGTGAACGATACCGAGGAAGATAAAAACAAACAAGAAATGACTGAAGAAAAACCTGCCGAGCACTTTGTATATGTGAAGATGGAAACTGACATGGGAGAAATCGTGCTCGAACTTGACTCTGCAAAAGCCCCCGTTACTGTCAATAATTTCCTATCCTACGTGGATGACGGATTTTACGACGGGACGATATTTCATCGTGTCATTGACGGCTTTATGATTCAAGGTGGCGGCTTCACCGATGAAGGGAAGCAAAAACCCACGAAGGATCCGATCATGCTCGAGAGCAAAACAGGATTGAAAAACGAGACGGGAACTGTGGCTATGGCCCGCACCCAAGCACCCAACAGTGCTACCGCGCAGTTTTTTATCAACGTTAATGACAACGAATTTTTGAACTACACCCCTTCAAATCCCGGATACGCCGTATTCGGTAAGGTAATTTCGGGCATGGAGACCGTGAACGAAATCAAGAAGGTTAAAACGGGTACTTTTCAGCAAATGCGTGATTGGCCCGAAGAGAATGTAATGATCAAGTCCGTGCGGCGCGAATAGTTTGCCAAGTATTGATTTCTCAGCGCCGAGCACAGCCTCGGCGCTTTTTTTATTCTGTCTTAATCTGTGAGTCATGCACAAAGCATTCCTTTTTATCGCGCTTATTCTCTCTGTGTTCCGCATCTCTGCGCAAACTCCTGCGGGAGCGGTTTTCCCGCTCATGGAGACGGAAGATCTTGAAGGAAATGAAGTCAATTTGCCCGAGGTCTTTCAAAAGGAGTATGCACTTGTGGGGCTGGCACGATCAAAAAAGGCAGAAGATGATCTGCGATCCTGGCAAAAACCGGTCTACAATAAGTTTGTGGCCAAAACGGGCATGATGGATGCCATGTTCGATGTAGATGTCTTTTTTATTCCCGTCTTCACCGGAGCGTCAAAGGCTGCCAAAGGCAAAGTGGTCAAAAAGTTGAAAGAAAACAACGAGCCGCTTGTCAGGGATCACCTTTTGGTATTTTCAGGAAGCTCTGATCCTTTGGACGACTTGGGGATGAACGATAAAAAACAGCCTTATTTTTTCCTCATTGACGAAGCGGGCAAAGTGGTGTGGTCCGCGCAGGGTAAGTATCGGCAAAAGCACATCGATGCGCTGGAAGCTGTGCTGACAGGCGGGGAACCGTGAACATCAGATGACCTGAACCTGAGGAGTGTCTCATAAAAAAAACCGGCTTCCGGCCGGTTTTTTTTATTGTGAGATCACTACTGCGTTGGGGAATTTCTCTTTCCAAAACTCCAGTTTGGTCATATCCCTGATCGTAATGATGGTTTTATTGTCAAGTCGGACTTTGATTTTGGGCTTAAGCTCCTTCATCTCGTCCTTCTTTCTTCTTCTCCGTGTTGCCATAACTTAATTCTTTACAGCAATAAACGAATATTCTGCGAGCTTGTTGGCTGCCCCGTGAGGTATTAACAAATATTCTGTATACTCACTTTTTCTTAAAGATATACGGCCCCGCTCCGGGACCCCATACACGGTTGCCGTCTGCATCAAAACCCCGATCCCAACGTTTTAGTTCAGAGCTGAGTACCGTAAGCTCAGTGGTGGTGTACTCCGTATCTTCCCGCCCGCTTTTACATGCACCCGTTCGCGACTGACCGCCGTATTGGAATCCGTCGTAGAAAATCACGACCGTGCATCCGGAAAGGTGATTGAGGTCAAAGAGGGTGAGATCGCCCAGTTTCGCGGGATTTTCCCAAGCCCCGACGACATCTTCGGGTTTCGGAAATTCGTATGCGTCGGCACTGTACTCATCATCCGTGATATTGCTGAGAAAATACATCCGTTGAAGGAAGGGTTCATCGGGTTTTGATGCCTCGGCTTGCTCCGTGTAGATCCATGCCCCGTTGGGTTTGTCTTCCCATACACGTGTCATTTTCAGCGTTACATTTTCATATTCTGCATCTTGGTCCGCTTGTTCGGAAGAGTCGAATTCGCCGGTCATCCAATCGATGAGTTGAAGCAGATTAGGGTCAAGTTCCTGAGCAAAACCCGGACGGGTCATAGCTGTTATCGACATGACCAGAGCGGCAAGGATAATTTTCTTTTTCATAGACCAAAGTTCTGAAATTCTTCGAAACAGGGAAAGCCTCCCGTCCTTTTCCTTATTTTGCAGTATGAACGCGGTATATATAGGTATTTTCTGGGCCTTGTATTATGTATTGCACAGTGTATTGGCAGCGGGTGCGGTAAAGCGCTTTTTTCGCCGTGCACTTCCGCATATGTATCCGCACTACAGGGCTTGGTACAGCGTGATTGCAGCGGCCAATTTCATCCTCTTGGCTTGGCTTCACATCCGATTGCCTTCCGAGATGCTATTCGAGCCGGTATGGGGTGTCCGCCTTGCGGCGTGGATATGCGGAATGGCGGGAGTTGCGGTCCTGTTTCTTTCCGTCAGGCAATACGGGGCATCTTTCTTTCTCATCGAAGACCGAAATACGGATACGCTCATCACCTCCGGACTAAATGCCTACGTGCGGCACCCGCTATACTTCGGCGTTCTTCTGCTCACGGCATTCTTGGTACTTCTTGCACCGAGCGAGAAGAACGCAACTTTTGCCGTGATTACGGCAGTTTATATCGTACTGGGCTCGCTTCACGAGGAGCGCCGGCTTATCGCGCGTTTCGGAGATGCCTATCGGGACTACCGAAAGCGCGTGAAAATGCTGATTCCCTATGTGTTTTGACTTTCGTCTGTGTTTTGACTTTCGTCAAATTTGAGCGAAACGGAGTTCACGCAGTAGCGCAAGCCCGATTCTGTCGGTCCGTCGTCGAAAACATGGCCCAAATGGCTTCCGCAATTCCCGCAGCAAATCTCAGTTCTGATCATTCCGTGGCTCTTATCCCTGTACGTGACCACTGCCTCCGGCGATACCTGTGCGTCGAAACTGGGCCATCCGCAGCCCGAATCAAACTTGCTGTCGGAGGTGAAGAGGTGATTGCCGCAGGCCCTGCACTTATAAATGCCCTGCTCGAAGTGCATATTGTATTCACCCGTAAAGGCTCGTTCGGTCCCTTTTTGCCGAAGTACGCGGTATTCTTCAGCTGAAAGCTCCCGCTTCCATTCGTCTTCTGATTTCTCGATCATGCGTGAATTATTTGAAAGTAAAACGCTCCGGAACTGCTGTATGTTCTGACCCGATTTCCTCGATGTCGGACTCATGAAATGAACCGGTATTCAAGGGAATCTGTTCGAATTGCGTCAATGCTGAAAAGGTTATTGATCAAATCTCGGAACAAGATGGAATTCACGTGTGCTGATGAGCATGACCAAAAAACCGAAGATGTACAGCAGGAGCAAGAAACCTTGCAAACAGCCCATCCCCGGATCTGCTTCAGACACTTCGCGTAAACGGCTTTGATAAATGCGGTTGAGCCCCCACAGCAAAAGACAAATCAAGAATAAGCGCTTCAATACTGCGTACTGAAAGTCGTCGGAGAGGTAAAGCGGATTGTAAATTCCCACGGGCCAAGTCACCAAAACTAAGGCCCCCAGGAAAAACAACAGTCCCGCCAGGGTCAAGCCCAAAGAGACACCGCGAGACAGTGACTTTTCGGGTTCCCGATCCGTGAGGCGCAGGGCGGCCCGCTTCATTTTCTTTAGCGATACAATGAGAATAATCACTGCTGAGCCGAGGAAACCGAAGCCAAGCCAACGCATGGTGTTTCGGATCTGAACGGACTGATTCAAATGCCGTTCATAATGGGGCAGGGTGCGAATGATCCATTGATGATTGAATGTATCATGTTCATTCAGATTGTTTTGCTGACTGTATTTTTCCTCCTGCACCCTCAAGTCTTCTTTGCCTTTTTCAATCCGTGAAATCTGACCGTCCCAGGCAGACAGGGTCCGGAGGCACAAGATGCCTGCAATCAGAAGGAAAAATGTAAAGGCTGTAAGGCGCATGGTTCGCAGAATAGGTGCAGTTCGAAATTTGATGTTAAAATGCCGGCAGCGTCGTAACCGATTTGGATGAAAGCACGGTCGATTTCGCAGCGCCGAAACTTACTCAGAAACATTCTTTCCGAAGCATGTCACCTCAATAATTCACCAAAAATAAATCCCTGTTCACAGTGCATTGAAACACCTGTTTGTGTGCGAGACCTTCTGAATACTGCTTCTGTTCCGAACTGCTGCGCGGATGCATCAAGTCGGGGTATTCATTCGGTGTTTACATTGCGAAATGTTCGGTGTCAGCCGCCGCGGAAAGGACAGAATTAATTCCTGCCCTGCTTTCCTCCGCCGCCTTTGCGCTTTCCGCCGTGCCCGCCGCTTCGTCCGCCCTGACGGCCTCCGCCTCCGCCGCTTCGTCCGCGACCTTTGCCGTATCCGCCCCTTCCGCCTCCGCTTCTGCCCCGGGCGTTGGGATCGTAGGTAAATCCTTCTCCTACTTCGGGCGGAGGACTCAATTTTTTCACATCGGTTTCTATCAGCCGCTCAATGCTGCCGAATTTTCTCTGCTCATCGGGCGATACGAAGGTGATGGCCACACCGCTTTGATCTGCCCGGGCCGTTCGGCCCACGCGGTGCACATAGTCTTCCGCCTCATCGGGCACGTCGAAATTCACCACGAGCTGAAGCTCTTTGATGTCGATCCCTCGGGCCAGAATGTCGGTGGCCACCAGCACCTGCACATGCTTGTTTCTGAACCTGCGCATCACTTCTTCCCGTTCGTCTTGCTCCAGGTCGGAGTGCATTTCCTCCACCACTACTTTGGTCTGTTTCTTCAGGATTTTGGTGATCTCCTTCACATTGCGCTTGGTGCGCGAGAATATGATGGCGCCGTTCAGGTCATCCTTGTCGAGGAGGCGCTTAATGAGGGCTGGTTTGTCTTTGTCCTGCACGAGGTAGGCCACCTGCATTACACCGGCCGCCGGTTTTGATATGCTCAGACTGATTTCCTCCGGGGTATTCAAAAGCTTTTCGGTAAGCTGCCTGATCTTCGGCGGCATGGTGGCGGAAAACATCAGGGTTTGCCGTTTTTCCGGAAGGAAGGAAACGATGCGCATGATGTCTTCGAAAAATCCCATATCGAGCATGCGATCCGCCTCGTCGAGGATGAGATGGGTCAGCCCGTCGGTTTTTACATAGCCCATGTTCAGGTGGGAAATCAGCTTGCCCGGCGTCGCGATGATAAAGTCCGCGCCCATGGTGAGGGCCTTTTTTTGTTGATCGAAATTGCTGCCGTCTCCGCCGCCGTAGAGGGCGTAGGAGCTGATATCGGTGAAATAGGAGAGGCCTTCGAGTGCCTGATCAATTTGCAGTGCCAGCTCGCGCGTGGGTACGATGACCAGTGCGCGCACAGTGGCGTCTTCTGTGGGGCGCTGCATCAGTTCGTGGATAACAGGAAGGAGGAAGGCTGCCGTTTTTCCTGTTCCCGTCTGTGCGCAGGCAATCAAGTCTTTACCCGCCAATATTTTGGGCATGGCCTGTTCTTGGACCGGCGTCGCATTTTCAAAGCCCATGGCGTCCAATCCCTGCAGCAACCGCTCGTCCAAACCTAATTCCGAAAACTTCACACGCGTATTTTTTGATTTTCGCCGAAGGTAGAATAATTCCCGCTTTTTGTTGGTACGCCGCCCCGCCTTATTAACTTTGTCGCTGTTTTTTAAGAAGCGGCCACACCTGCAATGATTGTCCTCCTCAGCCCAGCCAAAACCCTCGATTACGAGACGCCGGTAAAAACCGCGCTTCAATCCGATTTGCTATTTCCCGATAAGGCGGGGTATCTCGCGAAGAAACTCGCCCGCATTTCGCCGGGAAAGCTGCGCAAAATGATGGACATCAGTGAAGACCTGGCGCAGCTCAATGCAGACCGCTATGCCCGATGGGACCTGTCCCGAATTAATGAAGACGGCCGCCAGGCAGTTTTGGCTTTCAAGGGTGACGTCTATCAGGGCTTGGCGGCGGAAAACTTTACGGACAAGGTACTGGAGCGCGCGCAAGAAAGGTTGCGCATCCTCTCCGGACTTTACGGGGTACTTCGGCCTCTGGACCTGATGCTGCCCTACCGATTGGAAATGGGTACTTCTTGGGAAATCACGCCAAAAACGAAAAGCCTGTACGCCTTTTGGAAAAAGGAGGTGACGGCACGGCTGACGCAAGACCTCAAAGCCTTCGATACGAACATTATTCTCAACCTGGCCTCTGTGGAGTACGCCAAGGCCGCAGATTTCAAAAAGACGGGCACAAAAGTAATCGCCCCGAAATTCAAAGAGGAGCGGGGCGGCCGCTTTCAGATGATCAGCTTCTTTGCGAAAAAAGCCCGCGGGCTTATGGCCGCCTTTGTGCTGGAAAATGAGGTGCATTCACCGGAGGGGCTGAAAAACTTTGACCGCGAGGGATACGCCTTTAATGAGCGGCTCTCCGACATCAATAAGGACGAATGGGTATTTACCCGAAAATCAAAATAAACACATGAAAATCAAGATGAAAAAGATTGCTTTTTTTGCGGGGCTTCTCGTATTAATCGGATCCGCTGCCTGCGCCCAGAAAAGCGACAGAAAGGGCAAAAACAAAAGCGCGGGTGAAATGACCACCGAAATGGATTCGGTATCCTATATCTTCGGAATGATGTTTGGACAAAACGTGCGGTCCGCAGACATCGACGACGTGGATCCCGATCAGCTTCTCCAAGGCTTCATGGACGCCATGAAAGGCGAAGACCAAACCAAGATGAGCATGGAAGAGGGCAACCAATACGTGCAGTCTTTCATGATGAAGCAACAAGCGAAGAAGTCTGAAAAATCGCGTGAATACCTCGACGAGAAGGCCAAAGACCCCGACTATACCAAAACGGAAAGCGGACTCGTCTACAAGGTGCTGGAGCAAGGCAGCGGCGACAAGCCCGAAGCCACTTCTAAGGTGCGGGTGAACTACGAAGGCACCACCACAGACGGTACGGTGTTCGACAGCAGCTACGAGCGCGGCGACCCGGCGGAATTTCCCCTGAACAGGGTAATCCCCGGCTGGACCGAAATGCTCCAATTGATGGAAACGGGAACAACCGTAGAGGTGATCATTCCTTCAAACCTGGCCTACGGCGAGCGCGGTTCGCCGCCCAAAATCGGTCCGAACGAAACGCTGATCTTCAAGATCGAGCTCCTCGAAATCCTCGAAGACTAAAGCGGTGCTGCTTTTTAAGAATATCAACTATCTGCTTCGGCAGAGGGGGGCGCTTCCCCTCTCTGCCGAAGTTTTTTTAAGCACCGATCCCGACAGCCTCTGGGAGATCGTATCGGAACTTAATCAGCCCTTTGAGCTCCTGAATACCCTCGACTATGAGGTGCGCGACAGACTTCTCAGCGAAACGGACATCAAGCTTGCAGTGCTCGATGTGGACGGCGTATTTACCGACGGAGGAATGTACTACACCTCCTCCGGAGAGGAAATCAAAAAATTCAATGTGAAGGACGGAATGGCGATAACCCGCGCCGTAAAGTCAGGGCTTGAGGTGGGCATTATCAGCGCTGCATCGCGGAGTGAGGCCGTAGAACTCAGGGCCGAAATACTGGGCATAAAGCGGGTATATGTAGGTAAAAAACCGAAGATCGAGGTGCTGGAATCGTGGCTGTACGAGACAGGACTGGGCTTCGAAAACGTTTCCTACATCGGCGATGACGTGAATGATACGGAACTCTTAAAAAAATGCGGATTGACCGCAGCACCCGCAGATGCTGCGGCAGAAGCCAAAAGAGCGGCAAATGTGGTCTTGCGCTCCGCAGGGGGGCGCGGTTGCATCCGTGAGTTTTTTGACAATTACTTGTTTCCCGGCTCCTCCGACGACATGGAGAAATGATTTTTTTGGGCAGGTTCAACAAAGGTATTATCTTTGACCGAGCAAGCATCTGCGGAGCGGTCGCACGCCTCTCTGACCTTCCGGCGGTGTTTTGCTTATTTTTTGATATTATCCGTACCCGCTATAAATTTTCCGCCCCGCAAGGGGTTTTTTTTCGCATCCGTATTTGAACTTCGGACTGATGCCCCTCTTTAGGCTCATTACACGAGAACCTGATTTTCCCGATCCCGAATTTGCACGCGATGACGGCCTGCTGGCCGTGGGCGGGGCATTGACGGAAGATTGGCTGCTGTCGGCTTATGAAAACGGAATATTCCCTTGGTTTTCGGAAGGCGACCCCATCTTGTGGTGGAGCCCCGATCCGCGGAGTATTTTGTTTCCGGGAGAAGTCTATATCGCCAAAAGTATGCGTTCCGTTCTGCGCAATCCGGCTTGGGAATTCAGCTTTGACAGGGACTTCGACGCAGTGACCGAGCGCTGTGCACAAATTTCCCGAAAAGGGGAGCAGGGCACGTGGATCACCGACGAAATGCGTGCGGCTTACGGCAGGTTACACCGCCTGGGAATGGCTCACAGTGCCGAAGTGCGCATCGACGGAGTGCTCGTCGGCGGGCTCTACGGCGTCAGCATCGGTGCCGCCTTCTTCGGTGAAAGCATGTTCTCCGAAGTGCCGAATGCCTCCAAATATGCGCTCATACAGATGTGTCGACGCTTGGAAAGACTGGGGTTCCATTTCGTGGATTGCCAACTGCCCACAACCCATCTTGCCGCCATGGGTGCCGAGGAAATGCGTCGCAACAGCTTTTTGAAATTGCTCAGGCAGGCCATGAGAGAAGACACACTGCGGGGAAATTGGCAGAAGTACTCGGGGGACAACCCCTTTATCCGAAGCCCCAAATCGGGGCATTGACAAAAGGCAAGGTGTGTCATTCCGTTTTCCGGAAAAACGGATTTCGCCCCGAACTTAAGTCGTTTGCAGAGTTTGTTAATTTCGCTGTCAGAAAAACCTTTGTTTTGAGTATTTATAAACTGATTGTAGCCGCTCTTTCAGTCTTCAGCATTATTTTGTTGAGTTCTTCTTTTTTTATGCCGAAGGATTCGGAGGTGTACCGTTTGATCAACTATTACGATTTCGGACTCTGCGCCGTTTTTCTCTATGATTTCTTTCGTCAACTCCGGGAGGCTGATAACCGCGTAAAGTACTTCTTCACCTACGGCTGGTTGGATTTACTCTCTTCGATACCCATGGTAGGTGCATTCAGGTTTGCCAGATTTTTCCGTGTTTTTCGGGTAATTCGGGTTTTTAAATCCGTTCATGTGCTGATTCTTTTCATCAGGAGCAATAAAAAATCATCACTGTACGGATTGATCGTCCTCTTTATTTGCTTCACGGTGGTTCTTTCCTCGATTGCCACTTTGTATTTCGAGCGAGAGGTCGGTAATATTCAGACGGCGGAAGACGCCCTCTGGTGGACTTTTATATCCGTGACTACGGTAGGCTACGGGGATTATTATCCCGTGACCGATCACGGCAAGCTCGCGGCAACCACGATGATTTTTACGGGCCTGCTCGCTTTCGGTACCATCGTGGCTTTCATTAATGACACCATGGAAAGCTATAAAGACACGGAGTGAGCGCTGAGGACTATTGCGCGTAAGATGAGGATTCTGCAAGCCCTCTTCTTTCCAGCAAAGGGGCAATGTCCGGTTCCGTACCCCTGAATTTCACGTAGAGCTTCATGGGGTCTTCTGTTCCGCCTTTCGATAAAATGTACTTGCGAAACCTGCGGGCAGTTTCCGCATCGAAGAGGTCGCCCGTTTCCGTAAATGCACGGAAAGCATCGGCGTCCAGCACCGCAGACCAGATGTAGCTGTAGTAATTGGAGGAGTATCCGCCCGCAAAGATGTGGTTGAAGTAGGTGCTTCGGTGACGGGGCACGATGCTTTCGGGAAGACCCGCTTCTCGCATTACATCCTTTTCAAAGTCGACCGCCTTCAGGTCGATGCCGGAAGTTCTCGTGTGGTAGGCCATATCGAGAATGACGGATGCCATGTATTCCGTAGTGGCAAAACCTTCACCGAAGGTGCTGCTCGCCTCCAGCTTTTCGATCAGTGCATCGGGTATGGATTCTCCCGTGCGGTAGTGTTTGGCGTATATTTTCAGCACTTCGGGAGCCGTAGCCCAATTTTCGAGCACCTGCGACGGGAGTTCTACAAAATCACGGTACACTGAAGTGCCTGACATGCTGCGAAACCTTACGTCGCTCAGCAGACCGTGCAGGGCGTGACCGAACTCGTGGAAGTAGGTGGTTACTTCATCAAAAGTAAGGAGGGAAGGCTCATCTCCGCTCGGCGGTGTGAAGTTGCACACGATAGAAATCAGGGGTGCGATGCGATTTTCATCAACTTTTTCCTGCTTGCGGTAGGAGGTCATCCAGGCACCGCCGCGCTTGGACGGCCGTGCGTACAGATCGACAAAAAGTACACCGATATGCGCTCCGTCGGCTTCTTTTACCTCATAAGCGGTTACATCTTCGTGGTACACGGGCACGTCCCGGATTTCCTCAAAAGTAATTCCGTAGAGCCTGCGGCATACTTCGAAAATGCCTTGACCTACATTTTCGGCACTGAAATAAGCTCGAACTGCTTCAGAATCCAGTGAATACTTCTCGCGTCGCAGTTTGGATTCGCAATAACGCCAATCCCACGGCATGAGCGCGAAGGTATCGCCCGAAGCTTCGATCATTTCGGAAAACTGTTTCGCTTCGGCCTTCGCTGAGCGCAATGCGGGCGCCCATATTTGCTCCGTGAGTTCATCTACACGTGAGGTGCTGCCTGCCATACTCTCTTCCAGAACGTAGGCGGCGTGATCGGCATATCCGAGCAAGGCGGCGCGCTCGGCCCGCAGTTGGGTAATTTCGGCGATGATTTCGTTGTTGTCCTCAGCATTGCCGTTGTTTCCGCGGTTCACATAGGCCTCCCAGACCTTTTTTCTCAGGGCGCGGTTGTCCGCAGATTGCAGGAAGGGCATCACCGAAGGATTGTCGAGGGTGATGAGAAATGTACCTTCCCGACCTTTATCCGCCGCCTTTTCCGCCGCGGCTTTCTTGTAAGCGGTCGATAAGCCTTTGAGGTTCCCTTCATCTTCGATAAAAAGCCGGAAATTATTCGTTTCGGCCAGCACATTTTGACCGAAATCTGTGGTGAGCAGGGAAAGGCGGGCATTGATTTCGCGGAGACGTGCTTTGTCTTCACTGTTCAGAAGGGCGCCGCTTCGTGTGAAGGTTTTGTATTTGTCTTCGAGAAGGGCTTTCTCCTCATCGTTGAGACCGAGTTTATCGCGCCGGTCATAAACGGCCTTGAGTCGTTCAAATAGCATATCATTGAGCAGCACATTGTCGCGATGGGCCGAGAGCATCGGCGATATCTCGCGCGCCAATTTTTGCATTTCGTCGTTGGTATGTGCGCTGTTCAGGTTTGAAAAGATACCGCTCGCTCTTTCCAAATTACGGCCGGATTCCTCCAAAGCCAAAACCGTATTGGCGAAAGAGGGGGCATCTGCTTCTGTGACAATTTCGTCGATCTGCGCTTCCTTTTCGGTGATCGAAGCTTTCACGGCGGGCAGGAAGTGCTCGGTTTTGATTTTCCCGAAAGGGGGAACGGCAAAGGGGGCCTCGAAGTCGGCGGTCAGGGGGTTTGTCATGAGAATGTTTTCAGGGGTGCTTTTATCAGGTGCGCAGGAGGCCAAAAAAAGCACAGCTGCAGCGAAACAGGGAAATTTCATCCGAGTAAATTTGAAAGGGCTTCAGCAAAGATACGGTATTGCAGGCGCTCCCCGAAAGAAGCAGGGAATCACTGCGTGGAATTCTTCCCCCGTGAAGGGCATTTTCGGGGCGTCAGGGTAGCAGGGTTGCGGACAGTCAGGCGGTGAATACCTGTTCACACTCGGGCCGTCGGTCTTCGGTCAAGCTTCGTCAGCTGATCGCATCTTTTCCGGACGCGCGATCGATGGCTTCGGCAGTTTTACATTTCATTCGACAATGAGTTTACTTGCCTGAATGCGCCCCTTATTTTCTAAAGACAGCATATACGTGCCTTTTGGGATACCACCCAGATTTAATCGGTGTTCAAGTCCGTTCAGCCTTTCACGGACAATGGTTTTCCCCAGAATATCCGTCATGGTGAGTACGGCACCCTCGAGGGGGAGATCGAACATGAATCGAACATGGTCTGTGGCGGGATTCGGAAAAAGTCGAAAACCGGCCTCTATTGCTCTCGTGCGGTATGAAAGAGTCTGCACTTCCGCAGTCACTTCTTTTGTACATCCGTTCGCATCGGTGATCAAAACCGTGTAACTCCCCGGGGCGGAAACCTCAAAGGCGAATCCCTGCACATCTGCACCGGATGCGGTAACTTCATAAGGCGCCACGCCGCCGCTCACCAGTAGCAAAACGGTACCGCCACCTTCGGAATTCGGGGATACAAATACCTCAGCCGCGAGCGGAGGCGGCGCCCCGACATTTACCGTGCCTTCCGCCGTGCAGCCGTTTACATCCGTGTAGATGTAAGCAAAGGAGCCCGCAGCGAGTCCGGAAAGTGAAGGGCCGAATGCGCCGTGGCTCCATACCACGGTTTGCGGAGCAGGACCTGATAGGTTGATCAGTTCTGCCGAGCCGTCCTCGCTGCCGGCGCAGGTGGCGTTTTGGACAGACTGCAGAATTTCGGGCAGGGGATGAACGGAGACGGAGAAGGAGTCAACGGACTGAACACCATGCACATTGGTTGCCGTAAGCGTGTAGGTGCCGGGAGAGTTTACGGTGATTTGCGGTATTGTATCGCCTGTAGACCATGCATACTGAAAATGATTCCCGGCCTGGGCGGTTAGGCTGTCGCCTTCACAAATTGCGTAGTGGCCGCTCAGGGACAGCCCCGTAGCATAAGTATCACCTTCGGTGAAGTAGTGGTGTGTATTGATTGCCGGTTGGATATAAGTATCCCGATGTCCGCTCAGGTAAGTCACCGCAACAGAGTCTATCATCTCCGAAGGGCCCAAACCGAAAATATGGTGCTGAGAGTTTTGCGAGAGATAATTCTCCCCGCACATGGTATAATGCATCTGCACGGTCTCTCCCGTGAAAACCTCAATCTTGGTTCCTATAGCGTCTTTGTTTGAGGCCGTTCCCTGCGGGGTGATTTTGATAAAATTATTTACGGCGTATTCATTTTCCCAGAGAAAAACGTCCGAGGAATCTTCATTGAGCACAGCCAAATCGCAGCGTCCGTTCCCTTTGAAGTCGCCCTTTGCCACGGCATGGCTGAGCGCGATGTGGTTTCCCTGAAAAAGGGAACTGCCCGAAGTGAAAAAGCTCCCGTAATTGTTCACGAAGACCTGATTAGCTACCGGCGCTGTGAGCGGACCGGGATTTGCGGTGGTTGCGTAAAGGTCTTGGTACCCGTCATTATCAAAATCCGCCCATACGGCGCCCCAAGACCAGTGGTTGAAAGTCACTCCGTATTCCTCGGCGGATTCCGTAAAGGTGCCGTCGCCGTTATTGACCAGAAGTTTCGGCAGCTTTCCCGGCACGCCGGTATTGGTCATGTAGATGTCGAGGTAGCCGTTGTTGTTAAAATCGCCTACCGTGGCGGTCATCGGATCTTGGCCGGCAAATTTGATCCCCGCTGCTTCCGAGACATCGGTGAAGGTGCCGTCTCCGTTGTTTTTGTACAGGGAATTGGCATAAAAACGATCGTTGATCACGAAGAGATCGGGCCAGCCGTCGTTGTCGTAATCCATCCAAACACTTTGGAATGAAAGCCTGATCCCGTCGCCCACACCCGCATCATCCGTCACGTCGGTAAAGGTGCCGTCGCCGTTGTTGCGGTAAAGCCTGTTGGTGGTAAGCGCGGGCAGCGGGCCGGGCGTGAAGGCGTACACGCATACGTATATGTCGAGGTAGCCGTCGCAGTCATAGTCGCCGAAGGATGCCCCGTAGAAGCGTTCATTTTCCGCCACCAGTCCGGCCTCGAGAGAGACATCGGTGAAATTGAAGTTCCCGTCGTTTTGCAGGAGCATATGGCGCCCTTCATTGACCGTGATGAAAAGGTCGGCATCTCCGTCATTGTCGTAATCGGCCCAGAGTACAGACTTCGTTTCACCTGCACCGTAAGCAAATGACGAGAGCATTTCAAAGCCCGTACCCGTGCTTCGGTAGAAGCGTAGGCTGTCATTTGTCATGGTAAAGCTCAGGTCGTCGTATCCGTCTTTGTCAAAATCGTAAAAACTCAGTCCGCTTCCGAAGTTGAAACTGCCGGGAATTGCGGAAATGCCGTGTTCTCCGGCTACATTGGTGAAGGACTGCGCATACACTGAGCTGCCGAAATACATGCATGCCGCCGCCGCCGGCAGAAAAAAGAAAGCCCTGCCTGCATTTGTCGCTACTTCGATTATCGAATAGCCGATCAGAATTCGGCATAAGCGCGCAAATGCAAGCAGGGGACTCATCTTTAATTTGTTGAAACCAATTTGAAAGTCACATTGCCTTCGGCAGAAGTGAGATTGCCGAAATACACGCCGGGTGCGAGTTTCGGCGGGGTGATGTAGTGTTCGCCCTCGTACAAATGAGGGATCACTTTTTGCATCAGCAGCTTGCCCTGCATGTCTAAAAGACTGAAGGTCGCCGTTCCGATGTCATCTTTTGTCGACAGGCGCAGCACATCTCCCTGAGCTACAGGATTGGGGTAGAGAGCTATACCTCCGAGAGCCGGCAAGGCATCCGCACTCAGAGATCCCATTTCCACACTGAAGAAGTTCGGCATAACCGCGGGCACGGCCGCATTTCCCGCCAGGTCGAAGGCATTGCTGAGCGCGACTTCCACATCGGGAATGTTGGCGTCAGCTTGGGCGGTTACATCGTAAAATCCGTGGTAGGTAAAGCTGTTCTCCCAGGATGACATTTCGGCGTTCGGTGCCAAGATTTCAGCGAGACCGCTTTCCTCAGCGCCAAAGCTGTAGACCGGTGACTCATCGGTATTCATCGCCTCGTCGAAGAGCACCAACAGTGAAAATCCGCCTTGACCCGCCTGCGTTTCGGTCACCGTGTACACGTTGGCCAGCAATACACTCACCTCCGGATTTCGCGTGTCGATGTCGATGTAGTCCGTTTGGCTGTGGGGAACTTGGTCATTTCCGGCCAGGTCTTTCCCGAAAGAAACGGCCAAGGTAATCCCTTCAATTTCTGTGTTTTGATCGGTCACGTTGAAAACCGCCGCGTAGGTTACTTCGTCGATCCAATCGCTGAGAAAGGGATTGTAGGTCAAGGAGGGGCTGATGCCCTCTGCGCCTTGGAGCTGCACGAGCAGGAGCTGATCGCCGTCCATGGCTTCATCAAATGTAATTTCGGCAGTCCACGTTCCGGCTTCCGCGTCGATATCGGCGATCACGGCGGATTGCGGGCTCAGCGATTCTACTTCGGGTCGTCGGGTATCGACAGAGAATACATCGGGCATTTCGACCGTCGAGGGCGGATTGCCGCTCATATCGAAAAAGGAGATAAGTTCGGCTTGAATGTCAAAAATTTCCGTTACCGCATCGTTTTGGTTGTAGGTAGCGGTGAAGGTGAAGGGATCTGCCCATCCTGTCTGAAAGGTGTTGAGCACCAGTACATCGCTTACCCCTTCCGGAAATCCGAACTGAGGAGACAAGCTTTGGTTCATCGGCTTGTCGAACACCGCGGTAAGGGTGAGCGCACCGCTTCCTACACTCGATGTATTCAGTATCTCGGCGCTCGGGGTGAGTTCGAGGAGTTCCGGATTGCGTGTGTCAATGTCGAACAATTCTTCGCTTGAGGTGAGCATCATCTCATTTCCCGCGAGATCATGTACACCGCCGATTTCAACGCCGATTCCGAATATTTCTTCATTGTTGTCGGTCAGGGAATAGTGTGCCTCATACGTGGTTTCGCTGATCCATCCGCTCGCAGCCGTATTGAGAACCAAGGTGCCGGAGAGATCTTCCTCGGAGAGCAAACTGATTTCCGGTGCTGCGTCGGTTTGACAAGGCTCATTGAAAGTCAGCGTCAATACGATTCCTGTTTCCGTGTGGGATGCATTCAGAAGAGCAGTATTTGCTGTTGCAGACAGCATTTCCGGGCGCTTTGTATCAATGATGAACGGGCGGTCCTTCAGGTATACATTCTGGAAACGGTTGTTCTGATCGAGTGCGGAACGGATGCGCATAAACACGTCCTTCAGTTCGGTTTCTGTTTCTTCGACCAGATAGCTGATTTGGTAGGTATCGTCACTGATCCACCCCACGTCCGTCACCGATAAGGCATTTTGAATCAGCGGATCCTCCACGAGGAAGGCGACCAGCGGGGTCACTTGGGTGTTCATGTCGCGGTCGTAAGAGATGGAAACCGAAAATTCCGTTCCGATATCTTCAATATTCACCATGGGTTTAGTGGAAGTAACAGCATTTACCACGGGGCGGTCGGAGTTGAAGATGTCGTTGGCATGGTTGAAAGCCTGCGGGCCGAGTTCCATCCCGATCAGCCTTCCGGGGATGTCATCGATGGCGGGATGGATTCCGCCCCAGATACGCGAGAGGCTGCACTGGTCTGAAGCATCTCTGTACGTAGCCCATTGAAGGTAAAGCGTTTCGCTTGGTCCGATTTCGAATTCCAGAAATTCATTCTGCGCGGCCTCAAAATTGCTCATCCCCCCGGGAAAAAACTCCGAGCCCGTCATCAGGGTGAAGACTTCGGCCGCGGTACGGGAGTAGGTCGAATGTCCGGATACATATCCTGCGAACGGCGGAGTCACAAAAGACGGTCGCTGGTAGGGCCACCAATTTTCGCCGAGAATCCATCCCACCCCGGCATAATCCTGCTCGGGGTCTGCGATGTAATCCGGGCCGCGCCAAGTGTAGAGTTTGATTTTGCCGATGTGCTCACCGTCGGGCCCCGCCAGCGGATCGCCCGCTTCCACCTGCTCTACATATCCGGGCACAATCGGAACCCCGGCGGGGTGGAAGTTGGGCGCACTCGGGTCACTGCATTGCCCTTTCTCACACATAAAGCGAATGGCGGATACCGGCCGCACATAGTCGTAGTAGCCTTTAATACTCCAGGCAGCCACAGCGGCATCGTGCATGGCACCCCCGAGGGTGAAGTATGCCTTCACGTCGTATTCGAGCGCATTGAGTTCGGGACCTTCGCCCATCCATTTGTTTTCCCACATCGGGTGGTGGCGTATCTCGTTGTAGATTTCAAACCAGTGGCCCGGAGGGGTTGCCGAGCTCGGTCCGTCGGCCCAAAATTCAGCCACGATTCTGCCGTAATCCCCCAGTTTGACCGTCTGAGGTTCGTAGGGGGCGCCCGTAACGGGATTGATCTCGTGCCCGGGGTCAGCCGTGCCTCCGTCGAAGAAATCGTAGAAGGTATGGTAGTCCTCAAAATTCTCGGGATATACCGTATTGTTTCCGATTGAAGCCGGAGAAGCGTCGATCACAGTTTCATCATCGGGATCTAAGTGGCTCTGCCAAACCGATACCATGATGAAATTCCACTTCCAGAGCGATTCCAAACCCGAAGCATCGGTGGTATCGAGTAGCGAGGGGTAGCCGGGGTCCTTATATACGTTCCAGTTAATTCCGTCGCGCTCGCGCACGGTGATGTCATCATCATTCATGGAAAACGGGAGAACATTTCCCCACTCCGGAGAAAGAAAGGGAGGGTCAGACACCACATTTCCGGATTGATCGATGGATACGGAAAGGGAGATGGCCTGCCAGCGGTTGGGGTCTTCAATACCTCCTGTACCGGGTTCTTCAGGGAGAATATTCGGATTGACAGGCTCGTACAGGGTATTGGCATAGTCTGCTGACTCATTGGAGCCGTCGGTAAAACCAAAGTTGATGATCTGCTGCGCGATGTAGTTGCCGAGTTCCGCAGGGCCGCCGTTTACATAGTCGGTTGATGTGTTCATCCGGTTGTATCCCAGCTGATCCATGCGCTGATTCACATCGGCAAGGGTGAGAAAGGATCCGGGCGAGTTCAGGAATCGGTGCCTGAGCAATCTGTACACTGCAAAACTTATGGCCTCCTCTCGCGCGGCTTCTACATCAGAGGCATCTGAGGGGATAGCCACGCCGTTGTAGGGCGAGGTGTAAGCGCCCAATGTGCGCCCCAAGAGGTACGGCTCTGCGGCGTGGTCGTAAGCCGCCCAGGCATCGTACATGGCAATGGTCGTGTGAAAGAGGTTGCGGGCGTGCACGGTAGGGCGCGCAAAATCACGGCTGATGGCCAATACGGTAGCGTGGTTCCAGTATTCAGCCACAGACTGCCCGTCAGGCGGCTGCGCATCAGCGGCAGGTGCGGAAAAAAGCAGAAGGCCTGAAGCCAATCCGCAGCGAAGGAACGAAGTAAATTTTTGAGGCATAGGTCAAGATGTGTGGTTCGGCAGATGTAGGAAGGGAAGGGTCGTTTTTGATACTGTAACGAAATTAACACAAATTAAGGCAATATGAAAGGTATGTGCGCCGCTTTTTTCGAGTCCTGCGGTGCATGGCTCGATGGAGACGTAAAACATCGGAGCGTCAGGCGCGCCGTAGTTACTGTGCACATGCAAAACGGCGAGAAAGTATAGTGCCCCCGCAGCGCGCCGTTCTCGGGGCGTAAGCGTATCACGGGGATTGTGTTAAATTTATACCGTGGTCTTACGGATTTTAATACCCCTGTGCTTGTGGATACTTGCGCTTTCGGAAATCTGTTCCGCCCAGCGGACTGCATCAGACTTCAGCTACGGGGCATTTGTGGGCGGTAATTTCTCCCGTTTTTCTCCCGCCATTGATTTTCCCGAATTCGACGGACCGATGGACCGCGGCCCGGGTTTTCACGCAGGCCTTTTCGGCAAAAAAGAATTGCCAAAACTCGGAGAACGATTCTCCCTCGCGGGCGCCGCACATTACAGCCTGCTCACGGGAATTGTCAGAAATCCTTTTTATCGGATGCGCAATCAGTACATCGGCGGATTTTTGGGGCTTCAATACAAGATTGCCGATGATCTGCACCTGACGCTCGGCGCCAACGGTCTCTACCTTTTAAACTCACGTCTTTTTCAAAGCAGGACGCTGGAAAGGGAAAGCGGACAGGCGGGAAGTAATTTTTGGGGATTCCGAAATGAAATCAACCCGATGATCGGTGCGGAAGTCAGGCTTTCGCCCAATGCTCAGATTGCATTGAATTATATCCACCCCGTCAGTTCTCGCGCTACTTCCAATATTCAGCTCAGCCTTTTGCTCTCGATAAATACGGAGGAAAAAAGACCGTCTGACCGCCTGATGGCGCGCAGCGAAGCTTTCAATCAAATCGGCGAATTGAGGTCGGGCGTTCTTCTCGTGAGGCTCGCCACCGGCAAAAACAAAATTGAAGCATTGACCGTCCGGGGGAGGGCGGAGGAAGCGGACAGACTGAAGACGGACCTGGAGAACATGAACCGAACGATCATGCGGGCATTCAAAAACAACTACAACTTTAGTCGGGTCGAGTTTTTCTACTCTGACGATTCGCGAAAAGTGCGTGAGGGCCGCTATGAAGGTATTTTCCTCGATGATAATCTTCAGCCCGACAGCAGCATCAGTATTCGCCCGCTCGTACCGGTTTACATCGCTGAGTTCGGCTCGGTTTCAAAAGGCACGGGAGGAAGCATGAGCTTCTCGGCGCTTGTGATTATGGACAGGCAATTCAATACCTTGGAAAAACCTTTTCCATACTACGCCAGGGCCTTACATGCCGCTGTCAAAAGCCGAGCCGACCGCACCCTTGTTGCTTTCCCGCTTCTGCCCTTCACCACCGCTACTTATGAGGAGACGGTAGCCAAGTGGAACCGGTCACTCCGCGAGTTTTACGCGCGTCAGGGAATGAACTGAGCCGACTCATTTCATGTCAGGCTGAGGCTGCAGCTGATTTTTCAGCAAACCCGGTAACGGCATCTCCTATGTCGTACACCTGCACATCAGCACGGGCCGAAAGGATGCTGAATGCCGCCGCCGAGCGGTAACCGCCGGCACAGTGCACGGCAATCGGTTTGTCTGAAGGCAGCTCGTGTGCGCGTTTTCGCAATTCGTGAAGGGGAATGTGCACCGCGGCTTCGAAAATCTTGTTGTCCTCGGTTTCGGTTGCATTGCGAACATCTACAATGGTATAATCGGCCGAATTTTGTCTAAAGTGTGCCAAATCAAATTCGGGTGCGACAACTTTTTCTCCCGAAGGATCAATAATTGCTGCGGAAATATTGCCCTCATAGCCGATTTTAGCTGCGCGATAAACCGCGGCATCTGCATCTGTTCGGCTGCGGCATACGAGACAGAATTTTTCATCGGGAGCGAGCAGAGCGCCCAGCCAGGTTTCGAATTTGTCGTCCGCATCGCAGCGAATGTTCAGGGCTCCCGGGATGTGGCCTTTCTTGAACGCGGCGAATCCCCTCGTGTCAACTACGGTGTGGTTTTCGGGAACGCCCGTGCCGAGGGATTTGTGGATTCCTTCAACAGCCTTTTTCAACGCGGGAGCTCCCCGGCGGTTGACTTCCACACTGTTCGGAAAGTATTGCGGAATAAAAGCTTGCCCCTCGAGAAAGGTCTCAATAAATTCTTTTCGGTCTTTCAGGGAAAAGGCCCAATTCGAAGCTTTTTCTTTACCGATGGTACTGCTGAGTTCATCACCCATATTCTTGCCGCAGAGCGATCCTGCTCCGTGCGCGGGATACACTTTCACTTCGTCATCGAGCTTGTCAAATATGTTGCGGATTGTATCAAACATTTGAGCCGCCAATTCGCGGCGGTCCGTCTTGATATGGCCGGCGCCCTCCCGGAGGTCAGGTCGCCCCACATCACCCACAAACAGCGAGTCGCCCGTAAAGACGGCTACGGCTTTTCCCGATTCGTCCTTCAGCAGGTAGCTGTTGTGGTCGGGGGAATGTCCGGGCGTGAAAAGGGCCTGCACCGTCAAATCACCGATTTTCACCTCATCATTATGATTCATGGGCTTGTGGGGATATTCGGCCCCGGCCTTCTCGTTGATGTAAATATCCGCACCTGTGATGTCGTGCACTTCTGCATGCGAACTGATAAAATCAGCATGAGGGTGGGTTTCGAAAACAGCAATAATCTTTGCCCTGTCATTGACTGCTTGGTCCGTAAATACTTTCGGATCGCGCCACGGATCTATCAAGGCTGCTTTTCCTTTGCTTTCGATGTAATAGGAGCCCTGAGCCAGGGCTTCGTCGTAATAATGCTTAATGGTCATGGTATAGTTTTTTTCTCGCTCCGTAAAATACAGATTAACCCCGCCGGTTTTACGCCGACCGGTTTAAGCATTGTTAAAAGAGAAAATTATCGGTCGGTCTCATCTTCCGCCCGCAGGCCTTTAAACTATCTTTGCGCCTCCAAAAAAACACCTATGCGCCATTGGAAAAAACTGAAAAAAAGTGAAATCCGCAAGCGGGTATTCGACGCCCTCGCCGAGAATACTGATTTTGCCGAAAAGGAAACCCTCGGCGTACCGGCCTCTCACCTCGACGATAAAGTATTCTATCAAGACGCTCCTTTTTTGAGTGATGCTCCTTTTTTGACCACGCTCATCAAAAATCCGAACCATATCGGTTGCCACACCTTGGGCACGTCGGAATCATTTTTTAAGGGAACCCAAGAAATCGAACGGGAACTCATCGCTATCTGTGCAGAAGACATTCTGCGCGCTCCGGCAAAGAGCTGCGACGGATATGTATCCTCGGGCGGTACGGAGGCCAATATGCAGGCCATCTGGATATACCGCAACTACTTCGTCCGCGAACGCGGTGCAGAGCATCGCGAAATCGCAGTGCTGTGCTCCGACGATTTTCACTACAGCATGAGCAAAGCCGCCGACGTACTCGGTATTCGCCACGCTGCAGTGCCTGTAGACCGGGAAATGCGCAGTGTTTCGGAAGCAGATATTGCGCGAACGGTTGCTGATTTAAAAGCATCGGACGTTAAGTATTTTATTGTGGTGGTCAATATGATGACAACCATGTTCGGCTCTGTGGATGACCCCGACACTTATGTACGTGCTCTGGAGACCTCCGAAGCTGAATTCAAGATGCATGCGGACGGGGCCTACGGAGGCTTTATTTATCCTTTCACGAATGCGGACAACGCCTTGGATTTCTCGAATCCGCACATTACTTCGGTGACCCTCGACGCACATAAGATGGTGCAGGCACCCTACGGCACCGGTATTTTTATAATCCGCAAAGGATGGATGCAGTATGCCAATACCAAGGAGGCATCCTACGTGGAAGGCGAAGATTACACCTTGATCGGATCGCGTTCGGGAGCCAATGCCGTAGCTGTATGGATGATACTTATGACCTACGGTCGCTACGGATGGGAAGAAAAAATTGCCGTTCTGATGAAGCGAACCGATTGGCTCTGCAGGGAGCTGGACGGTGCGGGAGTGAAGTACTTCAGAAATCCTAATGCCAATATTGTTACCGTTCACGCAGCACATGTGCCGGAGGAAACCGCACGCCGGTTCGGCTTGGTGCCCGACGCACACGGCAATCCGGCCTTTTACAAAATAGTGGTCATGGACCATGTAACCATCGATAAGCTCATCCCGCTCACCAAGGCACTCAAAGCCGCGCGGAAAACGATGGTTTAGCTACTTCCCCCTGTTTATAACACATGCTATGTGGAAAACTCGGGGAGGGATAAAAATTCAGGCTCCGGACTAAAATGCTACCTTAGTGGCATAAACCAATATTTCAATAAAATGAAAAAATTTAAACGAGTGGTGGCTGCCGGAATGATCGGTACCATGGGATTTATCAGTACCGGTTGCTTCGGAGAGTTTCAATTGGTGAGAACGATCTGGAACTTTAACGACGAAGTTGTTTCCAGTAAGTTCGTTAAAACCCTCTTATTCTATGTAATGAACTTTATCCCCGTTTACGGAGTAGCAGGCGCATTGGATTTCTTTATTTTCAATCTGATCGAGTTCTGGGGCGGATCGAATCCCTTGGCCATGGAGGACGGAGACTACGAAGAGCAGATCTTTGAAAAAGACGGCATTCAGTACCGCATGGAAGTGACCAAAAACCAATATGCCCTTATTCAGCTCACCGGCGAAGATGCGGGACAGAAAACCGTGCTTTCATTTGACGAGGATAATCTCGCATGGAACTACTCCGGAGAGGACTACGACGGAGTGCTTATGGCTTTTGAAGGAGAAAATTTCGATAAAGTACGCGTCTTTGATGCAGACCGCACTTCAACCGTTTACCAAATCACCGGTGACGTTGCGAGCGAAGGCTACTGCGACTTGCGTTTGACCCCTGCAGCAGGTACCCTTCCGGTGTTTGCGCGGGCGAACTGATACCGTACTTCTGTAAAAAGTGATTGCCGAGGAGCTTTGAAGCTCCTCGGCATTTTTTTTTTGGTCCTTGTAGGTGAAACATTTTTAAGCGACGACGGGTAAAACGGACAAACCCCTTGCTTTGAAAAAGTTCCGGTGCATACCGATTTTTCTGCTGTTTTCTTTCTCTGCCCACGCCCAGCTCCTCACGGACAACTCGTCATCACCGGAAACGCTGGTGCATGAAGTGCTGCTCGGTGAGGGCGTCGAAGTTTCTCAAATTACCTTCAACAACGGACCTGCCGACCTCGCCAAAACCCAGATCGGAAGATTTTCGGGCGGCCTTCCCCACATCGGTTTGGGAAGCGGAATTATTCTGGCCACAGGCCGCGTAGAAGTCGCTGAAGGTCCGAATAATGTGCCGACCGCACACCTGACCGTTCCCGAAAATGAACAGCTGAATGAAGAACCCGATTTGCAAATTCTCACGGGGGGCAGTTCCGTAATGGATGTAGCCAAATTGGAATTCGATTTTGTAGCGAAAGGAGATACCGTGCGGTTTCGCTACGTTTTTGCCAGTGAGGAATACAACGACCACACCTGCTCACCTTACAATGATGCCTTCGGGTTTTTCGTCTCGGGACCCGGGATCAACGGCAACCCTGATTTTGCGAACAGCGCAAAGAATACGGCCCTGGTACCCGGCACCCAGGTTCCCGTGGCCATCAATACTGTCAACAGCGGCCAAGCAGGGATCTACGGTGCAAACGCCGTGTGCCAACAGGCCTATGCCGGCTGGCAGTCCAACAGCATTTATTTTGTGAACAACGCGGGAAATCCCGATCCGGGGACTACCCAGTTTGACGGATTTACCGTTCCTATGCTCATCGAAATTCCGGTCATCTGCGGGGAGACGTACCACATCAAAATAGCCATAGCCGATGCCGTGGATGACAAAAACGACTCCGCTGTATTTATTGAAGCCGAAAGCTTTTCGGGCGAAGTGGTGCTCGAGGCAGAACTTTCGGTGCAGCACCCGGAGCCCCTCGGGAATGCACTTGAAGCCGAGGAAACAGATGCTGCACTCGAAGGCTGCAGCACCTACAGCCTCAGCTTATACCGCTCAGACAGCACAACGGCCGAAACGATCTTCCTTCGGCCGGTCGGCCTGAGCGACGCAGAAACACTCCTCGCAGACATGCCCTCGGAGATCAACTTCGAGGCGGGAACGGGAACCAAACAAGTGCTGTTTCCCCTGAACGGAAATCAGCTGCAGGAAGGCCTGCGCGAATGGACACTCGAACTTTTGCATCCCCATGCCTGCGGTCAGGATACGGCTGTATTCAGCCTGAATGCCCGCACGGACGACCGCCCGAATCTCGCCATAGACTATCCCGATTCCTTGCTTATCCCGTGCCATGAGACGGTCTCGGTTCAATTGGTCCCCTCAGGAGGCTACCCTCCGTATACCGCGCACTGGGATACAGAAGGCACCGAAGGTTTTAATTTTGACATTGTGCACGACACTTCTCAGGTGCTGTCCGGAGTGGTAACCGACCTTTGTCAATCATTTCAGGCCGAGGTGGTCATCACTGTATCGGCAGAAACGTATGAGGAAATCGAACTGGTGCTGCCCGAGTCCGTACCTTATGATTGTGAAGTCCCTCTCACCGTTACGCCCGAAATCAGCGGGGGTTCAGGCGACTTCACCTTCCGCTGGATCAAGGAAGGGGTCCTGCTCTCAGAGGACTCCGTATTCCACCAAGTGTCGGAAAGCCCGGGAATCCTCATCCTTGAGGCGGATGATCGGTGTGCCGAGACCGCTGTCGCCGAAACTGAAATCCTTTGGTCCGCCTCACCCGTTATTGTGCATGCCGGCGAGGGCGGGAGCGTATCGTGTGCCGATGAATTGCTTTTTGTACCCGAGGTATCGGGAGGATTCGGCGGATATACCTACCTCTGGCACGTCAACGGCTTGCCGGAGAGCACAGCGCCCGTACTTTCGCTCACCGCCCGAGAGTCGGCGGGTATTGTGCTTACCGTAACCGACCGCTGCGATCAGCAGGGCTCCGATACCCTTGTGGTGATCAACGATGATCCCCGCCTCGAGGTGTACCTCCCCGCCGATACCGCCGTCTGCCGGGGCGAACGCCTCGAATTGCGTCCGGAAGTGACGGGGAGCGTCGGTACTCCGCACTTTCTCTGGACACACACGGGAGGCACCTCCATGCACCACGTGGCGTACCCGCGTGAGAATACACTTTTCAGTCTTACCGTCACGGATGCTTGTGACCGAAAGGCTGAGGCCTCAGTATCCGTGAAGGTCAGCGAGGTCAATGCCGATTTCACATTCGACTACGACTTTCCCGAAAATGCGCTGAATAATCTGTCTACAGCGGATTGCACCTATCTCTGGTCATTTCCTGACGGAACGGAAAGCACAGCCTTCGCTCCGTATTATTTTCCCGAAAAGGGAGTGACTGACCCGGTAATGCTCACGGTCACCGATGCATACGGCTGTGAAGATGCGGCTGTGCGTTTCTATGATCCGCCCATGGCCCTTTTTATTCCCACCGCATTTACCCCGGACGGTGACGGTAAGAACGACGTGTTCAGGGCAGTAGGCCACCATGTGGACGAGTTTCACATGTGGATCTTTGACAAGTGGGGCCATCAGGTTTTTGAAACGACGGATATCGAAGTAGGATGGGACGGATCAGGCGCGCGTTTTGATCGGATGGCGGCGGGTGACAATATCTACGTTTACCGCTATGTGGCGCGTACTTGGTCGGGCGAGATACGTGAGGGGCACGGAAGTGTTACTCTCTTGCGATGAGTGCTTTGCGCTTACGCGAAAAACATCCTCTGACCGCTTCAGCTGCCCCTTATTCGGTAAGAAGTTCGGCCGCGGTATTGCCTGCAGCCGTACCCAAAGCTACGCCCATCCCCCCGAATCGCACCGCACAGACAAGGTTCGGAGCAACCTTTTCAATGATCAATTTCTTCGAACTCCCGATACCCATGATTCCGCTGTAGCGCATCGCGGT
Organism: Cryomorphaceae bacterium; assembly: GCA_003565555.1. Taxonomy (GTDB): domain Bacteria; phylum Bacteroidota; class Bacteroidia; order Flavobacteriales_D; family Cryomorphaceae; genus T3Sed10-241. The sequence continues at coordinate 11,332 of PXBH01000159.1, read as the reverse complement.
TTTGACCGCCCTGCCCGGGAGGATGATTTCGCGAAGAAACCGATCCAGATAGTCCTGAATGATGGCTGTGGTCCCGAAATCATCCGTGGTTTCCGCATCGCTGTCCAAATTTCGGCCCCCGCCGAGTAAAATGCGTCCGTCGAGGTGGCGGAAATAGTCGTAACCGCAGTTGTGGTGGAAGGCACCTTTCACCTGAAGTTTTGCTATCGGTTCGGTCACGATGACCTGTGCCCGGCAGGGTTTTACATCGAGGTCGGGGAGGAGCTTTTGTGCAAAACCGTTAACCGCGATGCAAACGCGTCCTGCCTTCAGTTCTCCGCAATCCGTGTAGACCCGCACACCGCTGTGATCGGCTTCCGTGCCCGTTACCGTGACTCCGTTGAGGATGTCCGCTCCGGCATTGCGGACTTTCGCAGTCAGCGATCTCATCATCAGCCCGGTATCGATCAATCCTTCCGCGCTGTTGCGGATCATGTGTCGCACACCGCCGAAGCCGAACTTTGCGGCATCGGCATCCGCGTTTCGAAAGGTGTGTTTTCCCGTCAGGGGTGCCATGCGGCGGTTGATCAAATCGAGGGCATTCTTGCATTCCCGGTAGCGCTCTTCTCCTTCGCCGGTGAAGATTTCATACCCGCCGCAGGGTTCGTAGCCGATGCCTGCATCTCCCAGTAACGTGCGCAAACGGGCCAAACCCGACAGCCGCATGTCGATCAGAGAAAAAACCGCATCTTCACCGTCGGAGGTGATGTCGGACAAGATTTCGGACATGCTCCCGAAGCAGGCAAAGCCGGCATTCTTGGTACTCGCACCCGAAGGCAATACGCCGCGCTCCAGTACTTTAACCGAGGATTTCGGCGCTGCCTGTTTCAGAAACCAAGCCGTGGTAAGACCGGTAATTCCCCCTCCGACGACAATAAAGTCTGATTCGTCCCAAAAATACTTCCGTTCCCAGTAACTAAAATTCGACATGTCGCGTTATGAATGAAGGCATTTACAATCGCAAGAACGAGAATTTCTGCGATATTTGCATTTAAATGGTCGACCTGCAAGAACCATTGAAAATAACACAGTTGAGATCCTTCCCCTTCACCCTCGCGGTATTGGGGCTTTTGTGTTTGGGCTCGGTAACGGACCTCCGCGGACAGGACGACCTCAATGTACACGGGGTGGTGTCAGACGCGATGACTTCATCGAAGCTCGGCGCCGTGGAGGTGTCGGTGCACAAAGACGGAAGGCAGGTAGACAAATTTACTACCCGAAACAACGGTAAGTACGAGTTTTACCTCAGTGTAGGCTCTGATTACACGTTCTATTTTGAGAAAGCGGGGTACGTAAAGCGCTCTATTCAAATTGACTCCCGCAATATTCCCGAAGAGGTGGTAGGGGCCGGAATCATCATGCCCACGGATATGAGCATGTTTTCCATTACGGCCGCTATGGAGGGCGCCGACCTCTCCATTTTTGACAAGCCCATCGGCAAGGCCAAATATGATCCCGTTCAGGCAGATTTGATTTGGGACTTTCAATACACCCAAAAAGTGAAGGGAGAGATCAATGCCTTCATTCGCAACCTGCAAAAGAAGAAAAAAGACGTCAGCGAAGAAGACAAAGCGGCGGAGGAGGCAGAGGCTGCTTTTGCAAAACTGGTCAAGGAGGGGGATGCTGCCATGTCTAAGGAAAATTATGACGAGGCCGTAGAAAAATACCGCGCGGCGTTGGACATGAAGCCCGACGACCAAAACGTGAAAGCCAAACTGGGCGATGCCGAGACCCAACGCAACCGCTTGCGCGAAGAGCAGGCGAAGAACAAAGCCTACGACGATGCTATTGCCGCGGCAGATGACGCTTTCAAAAACGAGGATTACGAGCTTGCCGTTACCAAATATCAAGAGGCCCTGAAGGTAAAACCCGCCGAGGCCTATCCCACCGCCCAGATTGAGACGGCACAGTTCATTATGAAAGACCTTGCTGAGCAGTCTGCCAAACAAAGGGAGTACGATGAGAATATGCGCGCGGGCAACCGTGCCGCCGATGCCGAGAAATATGAGGAGGCCGTGGCTGCTTTTGAGCGGGCCATGGAGATCATGCCCGGCGAGCGCGAAGCGGAACAGCGACGGGATGCCGTGGCGGATTTGCTGGCAAAACAGAAAGCAGAAGCTGAGGCCGCCGCCGCCTATGCCGATGCCGTCAAAAAAGCGGACGACCTTTACGACAAAGAAAAATACGAAGAGGCCAAGACGCAATACGCTGCCGCCCTTGATGTGAAACCGGGAGACGCGCACGCGGAGGAGCGAAAAGCTTCTTGTGATACCAAGCTCGCGGAAATAGCCGAGGCCGCAGCAAAGCAAGAAGCTTTCGACAAGGAGATGGCTGAAGGCCGGCAGGCCATGGAGGCCAATGATTACGCCCTCGCGGCCGATAAATTCGGCGATGCCCTCGCAATACTGCCGAACGATGCGGACGCCGAAGCCGAGCGCGATAAAGCGCAGGGCTTGCTCGACGCGGAGCTCGCCGAAAAGAAGAAAAAAGAGGACTTCGACCGCCTGATGGTCAATGCCGACAAAGCCTTCGACAAAGAATCTTATGAAGAGGCCACAGACCTGTACACACAGGCCCGCGACCTTATGCCCGAAGACGCCCGCCCCATAGATCGGATCAATGAAATCAAGGGCATACTGGCAGCCCTCGAGGCGGAGGAAGCCGCTCAACAGGCCTATGCATCCGCAATGAATGCTGCCCGCGAGGCGCTCAAGACCGATGATTTTGATACCGCCATAGCGAAGTATGACGAAGCCCTTCTGGCAAAAGAAAATGATGCCGTTGCCGTGGTGGAGAAGGCCAATGCCCAAGCTGCCAAGGAAGACTATGAAGCCCGCATGGCAGAGGAGGCCGCCTACAACGATAAAATAGCGGCAGCCGACAAAAAGCGCGACGCAGACGAGCTTGAGGCCGCCGCAGCAAGTTACCGCGAAGCAGCTGACATGAAGCCCGACGAATCCTATCCAAAAGATGAGATCGCCAAGATCGAAAAGATATTGGCTGACAGAGCCGCTCAAAAAGAGGAGGAGGAGAGGCTGGCCGCCTTGCAGGCGGATTTCGATGCGGCCATGGCAGCCGGAGAGAAGGCATTTGATGCGGAAGATTACACGGGTGCCGTGGACAAGTTTTCCGAGGCTGCAGGTATTCTTCCGGAAAATGAGCGCGCTCCGGAACGCAAAGCCGCGGCAGAAGCCAAGCTCGCCGAGAAAGAGGCTGAAGAAGCGCGCGATGCGGCCTATGCCGATGCAGTAGCCCGCGCCGATTCCGATTTTGCCGCAGAAAATTACGAGGCGGCCGAAGCGGGCTATACCTCGGCGGCGGAAATTAAGCCGGAAGAAACTTATCCTGCTGATCAGATCGCTCTGATTAAGGAACGTCTGGCAGCCATCGCCGCCGCCAAAGCCGAAGCAGAGGCGAAAGCTAAAAATGAGCAAGTGGCCGCTCTGCTCAGCTCCGGTGACCGGATGGTTGCCGAAAATGAATTTGACAGCGGAATAGACAAGTACACGGAGGCCCTCGCCATTCTGCCCGAACGCGAAGACATCAACCGCAAGATTTCCGATGCCGAGGCCGCTCGGGAGGCATGGCTCAAGGCCCGCGCAGAAGATGAAGCTTACGGCACCGCCATCGCTGAAGCAGACAAAGCTTTCGATGCGGAAAGCTGGGAAACCGCCCGAAGCGAATACATCAGGGCTGCTGAGATCAAACCCTCAGAATCTTACCCGGGCGCGCAAATTGAACGTATCGATGACACCCTCGCTGCCATCGCAGCAGCTGAAGCCGAAGCAGCTGAGCGCGCGAAGAACGAAAAAGTTGACGCCCTGCTCAGCGCGGGTGACCTTCTGGTAGCCGATAAAGATTTTGACAGCGGGATCAACAAGTACACCGAAGCCTTGGACATCATGCCCGAGCGAAATGAGATTTCAAAGAAAATTGCCGATGCTGAAGCAGCCCAACAGGCTTGGCTCCAAACACAAGCGGAAGATGAAGCATACGCGGGCGTCATTGCAAATGCCGACAAAGCTTTCGCCGCCGAAAGCTGGGAAGCGGCCCGAAGAAACTACACACAAGCAGCCGAGATCAAACCGAACGAAAAATACCCCGCAGAGAAAATCGCCGAGATCGAAGATCGACTTGCCCTGGCCGCAGCAGACGCCGAGGCCGCCGAGCAGGCCCGCAGGGAGCAGGCAGAGGCCCTGATCAGCGACGGAGACCGCTTGGTTTCAGAGGAAGATTTTGACGGTGGAATAGGCAAGTACACCGAGGCTGCGGCCATCCTGCCCGAAAGAGAAGACATCGACCGAAAGATCGCCGAAGCCGAAGCGGCACGAACGGCTTGGCTCAAGCGTCAGGCCTCTGACGAAGCTTATGACGCGGTACTCGCAAAGGCCGACCGAGCCTTTGAAGACAAAAATTGGGAAGAAGCCCGAAAGAATTACCGCCAAGCTGCGGAGGTCAAGCCGGAAGAACAATACCCTAAAGACCGTCTGGCACTGGTCGACAAGCGCGAATCTGAAGAAGCAGATGCCCTCTTTGCCGCCCGCAAGGCTGAAGCTGATGCACTTATCGATGCCGGAGATGCACTGGTGAGTGACAATTCATTCGATACCGGAATCGCCAAATACACCGATGCCGCAGAACTCATGCCCGAACGCTCGGAGATTCCGGAGAAAATAGCGGCAGCGCAAGCCGCGAAGGCGGCATGGGCCGAAGCCCGAGCAAACGCGGAAGCCTATGACGACATCATCGCCGAGGCCGATCAGGCTTTTGCGGCGAAAGATTGGACAAAGGCAAAGAAAGCCTACAGGGAGGCCCTTGACCTAAAGCCCGGTGAGGCATACCCTAAAGACCGTTTGGCACAGGCGGAAGCGAATGAAAAAGCGGAAGCGGAAGCACGGCTTGCCGCGGAGAAAGCCGCTGTGGACGCACTCGTGGCCGAAGGAGACAATGCCATGGCAGAACAAAAATACGGCCCCGCCGCAGATAAGTATGAAGAAGCCTTGAGTGCTGCGCCCGACCGCGACGACATCCGCGCTAAACTGGACAAAGCCCGCGATATGCAACTCAATGCCATGGAGTCGGCGGCGCTCGACGAAGCATACGCTGATGCTGTAGACCAGGGAGACAAGGCGTTTAAGAAGGAGAATTGGGATGCGGCCCTCGGTCACTATGAAGAAGCATCGGGACTGAAGCCGACTGAAAAATATCCGAAGGATAAAATTGCAGAAATTAACGGCCTCCTCGATGCACAGGCGAAAAAGGAGGAAGAAACCGCTGCAGCGGAAACACGGCGTAAATATGACGCCCTGATCGCTTCCGGCGACGCGAAATTTGCAAAGCAGAAATTCAGCGGAGCCCTGGATGAATATCAAGAAGCCCTCGCGCTTCTGCCCGAAGCGGAGACGGCGAAGAAGAAAATCGCCGAGACGGAAAAAGCCATCCGCGAGCGGGACGCACTGGCGGCGGATCGATCTGCTTATGAAAATGCCGTGGCCGAGGCAGACGCTTTTTTCAAGGATGAAGATTACGAAATGGCCTTGATGCGTTACGAAGATGCCCTCGGTCTGCGCCCGGGAGAGAAGCATCCTTCCAAACGCGTAGCAGAGATCAACAAAATTCTCGAAAGAATCCGCCTTGAAAGTGAGCGCGATGCAGAAGCTGCCAAAGAGGCCGAATACGCCGCTGCCGTGAAGCGCGGCGACGACGCCATGCGCAAACAAAAGTACGAAGGGGCCATATCCGCATTTGAGGATGCACTGACCGTAAAGCCGGAAGAGCAGTACCCGCAGAGCAGAATTGAGCGCGCAAGGCTTGCCCTGAGTGAAATGGAGGCTGACCGACAGCGTTTGGCCCGAGAAAAGGCCGCGCGGGCTGCGGCTCAAGATGATGACAGCGATTTCCGCTCGGTGAGCCGAAAGTCGGAAGAGCAAGCCGAAGCATTCATGCGCGAGGCACTTGATGCGCAGGAAAGGGAAAGATATGAGCGGATTAAAAAACTCAAAGAACGCGAAGCCGCACTGCTTGCTGAACGCAATGAAAATTCAGCCCTGCTTCGATCGGCAAATTTTGAAGAGTTGATGGCCTACTACGATTATTCCCGGCAAATTTCCGAAGAGGGTGACCAACGCCGCGAAAAGCGTGCAACCAATTCCGAGAAGTACAAGCGCACGCTCTACAAAAATATGAACATTCAGGCTGAACGGGGACGATCCCGAATTGATGAGGCTTACGCTCAAATCAATAAAGATGCCATGGGAATTCGGGAAGCCGAGCACAGGCGTATGGAATCGAACCTCGACGAATTGCGCGAAATCGCCCGAAAAAACCGCCTTTTCACGGAAGAATACAGCAATTATTACCGCAAGCGCAGCGAGGAGGCGGTTGCATCGGGTAAGGCTGAAATACAAAAAACGACGGCGGAATTCAGCACGCAACTCGATGAGCGAAAAGAGCAGGCGGACTTGCAGCGAAGTAAAAACCTCGAAGAGGCCTACAACAAGATGCGCGGTGATGCGAAGCACACCGACTTTTTTCGCATGGAGCTTGCCTTGGAATACCCTCAAGGGGTAACCGAGGAAAGTTCTACTATGGGCAACAAGGTCGTCATCACCCGAATTGTGGTGAGCGGCAGCAAGGGGGATGAGTACCGAAAGGTGCTGGATAAGGCCGGAAATTACTACTTTAAAAACGGCCGATCTATATCCGAAATTACCTGGAACCGTGAAACCCTGGATGCATTCTATAACAAAGACTGATGAACGATAACGAGATGCGAATCGGCCGGGTTAAATTCTACATCGACGAGAAGCTTTACGGATTTCTGATCGATGAGGAAAGCAGTGAAGAAATCCATGTGCCCGTAGCCGGATTGATCGATGAAATCAGAAAGAACGACCGTGTGTCTTTCAAAATCATTCAGGGCAAACGCGGAAAAGAGGCTGCGGAGGTGCGCGTTTTGAAAAAATAATCCGGCGCGACTTACATACCTGCCCCCGGTTCTTTCACGCTGCCTTCTATGCGTTCGAGAATCTCACCCAGCTGCTCCACGCCGATGTCCTTCGCGAGAATGCGGCGCTCGCCGTCGGTGAGAATGAGTTTGGGAGTAGAGTACACGTCATAATGTTCCTGATAGCGCAGGCTGTGGTAGTTCGTCTTTTTGCCGGTAAGCAGTGAGGTGGCGAAATCGGCATCCTCATAAGCCTTCTGCGGAATACTCACATTGAAGAAAGGCATTTCATTTTTCTTCACGAATTTGAGCCACTTATTGTCGTTATTCCCGCTCACTGCATACACAGCCAGGTCACCCTCGTAATTCTTGTAAAACTCCACCAGCTTGGGGGTCACCTTTTTGCAATGTCCGCAATCCGGGTCGTAGAAATATACCAGAAGGTACTTATTCTTAATGTCGCGGTGGGTGCTGATCCAAGTTTCCGCGGTATCGGCAAGAATCAGTTCGGGAAGCTTATTGCCGATCAGTGTGTAGCGTTTTGAATCTGCCTTGTCCGTGATTTTGTCGAGATTTTCCTCGTTCATCCAATCGGCCTTGCCCGTTTTGTAATAGGTGTCCACCATGTGCACAAAGACCCGATCCTGGCCCATTATTTTCGATGTTTCGAAATGGTAGGTGGCGTAGTGTACGATGTATTTGAACACTTCAGAACCCTGCTCGGTACGCGCCACCAGTTCGTCCACTGCCTTGATCAGCGTGTCGGGATCCTGCACCACCGTTTTTGTGATGTAGTTCATCAACTTATTGTGAAAGATGGGCAGGCGCACGATGCGGTCGTCGTTCAGGTCGAATTGATCGAAATAGTGTCGCTTGTACCAATAATAGGCCTTTTCACGGTCTTCCTGCAGCTCGGCGGGAGGCTCGGGTTCCATTCCCATGGCCACTTCTCGTGCAGCCAATTTATCCGGATGCTTTTCCGGCATAGCCTTTTGATAGGCGATTACTGCTTCGTTGAGCCGGTTGTATTCCGCCTTCAGGGCAGCCGTGACTTCCGGATTCCCTTCATTTTCTTCGATTTCCATGAAGATGCGTTCCCGTTCCGTTTTTTTCTCGGCGAGAAAATCAATGTAGGCATACATGATTTTGTTGTTCTCCGATTCGGTGATCTTCATGTAGTCGATATAGTCCGTAGTATCCGTTTGCATCACAATCCGCTCCCCGTCAGCGATGATGATTTCGAAGTACTTTTGACCCGGTAGTACCACGGCGTATTTCCCTTCTTTTTCGGGTGCCACCTCTTTGAACCCGAAGCGGCCCTTGCTGTCGGCAAAGGCGGTATCGGCATAGAAGAGTTTTTCACCGTAATAGTTGGCGAGGTATATGGCGGTATCGCTCACTCCGGTCACCTCAAAGGAGTAGGGCAGGTCTTTGGCTTTTTTTCCGCCCTTTTGGGCAAAACCCTGTGTTGCGAGGCAGGCGACAAAGACGGTGAGAAAAACGAGGGGTCTGAACATCATCTGTAGATCAATTTTTTTTTCGAAACACGGCAAAGAGCGTGCAAAATTTGTCGGCAGCATAAAATTATGCAAGAATTTCTCTTTTGAATTCGCTGGTGAAGTGAAATTTTATTTCGGGAAAATTCTGCTGCTCAAGCTGAAGTATCCAGGCACTGGGAGCGAGGAAAACGTGGTTTCCGTCTTTGTCCAAAGCCATTTGGTTCTGCTTGATACGTATGAACTCATTGAGTTTTGCTTCATTGTCGGAGGTGAGCCAACAGGCTTTGTAAAAATTCAAATGGCGAAAAGCACACTTGGCGCCGTATTCGTGTTCCAGTCGGTATTGGATCACCTCAAACTGAAGCTCACCCACGGTGCCGATGACCTTCTTGTTACCGGGCTCCTGCACAAAAAGCTGGGCCACGCCCTCGTCTGTGAGCTGACGAATCCCTTTTTCAAGCTGTTTTGTTTTCATAGGATCGCGGTTTTCTACTTCGCGAAAAATCTCCGGTGAAAAGCTCGGAATCCCCTTGAAATTCATGTCTTCCCCTTCCGTGAGGGTATCTCCGATCTTAAAATTGCCCGTGTCATAAAGCCCGATCACATCTCCCGGAAAGGCCTCATCAACGGTGCTTTTTTCGCTTGCCATGAAGGTCGAGGGATTGGAAAACTTCAGGTTCTTATCAAGCCTTACGTGGTGAAAAAACTTATTGCGTTCAAACTTCCCGGAGCACACCCGAAGAAAGGCGATTCGGTCACGGTGCTTCGGATCGAGGTTTGCGTGAATCTTGAACACGAATCCCGAAAATTTGTCTTCGAAAGGCGCCACCTCTCGCTTGTCCGTTTTCCGCGGAAGGGGAGTAGGAGCGATTTCCGTAAAGGTATCGAGCAGCTCCTTTACGCCGAAGTTGTTCAGGGCACTTCCGAAAAACACGGGAGCCAGTTCCGCCTCGGCATAGGCTTCGGGTGAAAACGGATCGTATACGCCTTCTACCATCTCAACCTCCTCGCGCAACTGCGCCGCCGGTCCTTGCCCAACGATCTTGTCCAAGGTAGGATCATCGATGTCATTGAGCTGTACCACTTCATTTTCACGCTTGGTTTTGTTGGCTGAAAACAGCCTTACATCCTTGTCATACAAATTATACACCCCTTGAAAGGTAGCGCCGATCCCGATGGGCCAGCTCAGAGGGCGGGTTTTGATCTTGAGTTTGTCTTCGAGCTCATCTAAAAGTTCAAAGGCATCCTTTCCCTCGCGGTCCATCTTGTTTACGAAGATAATCACGGGGGTTTTTCGCATTCGGCATACTTCCATCAGGCGTTCTGTCTGTGCCTCTACACCTTTCACGCAGTCAATCACCAAGATCACGCTGTCCACTGCGGTAAGCGTCCTGTACGTATCTTCCGCAAAATCTTTATGACCGGGCGTATCCAAGATGTTCACCTGCATTCCGTTGTATGAAAAGCCCATTACCGATGTGGCCACGGAGATGCCCCGCTGCCGCTCGATTTCCATAAAGTCTGAAGTTGCCGTTTTTTTGATCTTATTGGATTTTACGGCGCCCGCGGTCTGAATGGCGCCTCCGTAGAGCAGAAACTTTTCGGTTAAAGTCGTTTTACCCGCATCAGGGTGGCTGATGATGGCAAAAGTCTTGCGCTGTGATATGGCTTCTCTGAGGTTCATGGCGATCGCGAAATTGGCTGCAAAAGTAAGCATTCCGCACGGCATGCGTACCGGAAAGAACCGGCGCTGCTATCCGGTCCGCCGCATCCGTGAACAGTCCGGCAGGGGCCGAGAAAATTCGGATAAAATATCTCGAGCAGAAATAATTGATATTTTTAAAGCCGATAAATTGAAGAACGAAAACCATCCGTCATGAAACACATCTACACCACCTTCTCGATCACTGTACTCGCGGGAGCGCTTTCTTTCGCGCAGGCACAGGGTATATTTATGCAGCCCGATCCTACAGATCCCAATGCTCCCGAAGTCAAGCTCTATGTCGATATTTCTTCGCCCGAGTGCGCCTGTCCCAACTTGGCAGACGCCGATCCCGATCTGATGCCGCTTTACATCTGGACTTGGGAGCCTGCGGAATTCAGACCTACGCTCAACGGCTTGGACGTGGATAACGGCGCTTGGGCGGATTCAAACGAAAACATGCGGCTTGAGCAGGACGAGGACAATCCGAACCTCTGGTACTTCGACTTTCTCGGGGCCTCGCTAAACGAATTTTACGGGACTGACACCGAGACGACAGCGGCTACGGGCATTTCTTTCCTGTTGAAGACCAAAACGGGGGTACAGCAGACCGGGGACTTTAATCTTCCCCTGACGGTGCTGTCCACCCAAGCACTTACCGCATCAGGGCCACCGACAGTTCAAGTATATCCGAATCCCGCCGCCGAGGTAATCCGCATTGGTTTTGACAGCCGCAGCTCGGGAGAAGATTACCTTGCAGAAATCTACACCGCCGACGGACGTATGGCCGGTGTGCGGCATAACTTCTCCTCAGGCTCCGCCGACCTGTCTGTTGCCGATTTGCCGGAAGGCCTCTACATCATCCGTATCAGCACTGCGCAGGGGTTGGTGGCCACAGGTAAATTCTTGAAAGTCCTGTAGTCCGAAAAGATTCTTGGCCGAGATGAATCCCCGCTGATCGTTTGCCGTCGAATGTCCGTATTGCAGCCATAGGTCGACCTCGGGCTGACCTGCGAAAATCGAGGGATTTTATTTTGTGCCGGTCCGTTTGTCTATACCTGAAGAAAAATCGGGTGAAGGTTGTGATTTTCCGCAGATTCAAGTTTTCTTCATTCGATTGATATGAGGTCAGATCCCTGCCGCGTT
>PXBH01000097.1 GCA_003565555.1 Cryomorphaceae bacterium | reverse complement strand
TTCGGATTGATTCCCTTGAGAAACTCTCATAAGATAAAGGCCACTTTCCAGAAAAGAAGCGTCAATTGACCTGGTCTCAGCATTATTAAACTGTCCTAGAATTCTGCCATTTAAATCATATAAAACAATTTTTGCTTCTCTATATGTGTTGCTTAACTCCAGAAAGAGCTGACCCGTGGTAGGGTTTGGAAATGCTTTTACATTCAAACTCTCTGTTTGCTTCTTTTCGTCAGAATCATCAGAACTTATTGATTTGTCGCTAAACGCGATACTTCCGTCACAAAGGAGAACCTGCATCGACCATTCTTCATAAGAAGGTAGCTCCACTTCCATTTCATATTCCATCTGGCAGATAAAACGGTCGTGAACCATTTCGGAAATTTCATCGTAAGGGTTTGGGGCTTCAAAATAAAGATAATTGAGAGCGGCCTCTGTATCGGCCGCTATGTGCAGAATCTCAGCGGCCCAAATGCCTGTCCAAAAAGCAGGCGCTGCATATCCTGTTTCAGAAAACTGTGAGGAGACCTCATGAAGCACGCTGTGAACTTCGACGGCTGAAGGAATCGAAAATCCTTCAGATGCTGAACCGTTGGGCGTGAGGCCCTCTGTTCGTTGGAATATTTCAAGCATAGCCGCAGCTGCCCTGAACCGGACTTCAACGCTTTCTTCCGAAAGTTCTTCCGCAGAGTTCAAGGCACTGTACAAACCGGTTAAAGCAGCCCATTGGGCAATCTCAACTTCGTTCAATGTTGCATTGGCAGCAACCTGATCCTCGGTATCCCCATCCGAAAAAAGTAATTCGGAATAATCGTCCGCATCCAATGCCTCTAAAAAACTTTCGATCGAACCTGCAGAAGTTTCGGATCCGTTTAAAGAACTGCCTTGCTCTTGGCCCATTGCCGTCTCCTCTTCTCCTTCCGGATCCTGCAATCCATCTATTGTGCATGTCCCCATTTGGGCAATTGGAGCGTTGTCGCTGACGGTCATGTTCCAGATAAGCGGACTACATTCAGCTGATATGTCATAATCATTTGAAGTGGGGGCTGAGCCTCCGTTATTCCAAACATTCTGATTGGCTGTCAGGATTGACCCTGAAGGACACACCAAGTCACCGTTGATTATCGCCTCCGCTCCGGCAACACTCGGACGCAAATCGTTCAGCCCATTGTTCAGATTCAAAAAAGAGGCTGCATTGAGTCTGATGGTTTCGGGGTTCTGAGCAAGATCATTTGCAGGCCAATTTCCGTTCATAAAGAGGACGGCCCCATTGTTTATTTGCATAGCTCCGTCTGCCTGGTTCTTGACCGACAGGCAGCTGAGCCGCCCGGTTGCACCGTCAAGTATAATTCCATGATCTCCGCCTGAAAAAGAACTTTCCTCACCGAGCAGAACCGCATTCCCCTGAAAGTGTATATTGGTAAATGTAGTGCTTTGAGAAGTCACGTTCTGTATGCCGCTTGTGGTGGTCATTGCTACGGCATTCCAATCATTGTCACAGCGGAGAAACTCTGTATCGTAAAGAATTAATCTTCGAGAATATGAGTGAATTCCTGTTGCACAATTCTCAAAGTACGAATCTCGCACTGTAAGTCCGTTACCCAAGGCTATATTGAAGCAATGAATACCAACGTTGGCCTCATAAAAACGGCAATCGCGGACAGAAACATTTTCCTGCCCATAGAGCCCGAGTCCGTTGTGTCCGAATGATCCTGTAGGCGATCTGAAATGCACGTATCGCAGATTAATGTCGCACGCATTGCTGATAGGCGGAGCGATTCGACACCCTTCGCTCTGTGTTACACGAAGATCTCGTAACACGAAGTTAATCATTGTATTGGGGAAAATCAAATCTGACTTTTGGTTGATAATCACCTCTTGCGTCTCGCTATATCCAAGCACGGCCCAAGATGTGTTTTCCCCGGCAGTCACTTCCGTTGAGCCATTTTGACGGAAATAAATTTTTCCGTTCGTGCGTTGCAGTGAGGCAGTATTTGACAAATGAAAGACTGCATCCTCCTCGATGTGAAGTAATCCGGCAAGATCTACGTGAGCCTCGCTGCCTTCAAGATTGATGCGCGCTCCGTCATGATAAACAATAGAGCCCCGATTGTATCCCGAAGAATTACCTGCCACAACTACCTTTCCACCGTCCTCAACCTGCAACAAGGCTCCGTCGAGCAATTCCAATTTTCCTTCGCGCTTGATTCTTAAAACAGCCCCGTCCTGAACATGGATTGAAGAGCCACTCTCAAGTTTCAGGGTGCTTCTTCGGTCTATTACCATTTCACTTCCCGGTTCTAAATTGATCGCTGCGCCATCCTTCACATGCATCACGGTGGGGTCGGTAAAGACCTGTTCGTTTTCAAAAGTGATTGGATTAGTCATGCGTGTTGCCGCAGTACCGTGATCGAGCTTCAGAATTTTATCCTGCTTTAGCACCAGGCTGTTCCCGTGACTTGTAGGTATTTCATTGAGCACTATATCAGGTGCGCACCAACGCACGTCTTGATCAATATCGACGTGGTCGAATTTGATTTCGACACTAATTTCGCCATTGGGAAGCATTTCCAGAATCTCAATCGAAACGCCGTTTAGGTAAATCTTTCTAACGTTCATCCCTGAAACAGGACTATTATATCCAACCAAATTCATTCTATTGCTTGAAGGCGGATTGGTTCCCATTGCCATTTTCTCATTTTCACCTGTTCTGAATAACTGACGAGAGTGACCTTGAAAGTACCACTTATCGCTTATGTTATTCCCATTTCTTTCTGATGTGACCAACCTCTGATCAGCCCATTCGAGTTCATTGTCATTATTCAGGTCTTTGGGGTATCTATCTAAATCCCCAAAACCTGTGAGAGGATTAGGTAATAACTTTTCTGAGGGATGTGTTGTGTTTGACCAAGGCAGGCACAAAGTAGGCTGGCTGTTGCTATCAAACTCACGTTCCCACATCCCATCCGCCGATAGCATTCTTATGTGATCAATATAACCTTGCGTATAAATACCGCTTCCGCAATTATTTTCACGGTCAATCTGTACACTGATGCTTAAGCCCCACTCGGTCGGCAGTATGCAGGTAGACGGTGATACACGATAAAATTCATCAAATTGAATTCCGTTATTTGAATATCCCAAATGATTTTCGAGCCACAGCCATTGTTCATATTCGGAGTCAGGATTCAGAAAGGGAAGTTTGACACGCAGAGCATCGCCGGTTTCGGCAAAGTCACGCAACAAATAAATACCTGCATGTGCAGGGTTTGTCGGATCCAAATCACCATTGACCTCATTTCCGCTTTGATTCCTTGCGGAGATTTGAAATGTATTGTTAAAGGGTTTCCATCCCAACCACTTTCTATCCCAAGCATTCCAGATTTTAAGTGCCGAATTATGGCCGCCAAGCATGCTGTGCCCTCCGATATCAGGCACCCAATAATTCACCCCACGTCCGCCACCGGCACAATGAAAATTATTCCCGCCCATGATCATGTGGGCAAGCTCATGGCGAAAAACATTATCAGGCAGACCACCGCTGGTAAAGCACACACTTCGTGTGTCACTTCCATAACCAAGAATCGCATTTCCGCTCGTTGCTCCACTTGCAGCACCTGTATAATTGGTTCCCTGTCGGCGCACAATAAACGCAATATGGTCATACCTGCCCGCTAAATCAGGCAAGGGAATCTTAGCTGCACCTTGACTTGTCATAGTCCAATTATTAAATGCTTGTGGATCGGAAACACCATTTCCAGTCATAAACACTCCGTTACTTTGTGTGTTTATGGCAGCATACACATTGATGTTAGATAAAAACTGACTTGTGGTAGGAACGGATAACGGAATTTTAAACACCCCTCCGTTTTGTGGCGAAAGAAGATAGTCTCCCAAAATAGTTAATTGACCATAGGAGGCCCTGTGAAAATATTCCGTTGCAAACCCCGTTGGATTACTGCTCGGCGAAGAATCAATCAAATCATCAACCCACACAGGTAGCTCCCCAATTGGCCATTGCGTCCCACTCTCTTCGTCGGGATCCTCATATTCAAAGAAAATTATCAGCACCTTGATGACTCCGGATGTCGGTAAGTGTTGTCCGTTTTGACTGCAGGCATTACTCCCTGCCATCAGCAGAGGATCTGACGAGTTGTCATTCTGAGTGTAGCAAAAATAAGACTCCGCCTGTGCGTAGCCCCTCGTATCTAAGAGAGAGAGAGAGAGAGAGAGAGAGAGAGAGCCTTCAGGCTTTTACGGTCTTTCATAATTGTTTTGCTTAATTGGTTAGTCCTTTGGATGCAAAAAAGAGAAAAAAAAAGGCCCCTACAATATTTTAACATTTCGACAAAGCAGAAATTTAGTCAGATTCATTATCAGCAACTTCAAGTTATACCCTGATAATTGGTTGTCCGAAAACCCCTATCTCCCGCTTGACGGGGGCAGAGCAATTCTTTTCAATATTTAATTCCTCGAAATAACGTTCCTGAAAAAGCCGTACAACAATAAACGAGACATTCCGGGAATCCTATACTGAGATGTCTTTCCGCATGCGGGTCGGTTCGGAATTACCACACAAGTGCGCAGTACTCGGCGTTGCGCACCGTTTTCATCACCGAATGCCCTTCACGAACTTCTTCATCGCCGCATTGCCGCCCACTTCCACACGCAAAAAATACAAGCCCGCGGGCAGGTGCCCGATGTCATAACGCCCGGTAACTGTTTCGAATTCCGCCGCGGTGCGCCCTGTTTGATCATAGACGGTCACGGAGGCGGGTTGCGCTCCGTCCGGCAGGCGAAGGGAGAAAGCATCGTCTGCGGGATTGGGAAAGACTGTGACGTCAAACTTCGGATCGGCGGCAGGTCGGGTGCTGAGGGCGGCGTCGATAAAAAGCCATTCGAAAGCCCCGGGAAATTCCTGCGCCCAAAACCACTCGGCATGTTGCCCGGAGGGAACAAAATCGTAGCGGTATTCCTCATCGGAAAATCCGGCCTCGGCGAGCAAATCAACCATGGCCGATACATCCGCATCAAGACCTGCACTCTCCTGCCCTCCCGCCAAAAAGAAGAACCTCATGTCCTCCCGCTTGCCCTCAGTCTCGGCAAAATCATAGATGAGGCTGTTGAACCAAAACGACGGTGAGAAGACCCCGACCTTTGAAAAGTCTTCTTGGTACTTCATCGCGGTGTAAAAGGAAATGAGTCCGCCGAGGGAGCTGCCCATGATTCCCGTGTGTTCGCGGCCGGGCAGGGTGCGGTAGTGTTCATCGACGTAGGGCTTGAGGGTTTCGGCAATGAATTGGGCATAGGCATCTCCGTCTCCGCCGCCGTGCTGCGGATGGGCGTAGGGGGTGTACTCGTCAATGCGGTTCACACCGCCGTTGTCCACCGCCACGATGAGGGCTCCCGGGTAGCCCTCCGCCTCGAAAGCGGCCATGGCTTCATCGACCTCCCACTCGCCGGCAAAGGATTCTTGGGCGCTGAAGAGGTTTTGCCCGTCGTGCATGTACAATACGGGGTAATGCAGGTCGGGTTCGTCCGCGTAATTTCCCGGAAGGAGCACGCGTACACGGCGCGTTCTGTCGAGCTGCGGCATGAAAAAGGCATCGTCGAGGACTTCTAAATTTTCCGGAAGGTCGGGCGCAGGAGGTGCCGTGCCTTCCCAAGTGAGCACGGAGATATAGAGGGTGTCCGCTTCCGCAAAATCAAAGGTGCGGTTCGGCAGGAATCCGCCCGAGGCGTTGCCCTCCACGGTGGCCCACGATCCGCGGGTGATTTTTCCCGGAAAGGAATTGGGGGCAGCCTCGGGAATGTCGAGCAGGTAGCTCCCCTCCTGCCACGGCTCGAAAGCCCAATCGGGAGTGCCCGGATCCCATCCGTTGGGCGCACCTGCCAGATAGAGCGTTTCGTCTTGGGGCGTAGCTGCGGGAACGGAGGTGACCACCACGGCGCGCTGTGCCGACAAGCCGCAGGCACCCGCAAGAATGAGGAGTAAAACAGAGATCGACTTCACAAAGGCCAAAATAAACAAAAGCAGCCCCCGGAGGAACTGCTTTTGTAAAAAATACTTGATCGCGTCAAGTTACGTCGATGGGCTTACCGCACCATCAGCTTGTACACTGCACGCTCGCTGCGCTCGTTGGTCACATTGAGCAGGTAGAGTCCGGGAGCGAAGTTCGATGTATTGATCTCCTTGCGGCCCGTGTTGAGCAGGATGTTCTCGCGAACGATTTTGCCCGTCACATCCATGATGTTCATGCGGAGGTTGTAGCCGTTGGGGTTCTCGATTTCCACGAAAGTCGAACCGAAGCTCGGGTTGGGGAAAATGTTTACCGCGCCGAGTTCAACGTTGTTTGTGCTCGCCGTGAGGCATTCCGCGAAAGGAACCACGGGCAGCACTTCATCCTCGCCCGAACGGGTGTGGAATCGGTTCCAACCGCCGAAGTTGTTCGAAACGTTGCAGGAAAGCTGCTCGGGGAATCCGTTGAATTCTTCATTGGTCGGCTCCGAAACGTCGCCGTTCACGTACTTGAAGAGGAAGTCAGCGGGGCCCGAGATCATCACGGTAACCTCGTAAACTCCGTCGCCGTCACCGTCCGTCAATTCAATGGCACCGGCTTGCCAAACGGGATCTGTGAAGGTGCCGATGATAAATACACCGTCCGGTGAAACATCCTCAGCATTCATATCTACGCGGAAAGTCACGTTGGCGGGGTCGGGGTTAGGCACACATACCTCAGTGCACTGATTGATGCAGGCAGAAAATTCAAACTGCTCACCTTCTTCCAGGTCTTCGGGCACGGTGAAGGTGCGGTTGTCAGAGCCTGAAGCCTGACATGCCACGGGAACACCTTCCCATCCGCCGGGTCCGTTTTGGAATTTGAATTCGTAGGTAGCGCCTTCTTCCAGAAAGAGCTCGATGGAGTAGGTGCCGTCTTCATTGTCCGCCATGGCCTGTCCGGACCATCCGTTAAAGTCGCCGGCTACAAAGCCGCCGTTGTCCGTTTCCACATTGCTCATGTCTACGGTGAGCAGTACGTTGGGATCGGAGCAAGTCTCGCAAGTATTGTAGCAGTATGCGGGCGTCACTACCCCTTCCAGGGTGAGGTCCAGCACGCGGTTGCTCCCGTCCGTACATTCATCGGGGCCTCCTCCTGCGGGCCACTCATTCACACCCCAGTCGTCGCCGTTCACAAATTTGTACAGGTAGCTTCCGGGCTCATTGTAAACCACATAAGTCCATACGTCTGCATTGGTATTGAAGCATGTACCGAAAGCGGGCGTCCATTCTTGCTCAAAGGCATCACCCGCAATGTGCACACCGGCTTCGGAAACTTCCTGCAGGGCCATATCTACGGAAAGCCGGGCGAAACCCATTCCCTCCGGAGCGGCCTGGCCAAACTTCACTGCGGGCAGTGTAAATCCGTCGATGGCATGTCCGTCCACGGTCACCGCAAAAAATCGGTTTCCGCCGGAGGCAACATCACCCGGCACGCCTTCGTCCATACCCCAATCGTTTCCGTTGACGTACTTGTATTCGTACTGTCCGGGGGGAAGGTCAACGGTGAGTTCGTAAATACCGTCGCCGGCATCGCTCATCTGCGATTCTCCGGGTTGCCAATCTGAGGAAAATCCGGCAGCCGCCTGCCAGCTTCCCGCCACGTGTACCCCCATCACGGATACATCTTGGTCGCTCATATCCACGCGAAATGTCACGGATATTTGGGCAGTAGCTGCCGCCGATACCAGCGCCGCCAATGCCATCATGTAAAATTTCTTCATCATTTGGTGTGTTTAGTTTTTTTGGTGAAAAAGAGTAATTGTACTAATTACACTAACAAAATTAAGGTTAATTCGAGATTTCCCGCCATATTTATACCCGAAAATCTGAACAAATGACCCAACATATTGACAATCCGATTTTTAATTTTTTTCAAGGCCGCGTAAAAATATTTCTTTTCTGTCTGATTACAGGTGCGGTATCGGGCTGCACAAGTGAGCTGTCGGCACAGGAAACCGCGACGCGTTTGGATCCTCCGCACTGGTGGTCAGGCATGAAAAACACAAGCCTTGAGTTGCTCATTTACGGAAAGGATGCCGGAAAGCGCACCTATGAGATCAAAGGAGCAAGCAATGTGAAACTCGAGAGAAAAGAAAAACCCGCCAATACCGACTACATCATTCTTTTCCTTGACTTGGCGGATGCCCCGCCCCAAACCTTTACCATTGCGGCAGAGGGGGAAGACGGAAACTTCTCTTATAACTATACCCTTAAAGCGCGTACACCGCACACGCGCGGACTGGATCAAAGCGACCTGATCTACCTGATCACCCCTGATCGCTTTGCCAACGGTGACCCCGACAACGACAGCTTCGAAAACATGAACGAGACCGGCATCGATCGCAGCGAGCCCTATGCGCGCCACGGAGGCGATATACAGGGGATGATCGATAAAATCGGCTACATGAAAACCCTCGGCGTGACGGCCGTATGGCCCAATCCGCTGTACGAAAACGATCAGCCCGATGCCTCATACCACGGATACGCCTTCACCGATCATTACAAAATCGATCGGCGCTTCGGTGACAATGCCCTTTTCGGCACTTTTTGCGACTCGCTGCGCGCCAACGGAATGAAGATGGTCATGGATGTGGTGTACAACCACGTGGGCGACCGCCACTTCCTTTTCACGGACATGCCCGACAGCACATGGTTTCACCTGCATCCCGAATTCCTTAAAACGAATTACAGGGCCACCACCCTGCTCGACCCCTACGCTTCCGACTACGACAAACACAAAATGACGGACGGCTGGTTCGACACGCACATGCCCGACCTGAATCAGAAGAACCCGCGTGTGGCGGCTTACCTCATCCAACAAACCCTTTGGTGGACCGAGGAATACGGCATTGAAGCGCTGCGCATCGACACCTATGCCTACCCCGACCAAGACTTCATGCGGAGCTGGGGAAAGGCCGTGAAAACGGAGTTTCCCGATATCTTCATCTTTGCCGAAACCTGGGTGCACGGCCACCACGTGCAGGGCTTTTTTCTGGGGGATGCCCTCGGCCCGGAAGCCAACTACATCGACGGGCTGACTGATTTTCAGGTGCACTACGCCATCAACGACGGTTTCACCCGAGATCAAGGCTGGACGGAAGGCATCAGCCGGCTGTACTACACCCTCGCCGCCGACTACCTCTACGCGCATCCCGAAAACCTGGTGACCTTCACCGACAACCATGACCTCGCCAGATTCTACGGTGTGGTAGGCCGCGATTTCCGCAAATTCTCTGCCGGCATGGCCCTGCTCTTCACCCTGCGGGGCATTCCGAGCCTCTACTACGGAACGGAGATCCTCATGGCTGAGACCGACGGCCACGGCAAGATTCGGGAGGACTTCCCGGGCGGCTGGCCCGACGATCCGGTCGACAAATTTTCCCGGAAAGGGAGAACCGATGAGGAAAACCGTGCCTTCGACCTCATCCGAACGTTGGCGCGCCTGCGGCAAAACAATACGGCACTCCAAACCGGAGCTACCACACAGTTTGTGCCCGAAGACGGGGTGTACGCATATTTCCGCTACGACGACAAAGTCACCTTTTTTATCGTGGTCAATACATCGAACGACCCGAAAGTGCGGCCTTTGGAGATGTACCGCGAATTGATACCCGAAGGCAGCCGACCTGAGCGGGTGATGGGTGATGCCGAAGCGGATGATGAAGGCAACCTGAAGATTCCGGGGACGGGATTCGGGGTGTTTAAGATCATCGGTTAGGGATCCTCCCGGCCTTTGGCTCTTCCTTACCGCCAATGGGCGCCGAAGGTCACAAATCCTGATTTGGCAGAGCCGTATAGGTTGCAGTGCGAAAGAAGAAACATTCAGGACCACTAAGAGTGTGACTCACCCAAGGCCCTGTCACGCCCTCCTCTTAATTCCCCTAATGCCTCAATTTTGGAAAAAAAATGGCGCTGAAGGCGCCTTACGTGCAGGGTGTAAAAAAGAAACATTAAGGAATTAAGGGACATTAAGCCTGTGACTCACCCAAGGCCCTGTCACGCCCTTCTCTTAATT
>PXBH01000105.1 GCA_003565555.1 Cryomorphaceae bacterium | reverse complement strand
TTCCAGTGTTTTACAGTGTTTCCATGTTTGTTTTATTTGGTTTTAGTCCAACAAGGTATCAAATAATCTTTTTTCTCAAATTTTGAGCGGATTTTTTTTGAGGGGACGTTGAGCATTGCGGCTCGTTGGATGCGGAATTTTATTTTTGTCAGCTACGGGACATTTTATCAACTAAATTGTTCGCGGCAACCGGGTCTATGTGGCCGGCGTAGGCAATGACCCCCGTGATGACCGCTATTTCAATATCATGACCCGGGCAAAGCGGTAAGATGGCAAGGGGCAATACTTGCTGCATTGGCTGCCCGAGCTCGCCAGCGCGGAGGCCCAACATGTACACACCCCATGGAAGCTGAGCAAGGATGAAAAAGCACTTTATGGACTGAGCAGTGGGCTTTATAACAGGCCGGTGTGTGGGCCGAGGGGGTGGAAGGTATGAGTGGGCCGACAATCTGCCGGAGGAATCGCTGAGCTATTCCCCCTGCGGGAGCAGATTCTGATGGCGTTGGCGGATCGACATCCGAATTAGTGGAAAATATTTAACGTAAACCCAGCTTTAGTGGAAAATATTCACTACATTCAAGACCAAACTAGCGCTTAGTGGAAAATATTTTGCCTTTGCACCTTCAAGAGGTCTTGTTTTCATCCGGCGACCCTCGGTTGAGCAGGCAACTCTCACGGCTGGTGAAGGCCGGGAAAATAAGGAAAATAGCTGCCCGGATTTATTCCCCGAATTTCGAAGATAGCCCCGAGACCGTTATCAGACGAAATCTGTTTACCATACTGGGCAAGTTGTATCCCGGGGCTGTTCTCAGCCACAGGTCTGCCCTTGAATTTCAGCCTACATCGGCAGGGCACATCTTTCTCACCTACACCTACACTAAAAAAATAAGACTGCCGGGAATTACACTTCGATTTTTGAAGGGGCAGGGACCCCTCCGGGAAGACCGTATCTTTTCAGGTGAACTCTATGTGTCCCAAACGGAAAGGGCCTTGCTCGAATGCATGCAGGTAAGCCGCATGAGAGGCCCTGAATCGAAAACTCCCGAAATCGCTGTGGTTGAAGCCAAATTGGAAGGAATAATAAGGTCGAGAGGAGATGCGGGCTTGAATGAATTTCGCGACAGGACGAGGTCGATCGCCGGAGAACTTGGAATGGACAAGGAGTTTAATAAACTCAATAAGCGCATTAGCGCCTTGCTTACAACGCAGTCTGCGAAAAAATTGACATCTCCGCTCGCCATTGCAAGAGCACTCGGTCACCCTTATGATCCCGCGAGACTCGCCTTGCTTGAAAAATTGTTTGTTGCATTGAAAAATGAAGAATTTGCAGCAAATCCCGAAACCAACACCGGCAAGCAGGCATTCCGCAACTTCGCATTTTATGAGTCCTACTTTTCCAATTACATCGAAGGAACAGAGTTTGAACTGAAAGATGCCAGGCAGATTATAGAAACGGCTATGCCAATGCCCGGCCGTAACGAGGATTCGCACGATGTATTGGGGACCTTCAGGCTCGTCAGTAGCAGAGACGAAATGAATATCACTCCTGAGAGTCCTGAACAATTTACAGAAATATTGCTGTATCGACACAGTATATTAATGAACGCCCGGCCATACGTAAATCCGGGTCAATTCAAGACGTCAAACAACCGGGCCGGTGAAACCTACTTCACGGATCACACCCTTGTAAAAGGAACACTCATGAAGGGGTTTGATTATTATCAGGCCTTGATTCATCCTTTTGCCAGAGCAGTTTACCAAATGTTTATAGTGAGTGAAGTACATCCGTTTACTGACGGAAACGGACGAATAGCCAGGGTAATGATGAATGCAGAATTGGTAAAAGGAGGGCAGGCCAAGATCATCATTCCAACGGTATACCGTGATGACTATCTGGGTGCATTGAGGCGTCTTTCGCGTCAGCGTGATCCTCATACGTATGTACGGATGATGTTAAGGGCATGGGATTTCAGTGCAACCATCGTTGGTAATGATGCAGATGCCATGGAAAAGCAGCTGAAAGACAGCAATGCTTTTAAAGCGCACGATGAAGCGATGCTGAAGATCATCAGGTAGCGGGACATTTCGGGATCTTCAAGTACAAGGGGTTGATTTCGCTCTTCGCGCAACTTTCTCGACTACCTGCGCTCCCATGGTGAAAACGTGTGGGCCCGAACCTACACCTGTAAATTCATTTTGCGTAAGGCAATGACTCTCGTGACGAGTGCTGCGACCCGGAAGGCGACTACGCGAAGCACCCGATTCCCCCCATTGGCCAGCGCCCCGGCCGAGAACATCCACAGCCCTTGGCTCCTCGGCAAAGACGAAAAGAAACTCACCGAAATCGAAAACACCGCGTGGGCCGATCCCGTCAAAATTCCGAAGTGACGGCGGTTATAGTTTTCCGGTGAGTTTGAAATAGTCGGTGAGCACTTGCTTCACGGATTTTTTTCGGACGTCGGGGAGGGGCACTGTGTCGGCATCGGCCGTGATGAGGCTCAGTGCCACATCGTCGCGGAGGGCGCGGTACACGTTTACGGCAAAGAGGTATTGCGCTTCGTTGGTGGCATCGGGCATGGCGCCGCGGTCGGTGAAAACACCGGCCGAATCACCGGTCAGTGCCACGGCTTCGGGGAGGATATGGGCCGTGTCGAGACGAATAAAGGCTTCGTTGGCGCGCCAGTTGTTGTACACCGCAAAAGGCAGCAAAGGCGGCGACTCGGTCTCGGGGTCGAAGAGCGTTTTCAGCCGGTACACGTCAAAAATATCGCCGGCCTCCTGACTGTGCATGTAGTGGTAGGAGCGTACGTTGCGGAAGTACAGCTCCGCGGATTCGGTCACCTTGAAATCTATGCGGTCCAGCCTGTCGGGTCGAGATTCGGGCTGCGTGAATACCACGAGCAAAAACATGGCGCCCAACCAAATGAGAAACCAATGCGAGAGCTTAAATTTTAACATTTGCCCCATGTCGTGTAAACAATGGCGAACCCGGGATGTTTTATCATATGCAGTTTATTCAGAGCAGCATGATAGGAGACACGGAATTCAAGACAAATCTGGGAGAAGACTTTGTTCAATTGTCAAATGAGCGCAAGCTCATGTTGATATTTCTGAGGCATTTCGGATGCACTTTTTGCAGAGAAACCATGGCTGCATTTGCGGAGCACCGTCTTGAGACGGAAGCGCGCGGATTTACGCCGGTCGTAGTGCACATGGTAGACACCGATGTGGCAGATCAGATTATGGACGTTTACGATTTGGGAGATGTACGCCACATTTCCGATCCGCATCAATTGCTTTACCGCAAATTCGGTCTCGGCAAGGTGTCTTTTAAAGCGCTCTTCGGCATCCGCAATTGGTACCGCGCCTTTGTGGCCGGTCTGGTCAAAGGACACCTCGTGGGCAAGCCCGCGGGAGACCCGTTTCAGATGCCGGGCGTTTTTATTTTTCACAAGGGAGAGATATTGAGTAAATTTGACTACAAATATGTGTCAGACCTCCCGAATTTTTCAGGTATGGCACAGGCTTCTCGTATAGCTTCATGATCGCTTTGAATATCTTCACGGTACTGGCCACTTTCTTCTTTATGGAATTTATGGCCTGGTTTACCCACAAATACGTGATGCACGGATTGGGTTGGTATTTCCACCGTGACCACCACAGGCCGCAACCCGGATTTTTCGAAAAGAACGATGTCTTCTTCTTAATTTTTGCCGTGCCCTCGTGGCTCTTTATACAGTTCGGCATGCAGGCGGGCAATGATTGGCGCGTTTTTGTCGGACTGGGTATTGCGCTCTACGGACTTTGCTATTTTTTGGTGCACGATGTTTTCATACACCGCCGTTTTGACTGGTTCAAACATTCTGACAATGTGTATCTCAGAGCCATTCGCAAGGCCCACAAAGTGCACCACAAGCACCTGGGCAAAGAAGACGGAGAGTGTTTCGGTATGTTGTTGGTTCCTTTTAAGTACTTTCGTGAAGCGCGGCGATCGATGAAAGTGAAGACCGCGACGAAATAGGGTCTGTTCGCAAGGGCCGCTGTCTCGCAGGTGACGTGATCTGAAATTTTTGTTGAAAATCTTCTTCGTCGGCGCGGTGGCAGGCATTGCGGGTATACCGATCAGTATATTGAAAGGTCCTAAATAGGCGGCTTTTGGAAAATTACTACTACCTCCTGCTCATGCTGCTCACCTTGAGCTATCCCCTACTGCGCAGTTTCGAATACCGCGTGCGGTTCGTTAGGTATTGGCCCGGCGTATTTTTGGGGACGGCGGTGATGTGCCTGATCTTCATACCTTGGGATGTATGGTTTACGGCCACGGGCGTATGGGGGTTTAACGACCGCTACATCAGTGGTATATTCATTGCCAACCTCCCCGTGGAGGAGTGGATGTTTTTCTTTTTTGTGCCTTTTGCCTGCGCCTTTATCTACGAAGTGCTCAATTATTTTGTGGCGGGCGATCCCCTCGGCGGTGTTCAAAACAAGATTACCGCCGCACTCATATTCCTCTCTTTCGTGCTTTCCGTGGTCTATGTGGACAGGCTGTACACCTTCACGACCTTTTCTTTGCTTTGCCTTTTTCTGCTTTGGCACCTCTTGATCAACAAAAGTCCGTTTTTGGGAAAATTCTACTTGGCATTTCTTATCATCCAAATCCCCTTTCTGCTCGTAAACGGTGCCCTGACAGGCCTGTTTACCCCCGAGCCTGTCGTGTGGTACAACAACGCCGAAAATATGGGCCTCCGTCTCCTCACTATTCCCTTGGATGATGTGGGCTACAACATGCTCATGCTTTTGATTGTTATTACCGTGTTGGAAAATTATAAACAGCGCAAGCTGACGGGGGTGCTTACCGTCACCTGAAAAGCCGGAACGATGGGAAGAAAAGATTTGACCGAAAGGGAGACAGACCGAATCATAGAAATGGCATGGGAAGACCGCACTACCTTCGATGCGATTGCGGCGCAGTTCGGGCTGCAGGAAAAGGAAGTGATCAAACTGATGCGCAGAGAGATGAAGCCGAGCAGCTTCAGGATGTGGAGGAAGCGCGTATCAGGGCGCAGCACCAAGCACGCGGCAAAATCGGCAGAGACGGACGGGCGGTTTAAATCGGCGGCACAGCGACACATTACAGGAAATAAAATCAGCAAAAGGTGAAAACAGACACCATTATACCCGATGAATTGCTTCACTTTGAAGTGCACCCCGCTGCAGCGGATGCACCTTGGATGGTATTCATCCACGGCGCGGGCGGAAGTACCAGAACCTGGAAGAAGCAAGTGGCGTTTTTCAAAGGGAAATTCAACCTTTTGCTTACCGATTTGCGCGACCACGGTGAGTCGAAGGGCATGCCGGAGAATTATGCGGGTTTCGGATTTGACGTGGTGGCCTCTGATGTATTGCACGTGATGGACTCGTTGGAAATCAGAGAGGCACATTTCGTCGGGGTGTCCATGGGAAGTCTCATCATCCGACATTTGGAGCAAATGGCTCCCGACCGTGTCTCGTCTATTGTACTGGCAGGCGGCATTTTCAAGATGAGTCGAAAGCTCAAGGTGCTGGTGTACTCGGCGCGCCTGTTGACGGGTATATTGCCCTTCCATACCCTGTACAGAATCTTTGCCCTGATCCTGCTGCCCAAAAACAACCACGTCGCCTCGCGTCGTGTGTTCATTCGGGAATCACAAAAACTTCGGAAAAAAGAAGTTAAAAAATGGCTCGGACTGCTCAAACGGTTGAACACAACGCTCAGGGAGATGTTTAACCATCGCATTACGGCACCTTGTCTTATTGTGATGGGAGCAGAGGATCACGTATTCCTCAAGCCCGCCCGAGAGTATGTAGCGCGTTACGGAAATGTGCTTTTGGAAACCATTGAAAAATGCGGGCACGTGTGTAATATTGAAAGTCCGGCCGAATTCAACCGAAGATGTCTTCGTTTTATTCAAGGTTTGGAAGGTCAGAAAGTAAAAACAATGTAAGCTATGGCAACAAAAACAAGCACCGGAAAATCGAAGAAAATCAATGCTGACTCCGTTGCGGACGCCTATGTGCGCTATCTGCTCACGGAAGGCAAACCGCCCGCGTCTGTTTTTGCCTTTGCGGACCAAAACGGTTTTGCCGAAGGTGAATTCTATAAGTTTTACAGCTCCTTCGAGGCGCTGGAATCTTCGATTTGGGAGTCCATGATGGACAAAACACTGGAGACCCTCAGAGCGGATGAGCAATTTGCAGATTTTTCCGCGCGTGAAAAAATGTTGGCCTTCTTTTATACCCACCTAGAGGTATTGAAAGAGCGAAGAAGTTTCGTGGCCATGCAATGGCCGGAAATTAAGGTACGCTCCTCCGTACCGAAATCGCTGAAGGCTTACAAAGAAGCATTCGATCACTTTTCCGCAAACGTCACGGAAGAAGGAATCGAGAAAAAAGAGCTGAAGGACAGGCCCAAACTGAGCGAGCAGTATGATAAAGCATTCTGGATTCAACTGGTTTTTTTGGTGAGCTTTTGGATCAAAGATTCCAGCAAAGGATTCGAACAAACCGATGCTGCCGTGGAGAAAGCCGTCAATCTCTCCTTTCAGCTCCTCGGCGAGTCGGCACTCGACAGTGCGGTAGATTTTGCCAAGTTTCTCTGGCAATCCAAATAGTTGACGATGAAAGAGCAGCATAAAATTCCCGTTTCTAAAGTAAGACGGGCAGCCAAATTTGTGGAGACCGGCGCCAAGATGGGCGGCAACTACATGAAGTACTACGCCAAGCGCTTTGTAGACGGCGACACCGGCCGCGACGCCCTCGATGAGGCCAATGCATCAGATGTGTACGAAGCATTGAGCCAACTGAAGGGCAGCGCCCTCAAGGCAGCGCAAATGATGAGCATGGACGAAAATGTGCTCCCCAAAGCCTACAGCCAAAAATTTCAAATGTCGCAGTACAATGCGCCGCCGCTTTCCTATCCTTTGGTCGTGAAGACATTCAAAAAATATTTTGATGTGGGGCCCGATAAAATCTTCGATTCATTTACCGTAAAGGCTGTCAATGCTGCGAGCATAGGGCAGGTGCACCAAGCAGAGCTCGGCGGAAAAAAACTCGCCGTGAAAGTGCAGTATCCCGGCGTGGCCAACAGTGTGTCGAGCGACCTCAAGCTGGCCAAGCCCATTGCCATGCGCCTGATGAACATCAAGGGCAAAGACCTCGACAAGTACATGAAGGAGGGGGAAGCGCGATTGATTGAGGAAACGGATTACGAACTTGAGCTGCGCCGTTCCGTGGAAGCCGCAGAAGCCTGCGGGCATTTGGAAAATCTGGTTTTCCCGACCTATTATCCCGAATACAGCAGTGAGCGCATTATTACCATGGATTGGATTCAGGGGAAGCACCTCACCGAATGGATCAAAACAAACCCCACACAGGAAGCGCGAAACAAAATCGGACAGGCCATGTGGAATTTTTACGAATACCAAATCCATTGGCTCAAATCCGTACATGCCGACCCGCATCCCGGCAATTTCATCATCACGGACGACGGCAATCTCGGTGTGATCGATTTCGGTTGCATCAAGGTGGTGCCGCAAGATTTTTACGAGACCTATTTCAAGCTCATGGAGCCCGGAATTTCGGAAGATGCCAAGCGCTTTATGCCACTGCTGGAGGAATTGGAGTTTTTCCACCCTGAGGACACCCCGAAAGAAAGGGCTTATTTCACCTCGGTATTTACCAAAATGGTCGGGCTGCTCGGCAGGCCTTTCGCTTCTGCGCGTTTTGATTTCAGCGACAAAGACTACTTTGCCAAAATCTATGCCCTCGGCGACGAGATATCCGCAGATAAGCAGTTCAGAAAGAGCAATGCCGCACGCGGCTCGGAGCACGGGATTTACATCAACCGCACCTATTTCGGGCTGTTCAATCTCCTCCACCAAATCGGCGCCGTGATCGAAACCGACGCGCTGAAAAGGGACGGGGTGATGCAGAAGGCTTCGTGAGGGGAGCGCGGGGTTTTGTTCTCACAAGGCCCGCGGAGTGGCGGTGCTTTTGCTGAGAAATAAACCGAAGGTTCCGGCGGAATTTGTTTTTTCTCAGTTCAATTCGGAGAGGGGCGATTATTGCGTACTTTGGTAAATGCCCTGTCTTGTTCCGTCCGAAAAATGCAGAATGTAATACCCCTCCCTGAGAGGCCCTTTTGAGCGAAGAAATTCGGGATAAGACACACGGCCGTCTTCTGAGCGGAAGAGAACTTTGCCGCTGAGGTCATACACGGCGATGAGATAAGCCTCCTCAAATATTTGTTCCGCGTCATCCGTAGTCAGATAAATGAATTCGCAATCCTCGAAGAGGTCTTGCACGGAAGCTATCGAGGGATAGCGTTCTTCATCGGCGGCTTCGGTACTGTAGTAAGGGATTCGTGCGTTCTCGGCGTAGAACGTCGGGTTTTCGGCGCAGTTCGGACACTTCGTTTGCAGCAGCGGCCATTGTTCACCACCCCCGGCCACCGCAGCGCAGTGGTTGTCGAGTTGGGTTGATTCGAAATCTGTAAATATTTGGAGTCGGTGGTCCATATCAAAATCGAAGGCAACCTTATTTTCATTGTTCAGCACGTTGGCGAAGAACCGGAGGGTTTCATATTCCATCAGGCCCGATTCCAAGCCGTCCGGGATCTCGCCCTTCATGCCGTAGTAGGTATTCAGGTTATGGCGCGCATCACACAGGCTCACGAAACCCGTGTAGAAATTATCAGGGTCCGGTGACACATCACGCATTCGTTCGTAGACCTCGCGTGAGCCGTAGATGGTGTACTCAAGTTCGTCGCCGCTTTGGCACGGGATATCAGAAGGGTTGAAGTCCGGATCGGCAGATACGATATTTCGTCGCACCACTTCTTTTTGAGACGCCCTGTAGTAAGGAGCCGAAGCATCACAGGTGCCGTGGAAAAACAGGGTCGGGACATTGTCTTCGGGGCCGATGGCATCGATGAGCATGACCGATGAGGTAGGCACTGAAAGCGCTTTGATATGATCGCGCACGTCGTATCCGAGCAGCTCTGTCCATCCGGGACAGTTTCCGAACACGGGGTTTTCACAGATCTGCATGTCGTCGAAATCACCGTTGAAGGCATATGTATTCCCGTTGATGGTGACTGCTCCTTCCGGAAAATCAGACGGTTCTGCAGTTGCAGTTTGCAGCGACACATATGAGCCGTGGCTCACCCCGAAGAAAAAGAGTGCTTCGGTGTCGATCTGTGCTATTTGCTGGGCAATATCCGTAGTGGAAAAGGAGATTACGCGTCTCACGACGGCACGAATATCCCTGATCGAGTACCACAAGATGTAGCTTAACTCCTTTTCGGAAAAGCACGGGAGCTCCTGAAAGCTGCCTGCACTTCCCCATCGCTCATCTCTGAACGTAGTGTAATCGGGCACTACGACCATATATCCGCGTTCCGCAAAAGCTACTGCCCGCCTTACCATCTCAGGATTTTTTCGACTCCCGTTGCCCCCGTGGAGCAGAAACAGCAAGGGCTTGCCCGAGGGAGAGATGTCTTGGTCCCACTCATTGGTAAAATAGAGATCGAGCAGCGAGTTGCCGTCCTCTGCGTCTCGGTCTTCATCATAAGCGTAGCGAAGGGTGAACCGCGAGCATTGCGGGTTGCCGTCTTCGTCTGTGCCGCAAGTGGGATAGCTCGATACGGGAGCGTAATACGGGTACGCATTCTCTTGTGTGTCGGGCTCTCCGGCAAAAGGATTGTAAAGAGGAAACGCCTCGTAATTCAACACCTGCCCCGCGGCGAAGAAAGGTGCAGCTGTGACGGCAAGAACCAAAAATTTTTTCATAACAGACGCAAGTACGTGAACTCGCAATGCCTTGTAAAGGATTAACACATTACAAAAATGTTAACGATTATCGGGGGGTGTTCTTTGCATTGCGGCAATTGCCCCGGGACATTCCGACGGCGCCCTGTTTAGCTCCGTAGGAGTGCCCCGTTTGTAGCCCCCACAGGGGGCGTCACGGCCACGGATACCAGCCCCGTAGGGGCGCCCTGCTTGTGTTTCAGCATTTCTGCCGGAACCCGGCCCGATTAGAAACGGTTTCAAAAAC
>PXBH01000068.1 GCA_003565555.1 Cryomorphaceae bacterium | reverse complement strand
ATTCGTTGCCGTCTTCCCACTTTACCGTTTCATTTGAAGCGGCAGTAGAGCGGCTCATAAAGCTATAGTCGTTAGACATGTCTTTGAATACGACAAGTCGGTAATTTTCGGGGTGAATGTCTTTTTTCATGACCTTGGGTGCTGAATTGGGGCACAAAAGTACAATATTTGTTTTCATTTTGAAATGTCTGCCTCCTTTTTTGTCGATAGTTTTTTGCGGGAAGCTCCCCCGAAGGTATCTTTTGCGGTGTGAATGACGTGCTTTTACAGCACGGTCGGTGCTGCATCCCGCGGTTTTTGCAATATTTGCAGGCTGATTCTGTTTTAATTTCCGATGCACCGTATCCCCCGACGTTTTTTGGCAACCGCAGTCCTTGCATTTGCCGCTGTAGCAGCCCTGACCGGTTGTCGCGATGACGATTTTAACTCCGAGGCTGATTTTCGGCTCACCTTTTCCGTGGATACGGTATTTTTCGATACCCTTTTCACCACCGTGGGCTCCGCCACCCGCATGGTAAAGGCTTACAACCGCAGCGACAGTCCGGTGCTCATTTCCCGCATCGACCTGGAGAATGACCCGAACAATTCCTACCGCCTCAATGTCGACGGGGTGCCCGGTGAATCCTTCGAAAATTTTCGGATCAATGCAGGCGACAGCCTGTTTTTCTTCGCCGAGGTGACGGTGGATCCGCAGGGCGATCAGCTTTACCCCTTTGTGGACGGCGCAGTGCGGTTTACCCTCAATGACAATGTACAGCGTCTGCCCATGGTGGCTTGGGGCTGGGACGCCGTCTTCTATCCGCGGCAGCAAGACTCTGTGGTCACCCAAGGGGGGCTCCCGCCTTTTTACACCATCAGCGATACGGAAGGCACGATCACCTGGACCGCTGACCGGCCCATCGTGATTCGCAATTACCTCGTGATCAATTCCGGGCAACGCCTCAATATCGAGCCCGGCACAGAGATATTTTTCCATCAGGGCGGCGGACTCTGGGTGTTCCAAGATGCCTCGATCAATGCGGTGGGAACGCCCGAGGAACCCATTCGTTTCGGCGGAGACCGCCTCGAACCCTTCTATGAAGAGCAACCCGGGCAGTGGGACCGCATCTGGATCAACGAAGGTGCGCAGACCAATCGCTTTGAGAACGTCGTGATCAAGAACAATTTTATCGGGATTCAGGTGGAGCCGCTGCCTTTCGGCGACAACAACCTCTCCCTTTCCCAAAATGTGCTCCGACTGCGCAATGTGGTGATTCGCAACAATTCGGTGGCCTCGATTTTTACGCGGAATTACCGCATCGATGCCGAGAATCTCCTCCTGAGCCGCGCCGGTCAGCATACCCTCGCCTGTCAGGGTGCCGGGGCTTACCGATTTGACAATTGCACCTTTGCCAACAACTGGAACCTGGATATCCGGCAAACGCCGTCCGTATTTTTCACCAATATCTTTCCCGTCGATGCCACCACGGTGGGGGTGGGCGATGTGCTCAACAGCAGCTTCAGGAATTGTATCATTTACGGTAACGGCTTCAACGAATTCGGCACAGATATCAATGATGAAAGTGCCAATGTGGACCTCACCTTCACCCATTGCCTGTTCCGCGCCGAGGAGGAGGTCATTCAGGAAATTCAGGACAATTACCTCTCCGGGCAAAATTGGGTGGGCAATCAGCCGGGTTTTGTAAACTTCTCCGCAGGCGATTTTCGCCTCAGAGAGGACGCTTTTGTGCGGGGAATAGGCACGGAAGGCCCGGGACTGCCGAACAATGACCTCGTCGGCTTCCCCTATGCCAATCCGCGTGCCATCGGCGCTCTGGAGTTTCAACCTGAGTGACGGATTCCGGCTCCTGTTCCCAATCTTTCGCTCGGAGGCCGAATATCGCGTGCGATAAGAAATCCGATTGAGGGAAATGGAGGCGCTTCAGTGCCGAGCCCGCCCCGGCTCTCTTGAATTCCGCAGACCTGCCGTGGTCTTTGCGCCGTGCTTCAGGAAAATATTCCTCGGGTGCGTCACGCTCGGAGGACAGCAATGCGGAAGGGATTTCCTTGCTTCCGGGTGAAAAATGAACTTGTTCGATATCGGCGCATGAAGTACCCGGTCACTGATCTCGGACCGTGTCCGGAAGCGTCCGCCGAACGTAGTCCCGGGGCAGTTCTTTGAGCAATTCCTTTCGGAAAAGGTGATAGTCAACGGTGATGGTATGCCGCGGCGTATCGATTTGCCTGTAATGAGGGTTGTCCGCCTCGGATCGGGCTCTTTGCGCCGTATCCTCGGGGCGCTTCCATTTGCCCGCGAGCTCCCTTGCCATAATTTTGCTCTGCAACTCCGCCCCCGGCCAAATGCAACCTATGGGTTGAAACAACCCGATGAAGTACAGGTCGGTGAACTCGGGGTGGAGCATGCGCAGGTAGAGGGGGACATTGCCCGAACTGTAGTCGATCAGGTCTTTTTCAAAAAACGGATGGGTGATTTTATAGCCCGTGCAGGCCACCACCGCATCGTACTCCTCGCGGCGACCGTCTTTAAAAACTACCTCGCTTCCGTCGAATCTTTCGATATCACCGCGCGGGTGCACCTTCCCGTGGCGAATCTTGTGGAGGAGTTCGTCGTTGATGGTCGGGTGCACCTCTCCGAATTTCGTTTTCGCTTCGGGAAGACCGTACTTTTTATTGGGTCCGATCAGGATTTTGAGAAGAGCATCGAAAATGAACGAACGCAGCCTCAAAGGAATCCACCGACCTTTTTCTCCGATCTTGTCGGAAGGCTCTCCGAAAAAGAACTTTGGGATGATGCGGTAGCCCCGCCGCATGGAAACGGCCGTAAAACTGCTCACCCGGCTCGTCTCCACCGCCACATCGCAGGCAGAGTTTCCCCCGCCGATTACCAGCACCCTTTTTCCCCTAAAGGGAGCCGCGCGCTTGAAGCTGTGTGCGTGCATAAACTCACCGGTGAAACTTCCCGGATAGTCAGGCATGCGGGGGTCCCAATGGTGGCCGTTGCACACCGCCAGGGCCTCGAAGGCTTCAGTCTCTTCGCGGCCGTCTTTTTCAGTGGTCACCTCCCAGCCACCGCCTTTGAGGGGAGTACATTTTTTTACGACAGTGTGGAACCGGATGTGCGGACAGAGGTTGAATCGGCGTGCGTAGGCGCGGAAGTACAGGCGCAATTGCTCGTGTGAGGGGTAGTCGGGAATGTTCGGATCAAAATCGTCGAAGGGGAAGTCCGCGTATTGCGAAAGTGTCTTGGAACTGATGATGTGCGTGGTCTCAAACACACTCGAATGCCCTTCCTTTTCGGAAAAAATCCAATTTCCGCCCACGTCGTCCTGCCGGTCGAAGGCCACGGCATTGATCCCCTCGTCCAGAAGGTTTTTCAGGGCGGTGATCCCTGACGGACCTGCACCGATTACTGCTGTCTTTTTCATCCTTCCGCGTTTTCTTTCACACTCCTTGCTTATACGATTGCCTCCTCACGGGTTTTGCATACGGCGAACGTAGTGAATAAAATCCGTCTGCGGCGGATCCGTCAACCTCGCCTGCCTGCCCATGGTGATGAGCTGTCCGCGGTGGTAGGTGCTGTGGTTCATGCAGTGCTGAATGATGTCCGCAACGGCGAGGGGCGTTGAGCCCCGCGTAGCGCTCAGTTCGCTCTCGTCAAGGCGCTCCGCATAAGCGCGAAAAGCGGCCGAGGCTTCCAGCCACCCTTTGATGAGTTCGTCGGTATTGCCCTCGAAGTCCTTCGTGGGATTTGCGTCGTAGGGTTCATCTTTGAGCACCTGAAGCCAGAGGTACTCGGCGCTCCAAATGTGGAGGGCGGTTTTCCGCAAATTTTTGAAACTCGACTCGATCTCTCGGGTCATGGCCTCTTCCGTCGCCGTGGCGAGCCAAGCTGCCGTTCGCTCGTTCGCCCACTCGTTGTAGGTGCAATAGCGTACGGGCATTTCGACCGCCGACGGCAGGGTATCGACATTTCCGGCAGGAGCCGTCTCGATTTTTTCGGAGGGTTCCGACCCGGGATCGGTGCATGCCGTGAAGGCGGACGCCGCCGAGAGGAGCAGGAACGCTCCGAGTACTGATTGCAATGGTGTCATGGATTCGTAATTTCTGCGCCGAAAAATAGGGCCTTTCGGCAAATTTTTCCCGGACCGCTGAAAACACAAGCTCACCCTTCCGGTTATTCTCACGTGGAAAAAGAAAAGGACTATGCAGAAGTTGAGCCCGTGGCAGGAGGCGTACTCACCGTGCGCTTCACGGGGGCGGTGAGTACCGATCAAAATTTTCAAAGGTACCTCGATGAGGTGCGCGATCGCTACCGCGGGGCAGGCACGATCGGCGTGCTCTTCGATGCTTCAAAAGCCTCGCTGCCGCATTACCGCCACATCAGGATGCAAGCCGATTGGCTGAACACGTATCGGGAGCTCATGGAATCACAGTGTGTCGGCACGGCTTACGTCATCCCCAACGGAATGGTGCGCGGGGTGTTGAATATGATTTTTGCCCTTCAAAAACAGCCCGTGCCTTATGAAGTATTTTCAAATACCGCTGATGCGCGCGGGTGGTTGAATGCGAAGCTGTCGGGCTGAATAATCTGCCGCCCTCCGGATGTCCTGCTGTTTTGCGGGTGATGCGCGAAACCGATCCGAAAAGCCGAGATCAGGATTGGTTAAAGTAAGGGCAAAAATGCTCAGAATTGCGCCCGCAGTCCCACGCCGCCTGCCGTGCTGCCGATGCTCCATTGCCATTTCCGTTGCCGCCTGTTCGATTCGGATTGTGCCACATGATCATTGTGCGCCTTGATCGCCTCAAGGGTATTTCTTTTCACGGCAGTGCTCAGCGGAATTGAAATGATCAGAAAGCCGGCCCCGACGGCAAAAATCCCCGCGGGAAAATCGCCTCCGCCGAGCAGTGCGCCCAGACTCCAGCCCACGCCGGCGCCTCCGAGAAATCCCAGGACATTCGCCCCTCCGCGGTTCTTGTCGGCGCGGTCAATAAGCTGCGACGAAAACCCGTTGGACCGCATCACATAGCCGAGGGCATCCCTGTCGAGAATCACATCGTTTTGTTTGTAAACATCTTCTCGGAATCCGCCGATTTCTACAGGATCCGTTTGATTGATGCGTTGTGCGAAACAATCTCCGAAGCATACTGCGAAACAGGCGAGGAGCAAAATTCTTACCATAAAATTGACTTTGAAATGCATATATACTTCAATTCGTAGAAAAGACAAAATGTTCAGAAGGAGAATGCGGTTTCCCGGGGGATGCGGTGCCGGTTTGTGTTGAGGATTAGCGGGGCGCTGATGGCAGACCCCTTCGCACGCTCCATTCAGTTAGGGCCCTCCGCGGGTTCTTTTATATTTGCAGGAGCTAAAAATCCTACAAGAGATGAAAAGTATTTCGATCGTTTTATTCGCATTGCCGGTCCTGCTCGTCTTGGGTTGCGGACAGGTACAACCCGTACAGGAAGCCGCTGAGGCGGATACGGCTCCCGTGACCGATACAGAGCGAGACGAGGCCGCTTCGCGCATCGAGGAGGAGCATCGACTTTACAAAACGGGATATGCCGACAGCGTGAATCAGGGACTCACTGAAGATACCTACACGGGCAGCGCGCGAAGAGAAGTGCGGGAGCTGATCGGCGCGGCGGAAATCGCCGTAAATTACGGCTCACCCGGAAAGCGCGGCAGGGTGCTTTGGAACGGACTCGTGAGCTACGATCAAGTCTGGGTGAGCGGTTCGCACTGGGCCACGGCCGTTACATTTTCCGAAGACGTCCTCGTGGAGGGAACCGAGGTCAAAGCGGGAACTTACGCCTTCTTCACCATTCCCGGAAGGGAAACATGGACGCTGATTCTCAACGAAAATTTCGATCAGCACCTCGCTGAGGATTACGATGAAAGCCTCGATGTGGTGCGCGTGGAAGTGATGCCCGAAGAACTGCCGTCGGTCACCGAAAGGCTCACCTACGAGGTATCCGAGACAGGCCTCGGCGAAGGGGTGATTTCCATGATGTGGGACCGCGTGAAGGTCTCCATGCCTTTTTCCGTCAGGGAGTAGTTGCGCTCGCAGGTTTCTGCAGTTCGGGCAGCTTGTAAAAGCCTTCTTCAAAAATTTTCTGCATAGGCCCTGACCGCTTCGATGTGCCGGTTTTTTTCGGCTTCATCAAGGAAGGAGGCTTTGAATCCGTTTTCCGCGAGGCGCACCAATTCATCTCGGCTCAGGTTCAGCGCTTCGGCTGTGGCCAAAAAATTGGCGTTCATGTATCCGCCGAAGTAGGCGGGATCGTCGGAGTGGATGGTGGCGAGGAGGTTTCGCTCCAGCATCTTGCGCACGGGGTGCTTCGTAAGGTCAGGACATACCTGAAGCTTCTGATTGGACAGCGGGCAGAGGGTAAGGGCAATCTGTCGTCGGGAAATTTCCGCCGTCAGTACATCGTCGTCCAGACACCGGTTGCCGTGGTCAATGCGGTCCACGTCGAGTACTTCCAGTGCCTCCCAAATGTAGTCGGCCGGGCCTTCTTCACCGGCGTGGGCCATCAGGAGAAAGCCCTCCTTTTTCGCTTCCGCAAATACGCGAGCGAATTTCGACGGCGGATTGCCCAATTCGGAGGAGTCGAGCCCCACGCCGATAATCCGGTCTTTGTACTTGAGCCCTTCTTCGAGGGTCTTGAAAGCCGCCTCCTCGCTGAGGTGGCGCAAAAAGCTCATGATGAGTCTGCTCGTGATACCGAATTCCTTCTCTCCGTCCGCGAGGGCATCGAGAATGCCTTCGATGACCTTGGAAAACGCAACGCCGCGATCGGTGTGCGTTTGCGGGTCGAAGAAAATCTCGACGTGGCGCACGTTTTCCGTGCTGACCCTCTTGAGATAGGCTGCCGTGAGGTCATAGAAGTCCCGTTTCTCCAGGAGTACCGCCGCTCCTTCGTAGTAGATGTCGAGAAATTCCTGAAGGTTGCTGAACCGGTAGGCATTCTTCAGCGCATCCACGGAGGCGTATTTCGTTTTTACCCCGTTGCGCTCGGCGATTTCAAACATGAGTTCCGGCTCGAAGGTGCCTTCAATGTGGAGGTGGAGTTCGGCCTTCGGCAGGCCTTCAACGAATTTTTTATAGGACATAATCTGCGGTCTTGGGTTCTGAAATCAACCCCAAATGTAGGCATTCCCGATTTCGGCAGTTTCCGGGCCCGCGCCGGGGCAGCAGTCCGGGAGGTGCTGCACTCAGATCTTCAGCAAAAAGTCCATGGTGTCGATCCCGTCCGCATAATCCCGGAGCTCGGGCCTTTGGCTTTTGCCGAAAGGCACATCCTCGTGTGATACGATGCACTGAATTTCATCAGCCTGCTCTCGCAACTTTTTGCGCAGGGCTTCCGCCTCGCCGTAGCGCTCGTAGTACAGCACCCCGGGAGGGGCTGCCAGCGCCTCGGAGCGGCGGAGCAGCAGGAAATTATTGTCGAGCAGCTCCTCACCGTTCATGAGCCAAAGGGCTTTGTAATAGTCGTAATTGTTCGCGTACTTGTGGTGGTTCACAATATCCCGGAAAGGGAATACGGCATTGAAAAACCGGCCGAGATCATAATCTTCGGGTACATATATCTTCGAAACATTTCGGCAGCCCAGCCCGAAGTAGGAGAAAATGTCTGTGCCGAGCGCGTAGAGTTCTTCTTCGGTTTCGGTGCCGTCAAGGACCGCGGCCGTATTTCTGTTTTTTCGGATGATGTGGGGCTGATTCCCGAAATAGTATTCAAAGTATCGGGCGGTATTGTTGCTTCCCGTCGCAATCACGGCATCTGTTTCCCCGAGCTGTCCTTCCGTCCAGGTGAGTTCAAAAGCTCCGGTCTGTCCCGATTCTTCGACCATGGCGAAGAAGGCGGGAAGCAGGTGCCTGTCTTGTGCGGAGAGCTTTACGACTGCCTTGTGGCCCGCAGCAAGGGCGCACAGAATGTCGTGAAAAGCCACCATCGGAATATTGCCCGCGGCCACGATGCCTACCTTTTTGGCGGTGTACCTTTTCGGCAAATTTTCATACCGACCGGCCCATTCCCGCACCGCCTCAGGGCGGAGCATATAGGCGAGTCCCGAGAGGGCGTTGCGTATATTTTCGGGAGTAAACCACGGGTTCTCCGCTCGGGCACGCACGAGGGCCTCCGCCATTTTTTTCTCTCCCGCAGAGTGTGGCACGGGGCCTTCTTCGTTTGCGAGCTGCAGCGCGCGCTCAGCGGCGCCTGCGGCGCCGGCCAAAGATTCAATCCAAGACATCAGTGCCGGACTTGTTGATTTATTCTCCAATCTTCAAACATTTTCGCCCCTGCGGACTTTATATTTGCACAAAGTAACGAAGAACCTTTTAAGAATTTTCCGGCCATGGCTATCATGATAACAGACGAATGCATCAATTGCGGTGCATGTGAACCCGAATGCCCCAACAACGCCATTTATGAAGGCGGTGTGGAATGGCGCCTCTCCGACGGCACCGATCTCAAAGGCGAGGTGGTGACCCCGATGGGCAATGCATACGATGCCGAATCCGAGCAAGAGCCCGTCGATATGGATGTGTATTACATTGTGACCGACAAGTGTACGGAGTGCGTGGGCTTTCACGATGAGCCCCAGTGCGCGGCGGTATGTCCGGTGGACTGCTGTGTGGACGACCCCGATTACCGCGAGTCAGAAGACGAATTGATCAAGAAGAAAGATTTCATGCACCTGTGATCGGTAAGCGGGCGACAATTAAGGCACGATACCTGCGTTTAGTCGGCATGCGTCTTCCTTTTTTGTTTTTGCTCGTCCTTCGGACTTTATGTCCTTGCGTGCATTCCCCGCTTTTTGCGGCCGATTCCGAATCGGTGAGGCTTGCTGAAGCTGCCGTCGCCGAGCTGGAGGTGCGCGTGGGTAAAGCGTCGACTGACAGCGAACGACTTGCCGCTTCCGACAGTATCGAGGCTGTGTTCATTTCGATATTTTCGGCGGAGGAAACTTTTTCTTATGCTTTTCCCGCTTTGAAAAATACGGGCGCACTGCGCTCGCCCGACGGTGCTTTTCGGCTGTTTAATTGGAATGTGCCCATGCACGACGGCAGCCACGCCTACCGTGCAATGATCTTATTTCCGGACGGGGAGTACCGCTTACTGCGGGGTGCGCAAAGTCCTGATCGGGCATCGGAGGGAAAAGTGTTGCGCGGCGAGGAGTGGTACGGAGCCCTCGTGTATCAAATTCACCCGGTGAAGCACAAGCGCGATACCTTTTACACCTTGATGGCTTGGGAAGGTCACAACCGGGTATCTACCAAAAAAATTCTCGACGTACTCTGGTTCGGTAAGAACCGTGAGCCCATGTTCGGTAAGCCGGTGTTTGTCCACGAAGACCGAACCTACACCCGTCGGGTTTTCGAATTTGCGGCAAGCGCACAAATGACCCTGACCTACCTCCCCGCCAAAGAGGCCATAGTCTTCGACGATTTGGTGCCCCTTCCGGGAATGGCGGAAGGCAACCTGAGCGCCTATGTGCCCGGCACCTTGCACCGCGGCTACACAGAGCAGAAAGGGGAGTGGCACTACACGGAGCATGTGGATATGACCCGGCCGAAGGATGCAGAGACCAAATCACAGTTTAACTTCCCGGATCGGCCCGACCTACAGCGCAAGCGTCGCCCCGGCAACCCTCTCTTGCCGGAGGGGAAGTAAATGCCGATTTTCGTTCTGTGAATAAGCCGTTTCGGATGCGGCTTAAACAAAAGCTAACACAGCGCATTCTTGTGCTTAAAGAAATAAGATTTAGCTTTGCCGCAATCGGGTTTCGGCCCCTCTAAACTGACTTACCAAATGTCCAAAGTACACAATTACAGCGCAGGTCCCTGCATATTGCCCCCCGA
The DNA here is from genome assembly GCA_003565555.1 of Cryomorphaceae bacterium. Taxonomy (GTDB): domain Bacteria; phylum Bacteroidota; class Bacteroidia; order Flavobacteriales_D; family Cryomorphaceae; genus T3Sed10-241. Next base: position 69,407 of record PXBH01000068.1, on the reverse strand, counting down.
GGTGATGCGCAAAGCATCCCAAAGCGTGATCGAGCTCGACGGCATCGGTCTCTCACTCATTGAAATTTCACACCGCAGCAAAGAGTTTGTCGCGATTATGGAAAAAGCCCGCGGCCTGGTGCGTGAGCTGCTCAATGTTCCGGACAATTATTCAGTGCTCTTCTTGCAGGGAGGAGCCAGCTTGGGCTTTTACATGTCCGCCATCAACTTCATGAAGAATGAAGGCGGCAAAGGGGCCTATGTGGATACCGGTTCCTGGTCAAACAAGGCCATGAAAGAGGCCGCACTCCTCGGTGAGGTCATCGAAACGGCGTCGAGCAAAGCCGATAATTACACCCACATCCCCAAGGGATATACCGTGCCCGATGATGCGGACTATTTCCACATCACCTCGAACAATACCATCTTCGGAACGCAGTTCAAGTCCTTTCCGGAAAGCAAGGTGCCCATGCTTTGCGACATGTCCAGCGACATATTCAGCAAGCCCGTAGATGTGTCAAAATTTGACCTGATTTATGCCGGAGCGCAAAAAAATATGGGCCCTGCGGGCACCACGGTGTACATTGTGAACAAGGACGCGCTCGGCAAAACGGGCAGAAAAATTCCCTCGATGCTGGATCTGGCGGTGCACGACAGCAAGGATTCTATGTTCAATACCCCTCCGGTATTCTCGGTGTATGTATCCATGCTCACTTTGGAGTGGATGAAATCACTCGGAGGCTTGGAGGCCATGCAGAAGCGCAATGAAGAAAAAGCAGCCCTGCTCTACAACGAGATCGACCGGAATCCCCTTTTCGAGGGTACTACCGCCGCCGAGGACCGCAGCACGATGAATGCCACATTTGTACTCAAGGACGAGGCGGCGCACAAAGAGCGCTTCGACAAGATGTGGAACGATGCGCGCATCAGCGGGCTCAAAGGGCACCGCTCGGTAGGCGGCTACCGAGCATCCATGTACAACGCCCTGCCTTTGGAGAGCGTGGCCGTGCTCACCGATGTGATGAAAGAATTGGAACGAACCGCATAAAACAAACCCCTATGAAAGTATTGGCAAACGACGGAATATCCCCTTCCGGAAAATCAAAACTCGAGGCGGCGGGCTTCACCGTGATCACCGATCACGTGGCCCAAGACGCGCTCGAAGCGTACATCAATGAAAACGACATCGCTGCGCTGTTGGTGCGCAGCGCTACTACGGTGAGGAAACCCTTGATCGATGCCTGCCCCAATCTCCGATTCATAGGCCGGGGAGGTGTAGGCATGGACAATATCGACGTGGCTTACGCCCGCGAGCAAGGCCGTACCGTGGCCAATACCCCTGCAAGCAGTTCTCAGTCTGTGGCGGAACTCGCGATGGGTCAGCTTTTCAGCCTCGCGCGTCAGACTTATGACAGCGAGCGTAATATGCCCGAAAAAGGCGCGCAAGAGTTCAAAGCCCTCAAGAAAAAGTACGGTAAGGGCACAGAGCTGCGCGGAAAAACCCTCGGCATCATCGGTTTCGGTCGTATCGGAAATGCGCTTGCGGGCTATGCCCTGGGGTGCGGAATGAAGGTGATTTGCACCGATGTATTCGATGTGGACACCACTGTGCGGTTCAATGTAGAAGGATTCGGCACGGTCGAGGTGAAAATCGACAAGGTCGATACGGACACCCTCATCTCACGAAGCGATGCCATCTCTGTTCACGTGCCTAAGCAGAAAGACGGTTCGGCGGTGATCGGTGCGGATGAACTGAATAGGATGAAGAAAGGAGTACTTTTGGTCAATGCCGCCCGCGGCGGAGTCATTGACGAAGATGCCCTCATCGCCGCCCTGGACAGCGGCCACGTGGCCGGCGCGGCTCTGGATGTATTCGAAAACGAGCCTACGCCGAGCACCGAGATTTTGAGCCACCCGAAGATTGCACTGACTCCCCATGTGGGCGCCGCAACGACAGAAGCCCAAGACCGCATCGGAGAGGAACTCGCCGACTTGATCATGGCGGAGTTTCAAGCAGTCTGACCACTTGAATTTTTACCTTTTTGCAGGCGCCCCGTTTCGGGGCGCTTTGCTTTTTGGTCACGACGGCCGGCGCGCGCAATTAGTTTTTATCTTTGGCGCCGAAATGAAGCCCGTCCAAATTCTCGACAGTGCACAGATTGACATCACGCTTACCCGGCTGTGCCATGAGCTGATTGAGAACCACGGTGATTTTTCTTCCGCCGCCATCGTCGGACTTCAACCCCGCGGCATATACCCCGCGCAGCGCATCACTGAGCGCCTGAAGAAGATGACAGGGGTGGACCATATCCGCCACGGAGCCTTGGACATTACTTTTCACCGCGACGATTTTCGCCGAAAGGCCGAACCTCCCGTGCCGGGGGAGACGCGCCTCGATTTTGAGATTGAGGGCCTCAATGTGGTGCTGGTAGACGACGTCCTGTTTACGGGCCGCACCATCCGCGCGGGTTTGGACGCTTTACTGGCCTTCGGCCGACCCGAGCGTGTAGAACTCCTGGCCTTTATCGACCGTCGCTTCAGTCGGCACCTCCCGGTGCAGCCGGATTATACCGGTCGTGCGGTTGACAGTATTTCCACCGAAAGGGTAGCAGTAGACTGGGTAGAAACCGAGGGCGCAGACCGTGTAACCCTGTATTCCGTCGCTGATTAGAAATGAGTAGCCTGAGCACACCGCACCTCCTGGGGATCAAAGACCTCTCACCCGAAGATATAGGGCAGATATTCTCGGTCGCCGACAATTTCAAGGAGGTCATCAACCGGCCCATCAAAAAAGTGCCTTCGCTGCGCGACATCACCATTGCCAACCTCTTTTTCGAGAATTCGACGCGGACCAAACTCAGCTTCGAGCTTGCCGAAAAACGCCTCTCGGCAGACGTGATCAACTTTTCCTCTTCATCGAGTTCAGTGAGTAAAGGTGAAACACTGATCGATACGGTCAACAATATTTTGGCCATGAAGGTGGATATGGTCGTGATGCGTCATCCCAAGCCCGGCGCACCCCATTTTCTGAGCCGCCATGTAGATGCAGTGATTGTCAATGCCGGCGACGGCACCCACGAGCACCCCACGCAGGCCTTGCTCGACGCTTATTCGATCAGAGAAAACCTCGGTTCTGTAAGCGGGAAAAAAGTCGTGATCATCGGTGATATTTTGCATTCGCGGGTGGCCCTGAGCAATATTTTCTGCCTGCAAAAAATCGGAGCGGAAGTGATGGTGTGCGGACCCGCTACACTTATTCCGAAGCATATCGCCGAACTGGGTGTACAGGTGTCGCACAATCTGCGGGAGGCCCTCAACTGGTGTGATGTGGCCAATGTATTGCGCATTCAACTCGAGCGTCAGGAAATGGCATATTTCCCCTCACTCAGAGAGTATACCATGATGTTCGGCATTGATAAAAGGCTGCTTGAAAGCCTGAAAAAAGAAATCACCGTGATGCATCCCGGCCCCGTAAACAGGGGGGTGGAAATAGCGAGCGACGCCGCCGACAGCGGACAGAGCATTATACTCAAGCAGGTGGAAAACGGAGTGGCCGTTCGCATGGCCGTACTTTACCTTTTGGCGGGAAAGATAGAACGCAAAGGTTAAATCTTTATATTTGGCATCTCATCTCTAATCCGAACCATGAAGTTTAGCGTAGAAAACCAAGATCAGTACTCGGTCATCACCGCAGAAGTCGAGAAGCTCGATTCGCTGAGCGCACCGGATTTAAAGTCAGAATTACTTTACATCATCAAGAGCGGCAAAGACAATATTATTGTAGACCTCCACAAGTCTCGTTACTGTGATTCAAGCGGCCTGAGCGCGTTGCTCACAGGTAACAGGCTTTGCAAAGAAGCGGAAGGCACCTTCGTAGTGTGCGGGCTTCAGCCTGCAGTAGAAAAGCTCGTGAGTATTTCTCAACTTACATCCGTGTTCAATATCACCAAAGACAAGGAAGAGGCTGCAGATTTGCTTGCCGCAAACAGAGTTTGAGCCAAAGCACTGTACCTTTCTGTGCGCGGCGCAGGGTTCTTTCGTCCTCATCCTGTCGAAACAGAAACCCATACTGTCACAGCACCTATTGTCCGAGGGGGTATTCCGATGTTGAAAACGATGCGTCGCGGCGCCAAAGGGGTTTGCACCGGACGTACCGATCTCGGGCCGCGTTCGGGACAAAGTTGTCCGATCGGATCCGGGCCGGAGGAAAAGGCCTCCCTGTTTCGTTGATCGATATGCCGGGGTAAAAATTGAAAACGGGGGAAGATGGATTTTAAATTAACGGTTCTGGGCTGCGGGTCTGCCACGCCAACGCTTCGTTTTTCTCCGAGTGCCCAAGTCGCAGCCCACGGTTCCGATCTCTTCCTTTTCGATTGCGGAGAAGGTACCCAGCTCAAGTTGCGCAGAGGCGGATTTAATTTTCAAAGGATCGGCCATGTTTTCATCAGCCACCTCCACGGCGATCATTATCTCGGCCTTCAGGGCCTGTTGAGCACCATGCAGCTATTGGGGCGTACCAAGCCCATTCACATATACGCACACGAACACCTCGAGGAACTCACAGCATTGCAGTTGAGGATATCGCGGTCACATTTCAGGTTTGAAGTGCATTGGTGCGCACTTACCTATTCCGATAAAACAATAATTGCTGAAACGGACAGGCTGGAGGTCCACAGTTTTCCTCTCGATCACCGGATCCCCACCTGCGGATTCGTCATTTCCGAAAAACCGAAGCCGCGAAATATCCGCCCGGAGTGCATCGAACGCTACAATATCCCTGTGCCGCGTATACGACAAATTAAGGCGGGCGCCGACCTCACCCTCGACGACGGTACCGTGGTGCCCAACGCTGAACTCACCCTTGATCCCGATCCTCTGCGCAGTTATGCCTACTGCTCTGATACAGCGTATTCCCCGAGCACGGCCACATACGTCAAGGGCGTCGATTTGCTTTACCACGAGAGTACCTTTCTTGAAGACCGGGCCGCGCGCGCTGCCAAAACCCATCATTCCACCGCCCGTCAAGCCGCGCGAGTAGCCTCAGAGGCAGGGGCGGGAAGGTTGCTTCTGGGTCATTTCAGCGCCCGCTATCGCGACACAACAAGTTTTGAAGAAGAGGCGCGGGAAATATTTCCCCGGTCATTTGCCGCAGAGGAGGGAATGACCATCGATGTGGCACTGTGAAAAAATAGTTCTTGCGGATAAACCCCCGGCACTTATCTTTGTTATTTAAAAGCGGTCTAAATAGTGATGTGCCGTCCCGTTCGTACGTCCCGGAGATCGAAAGTACATGATATGCGCTATAATTGGTTTGAAAACAATGGGTTGAATTGGTGTTTGTCCCATTCTTATTCCTTTTCGCAGGTGCGTTGCGGGCTTTCGGATTTTGCGGGATTTCCTGTCCGTGTTTCGGCAAGCAGATGCGGATATCCGCAAATTGAGAACGGTGCATACCGAAAACACAAAGAGGACATTGGAAACACCGGAAATTAAAGTAGCCATCGCCGACAGCAGCCGTCTGATCAGGGCGGGCCTGGACGTCGTCCTCTCCCAAGAGCAAGATATTGTCCTTGTCGGAGAGGCGGATTCCCCCGTAGCACTTACTGAGCTCTTGGCTTCTTTTGACGTGGACGTGTTGCTTTTGGACTTCACAGCAGAGGGTTTTTCGCTGGAAACCATTGCGGGTGTGGTCAAGACTTTTCCCGATACGCGCGTGGTAGCCATCACGCCCGATCAGGAGGGTCAAACCATCATCAACGCCTTAAAGGCCGGCGTAAAAAGCTACATTAAGAAAGACTGCGACTTTGACGAGATCATCTCATCGGTGCGGGAGACTGCGGCCGGAAGTAAGTTTTTTTGCGGAAAAATCCTCGAAACCATTCGGCGTGTCAATATCGATGTGGACGGAGAAGATTGGAGCGGATTCAATTGTGAGCCCGTACACCTCACCGAGCGCGAGCAGGAAATCATCACGTATATCGCAGAGGGATTTACCAATACGGAGATCGCGGAGCGGCTTTTTCTCAGCCCACACACGGTGAATACCCACCGGAAAAACATCATGCAAAAGCTCGGTGTGAAGAATACCGCTGCCGTGGTTATGTATGCAGTGAAGTCCAATTTGGTCAACGTTAATAAGTTTTTGTTTTCCTCAGGCTGAGCAAGTCGCTCCTTTTTACTCCCCGCCCCGGTCGGCGTGATGATTTCATCAAGTTCTTGACAATACGGCTTACATTTATCGGAATTGCATAGATTTGCCGCCGATATGAAATTGATCGCCGACAGCGGATCCACGAAAACAGACTGGCGACTGCTCACCGAAGACGGGGATCAGCTGCAGTTCAAAAGTGAGGGAATCAATCCTTTTTTCCACGACGCAGATTCTGTAGCTGAAACCCTCGAAAAAATATCTTTTGAGCCCTACGGCCATGAGGACATTTCCGAGGTAGACTTCTACAGTGCCGGGGTGAGCAATAGCCAGAACAGAATAATTATGGAGCAGGGCTTTGCCAAGGTTTTCACCAAGGCCAAGCTCAATATCATGCACGACCTCCTCGGTGCAGCACGTGCCCTCTTTTTCCGGGAGGACGGGCCGGAAGAGTCCGGGATTGCGTGCATCCTCGGCACGGGCAGCAACTCCTGCCTCTACCGCGACGGTGAGATAAAAACGGTTCTCGGCGGCCACGGTTATATCCTCGGTGACGAAGGCAGCGGTATGCACATCGGCCGCAAAGTGGTGCGCGACTTTATGAGCGATCTCATGCCCCCGGAGGTGAAAGATCTTTTTGATGACGCCTTCGGATTGACCAAGGATGAGGTCTCATTTGCCGTGTACAAAAAGACTTTCCCCAACCGGTATCTCGCCTCTTTCAGCGTATTTGTGCAGAAGAACATCGAGCATCCTTACTTCGCGGCGCTTGTGGATGATGCCTTTATGAAATACTTCGAGCGCTACATCATCCAATACCCCGATTACCTGAACTTATCCGTGCGGGTGCTGGGGTCGGTCGGATTTCACTTCGAGCCGCAGATGCGCAAGCGGGCCGAGATGTACGGCCTCAACATAGACCGCATTATCAAGGCGCCCATCGACGGCTTGATCGCTTACCACCGCGCTCAATAAGTGTAATTGAAGCTCCGCGTTACCGCATTGCCGCAATGGTCCGTTACGGTAATTTCCAGCGTGTTCTGCCCTTTTTTGAATCCTGACTTTCCGACCTCCGCGAAGAGCAGGTTCTTCTTCGGCTCGTATTCCAGCAGCATCCATTTCCCGTTGAGCCGGGCTTCGTAAGTCTTTATACCCGAGCGGTCATCCTTTACGGAAAATCCCAAAACAGAACGGTCACTCAAGGCGCCCCCGGACGAATACCTGTTGGGAGTCAGGGTGGGCGGTGTGCTGTCTGCCATCAAGGTGAACCTCCCGAAGTCTTTCACCGTCATTGCAAAGTAATCGCCGTCCGGTTCTCCCGGGACCCAAGCGGGAGCACCCGCCGCTGCATACCGCGCCCCCACAACCTTTTCGCGCAGTGGCTCGGGAATATCAGCCATGGAGATTTTTACGGTGATCGCCTTGTCGAGCGGCTCGAAATCATTGTGGAGGCTGAAGTACGGACTCAGGCTCTGCGCAGTCGGCATTTCCCGCCCGAATTTGAATTTTAAATCATTGTAAAGTGCATTTGCCGGCATTTCCAGTTGAAGCTCGTCTCCGTATTCAAAACTGTTGGGCCGGCCGCGGTAGAAATAGGCATCGTAAGGCTCGGGAGCGGGCAGGGGTGCATCGGGTGCATCGAGGGTTTCAAAGGCAAATTCAAGTACCGAGGTGTTGCCGTAAGCATCAGTGGAAGTGTACTTTGCCTGCCGAATTCCCTTTTCGGGAAAAAACACACGGCCGGAGTCCGGCGCGATTTCAGGATAGATCATCTCCAAGCCGTTACCCGGTTCGATAAAGGACTTGTGGTAATGCCATCCGTTTCGCCGAAAGGCCCCGTAGTCTTTGTAACAATTGATGTGGCGGCTCACTGCAAAGTCCAGTTCGTCAAACTGTTGCCTGCATACAGTCTCGCCTTCTACTTCCAGCTTTAGGCTGTAAATTCCGCATTTGTTCGGCGCCCCGTCGAGGAAGTCCAAGGCGTGGAGTGAGAATCCTACGGCACCATAGGTTTTTACGGGGGCCGCGGCACGCATACGGTATTTTCCGTTTCCTCCCGTGAGCACATAACTTTTGGCTTCGGTTTGACCGTCTACCAATGAGGTGTCGGTAAGCGGATGAAAACGTACTCCCCGAAGGCGCGGCGGGATATTGTCCGCTACATCGAAATTGAACAAGAGCGGATTCTGCGGACGCGAATCAGCGGTGCGGCGAATCTCAAAGTGGAGATGAGGGCCCCCGCTGCTCCCGGAATTGCCGCTGAGGGCAATGAGTTCTTGCCGCTCCACCGGTATGGGCGGGTCGGGAGCAAAATCTACCCGGAAGGATTCGGTGCGGTACTGCTCGGCGCGCACCACGGAATCGATTTTTGCCGAAAGGCTGCTCAGGTGTGCATACACGGTGGTGTATCCGTTCGGGTGATCGATGTACAGTGCCTTGCCGTAGCCCCACGGAGAAATGGCCACGCGACTCACATATCCCTCGGCAGCGGCCCGCACATTCTGCCCTTCGACGCCCTGCGTTTTGATATCGATTCCCGTGTGGAAATGGTTGCGCCGCATCTCGGCAAAATTTCCCGAAAGGATGAGGGGAATATCGAGGGGGGGTGAGAATTCGGGAATGCCCTCTTGGGCAAGCGCGGGGGTGCCGAAGAGCAAAATCAAAGGGAGTACGAAAAGCCGGTTAAAGATCATAGCGTAAACGTCGCTGAAAAAACAATGCCGAAAAAGACTTTTACCCCTGCGACGGAACGTGAAGGTAGGTAAGGCGGGGCACCTGTTGCCGCCGCGGAAAGCAGAGATTTAAACAGAACTTGGTGAAAACTCTCTGCCACAAACATCTGAATCATTTTGTAAATCATGGGCACCAAACTACATTTGCACTGCGTTTAATTCACGAAGGAGGCGCAGCAATGAGTGAACCATCAGAAAGAACGGAGTTACTAAAAACCAATCTCTTAAAGATTGCCGACAAATTGAAAGCCCTGGAAGCGGACAACCGCGGGCTGCGGTCGGAACTGGAGACGGTTCGGGGAGAGCTCCGCGATAAGAATGCACGCATTGATGCCCTTACGGAAGATTTCAACCGCATGAAATTGGCCAAAGCCGTGGTGACCTCCACCGGTGATAAGGCCGAAATGAAGTTCAAAGTGAACGAGATGGTGAAGGAGATTGACAGGTGCATAGCACTGCTAAACAGATAGACCGACGCAATGGGCGAACTATCGATAAAGGTAACCATAGGCGGGCGCATCTACCCGATTACCGTCACCGACGGTGAGGAAGACAAGGTGCGCGCTGCTGCCAAACGGGTAGAGGATAACCTCAAGCTGCTCCAAAGCAGCTATGCCGTGAAGGACAAACAGGACTTGCTCGCCATGACGGCCCTCCAACTGGCCACAGAGCAACCCGACCAAACCGAGCCGGGAACCGTCGCGGTTCGGGAAGAGGACCTGAAATCGATAGAAGACATTGCCGAAAGCCTCCTGTAGTCGGTTTTCCTCATCATTGTAAACAGCACTCTCGGGTGCATAACACGATACAATGAATATGGAAATGACATCGTTGATGATCGGGCTGCTCGCCGGTTTGGTTGTGGGCGGAGGTGTCGCTTGGGCAGCGCTGAATGCCGTGCTGAACAAGAAGCGAAACTCCATCCTTACAGAGGCTGAAAAAGAGGGCGAAGCGGTCAAAAAAGAAAAAATGCTACAGGCCAAGGAGAAATTTCTCCAGCTTAAAGAGGAGCATGAAAAGGTGATCAAAGAGCGTACGGCCCGCGTACAGAGCGCCGAATCAAAACTCAAGAACCGCGAGGCGCAAGTGAGCAAACACGCGGAGGAAAACAAAAAAGCGAAACGCGCCAACGACAGCGAGCGCGAATCGCTGCAGCGTATGCGCGAGGTGCTGGAGACCAAGCAGAAGGAGCTGGACAAATCGCATGCGTCAAATGTGGCACAGCTGGAGAAAATCTCGAGCCTCTCTGCGGATGATGCCAAAGCGGAACTCATGAAGACCCTCCGCGACGAAGCCAGAACCGAGGCGATGAACCACATCAAAATCACCCTTGATGAGGCCAAACTCACTGCAGGGGCAGATGCCAAGAAGATTGTGATTCAAAGCATTCAGCGCGTGGCCACCGAACACGCGGTGGAAAATGCCGTCTCTGTGTTCAATATTGACAGTGACGAGCTCAAAGGCCGCATCATCGGTCGTGAAGGCCGAAACATCCGCGCCCTCGAAAGCATTACGGGCGTGGAAATTATCGTCGACGACACTCCGGAGGCCATCATCCTCTCTTGCTTCGATCCTGTGCGCCGTGAAGTGGCCCGTCTGGCCCTCCATCAACTGGTAACTGACGGACGTATACACCCCGCGCGCATCGAGGAAGTCGTAGCCAAGGTTTCGAAGCAGCTCGAAGACGAAATTGCCGAAATCGGAAAGCGGGCCTGTATCGATTTGGGTATACACGGACTCCACCCGGAACTGATCCGCATGGTGGGCCGCATGAAGTACCGCTCTTCCTACGGGCAAAATTTGCTTCAGCACAGCCGTGAAGTGGCCAACCTCTGTGCTACCATGGCCTCTGAGCTGGGCCTCAACCCCAAAGTGGCCAAACGCGCCGGACTCCTCCACGACATCGGAAAGGTGCCCGAAGATGAGCCCGAACTTCCGCACGCCATATTGGGGATGAAGCTGGCCGAGAAATTCGGCGAAAAGCCCGAAGTCTGCAACGCCATCGGCGCCCACCACGATGAAATCGAAATGACGGGCCTCATATCGCCCATAGTTCAGGTATGTGATGCCATCTCCGGTGCCCGCCCCGGCGCGCGACGCGAAGTGGTGGAATCCTACATCAAGCGACTCAAAGACCTCGAAAACATGGCACTCAGCTACCCCGGGGTGACCAAGAGCTACGCCATCCAGGCAGGTCGCGAACTCCGGGTGCTCGTGGAAAGTGAGAAGGTGAGCGATGAGCAGGCCGATGTACTCAGCTTTGACCTTTCGCAGAAAATCCAGAATGAGATGACCTATCCGGGACAGGTGAAGGTCACCGTAATCCGTGAGCGGAGGGCTGTAAACTACGCCAAATAGCAGAGAATGTCTCGGAAGCTGCAGGGCAAAAGGGTATTGATCACGGGAGGCGCCGGCTTCATCGGATCCAACCTCTGTGAAGAGATGCTGGCCTGTGAGAACCGCGTGATCTGCTTTGACAATTTTGCCACGGGGAAACGGGAGAATGTGCAGCCTTTTCTCGATCACCCGAACTTCACGCTCATCGAAGCGGATATCCGCGACTATAAGGCTGTCAAGGAAGCCATGGCAGATTGTGATACCGTGCTGCATCAGGCCGCATTGGGCAGTGTGCCGCGGAGCATCAACGATCCGCTGACCACGAATGAAGTGAACATTACCGGTTTTCTTCACGTGATGCAGGCCGCGCGCGAAACCGGTATGAAGCGGGTGGTCTACGCCGCGAGCAGCAGCACTTACGGCGACAGTAAGGCCCTTCCCAAGCGGGAGGACGTAATAGGACTGCCGCTATCACCCTATGCCGTGACCAAGTATGTGAACGAGCTGTACGCCAAAGTGTACGGCGACCTCTTCGGGGTTGAAACCATCGGATTGCGGTACTTCAACGTATTCGGGAAGCGCCAAACGCCGGACGGGGCCTACGCCGCTGCGATCCCCAAATTTATCCGGGCATTTTTAGAACACAAATCACCTGTACTCCACGGCGACGGGCGGCAAACCAGAGATTTCACCTACATTGCCAATGTGATTCAAATGAACCATCTGGCAGCCGTCACCGACAATCCCGAAGCTGTAAATAAAGTGTATAATACCGCCTGTGGTGACCGGACGAACTTGCTCGAGCTCACAGAGATCATCCGCGAGGCATTGGTGCGTTTCGACCCGGCCGTTGCCAAGGTGAAAACGGAGTTCGGGCCGGCGCGCGAAGGGGATGTCAGGGACAGTCTTGCGGACGTATCGCGTGCCGAAGCGCTTTTGGGCTACCGCCCTACGCACAAGCTTCGCGAGGGAATCCGGGAGGCCATTGATTGGTATTGGTCGAACCTGAAGGGTTGATGAAATTTGCGGGCGCTTCGGTACGGCGTATTTTGTGCACTTTTGCGCAAAGCAAGCCGTACAAATACGTCGACCGAGAATGGCCCTGAGAGACTTGATCAAGAAATACGTCGCTTCCAAGCTCGTTCAGAACGTGGCGGTGATGTTTTCGGGCAATTCTGTCGCCCTCATCCTTCCTTTTCTTCTTGCACCGCTCATCACGCGCATCTACACCCCCGAAGATTTTGCGGGCTATGAAATTTTTGTGCGGCTCCTCACCCTGATGATTGTGCTGGCAGGCATGCGCTATGAGCACGCCATCATTATTCCGAAGGAAGATAGCGAGGCGGTGGCCATACTTCGACTTTGCAACCGCATCCTGATTGGTTTGACCCTTGTTTCCGCCATTGTCTTTTGGCCCTTTCGGGAGTGGTGGGCCACTGTTTTTAACAATGAAGATCTTGCCGACCTGCTCTGGTGGCTGCCGCCCGGGGTGTATTTCGGCGGGCTGCTCACCCATGTCGGGTACTACCTGCTTCGCGCCTCGAAATATCGCTTTCTGGCCGGCAATAAGGTTATTGCCGTGGGAAGTAACCACGGACTGAAGTATCTGATCGGACTTAAAGTCGCCACATCCGTGAGCCTTGTGGCTGCCCATGTGATCGGTATGGTCATACCCGCACTGCTGTTCTTTACCCTGCCCACCTTCAGGGAAGTACTGCGCAAAATGCGCAGAAACAAACATTCGCTCGGCGTCTTGGCCCGAAAGTACAGGGAGTATCCTACCGTAAACGCGGGCCACAGCCTTTATCATGAAGGGTACCAAACTGTGCTTTTTCTCGTCATCTCCGTGTATTACGGCGAGCTTATTTTGGGCTTATTCGCATTTACTTACCGCTATCTGCGCATACCCGTGCAGGTATTCGGTTCCTCCCTGAGTCAGGTGCTGATGCCGAACTTGGCGCAAGATTATAATGATGGGAAGCCTCTGAAACGGAGTATTTCTCGGGCTGTAGGACTCAGTGCTGCCGTGGCCTTTGTGCCTTTTACGCTCTTGTTTTTCTTCGGCGAGGAAGTTTTTTCACTCTTTTTCGGTGCAGAGTGGTCGCGTGCCGGCGTTTATGCAGAGCTTATGGTGCCGTGGCTGTTTTTTAACTTTATCGTTTCGCCTGTCAGCATGCTGCCCACAATTTTGCGCAAGCAGGGTCGGTGGTTTGTGTACAGTGCGATCGGCACTTCTCTTTCAGTTTTGGCCGCCTTTGTGATGGCTGCTTCAGGTTTCGAATTTTCGGAGGTGCTTTATGCAGTGACGGGAATCAGTGCCGTACACAACGTGCTGCTCATGGTTTGGCTCATACGTATTGCACCGGCCGCCGGCACATCACCGATGAATGAAATAAAAACGCGATGAACCTATCAAGCCTGCGTGTGTACCACGGACCGCGATCATGGAACCAAACGGCTCAGCATAATTCCTCTGCGGAACGAAGCTTAGGTATTCGAAGTGAACACTTCACCTATGCTGATGTATGGAATCCCTTCGGACTGATGAAGATTCTTCGCAATGCGGACGTGATAAACTTTTATGCGGGCTACACTTTTTGGCCTATTGCCCTGAAAAATAATCGACTGTACAATTTGCTGGCCGCTTCTGATGTCGCTTGGCTAAAGCGCATGGGCAAGAAAGTGATATTGCACTTTCAGGGTTGTGAAATCAGAGACCGATACAACCCGCTTGCAAAAAGTGTTTGCGCGCATTGTGCCATTCGGGATACCTATTGCAGCCCCCTGAACTCGGCCAAAAGAAGGAGCAGGCTGCATAGAGCTGTTGCTGTTGCCGATGCGGTAACCGTATCCACTCCTGACCTTATTTCTTACATAGATCGAGATGAAGTTTTTTTTGTTCCGAAAATTGCACCCGATGATGTAGATGCCTTTCAGCCCCGCCGCTATTCGGAGGCTGCGCGTCTCAGGGTAATCCATGCTCCGACCAGCCGATCGATCAAAGGAACCGACCGTATTGAAGCCGTTTTGAACAAGCATCCCGAAAAGTTCGAACTCATCCTTCTCGAAGGAAAGTCTCGTGAAGAGGTGTATGAAGCGGCTGAAAATGCACATCTTGCGGTAGATCAGATACGCGTGGGGTGGTATGGCAATTTTGCCGTGGAAATGATGCAGCGCGGTCTTCCCGTTGTGGCCCGGACAAGAGATGATTTGCGGCGGGCTGTGCTTCCTGCCCGGGTTCCGCTTATAGATGCAGACGAATCAAATTTTGAGGCCGTGATGCTCGCTCTGCATGCCGATCGCAGCAGGCTCGCCGATGCCCGATCTGCCGGATTGAAATACATCCGAGATGTCCACAGTGCGAAATCAGTAGGCCAAAGACTTTTATCCATTTACGAATCCATTTGATATGTGCGGAATATTTGCGGCAGTAAAAATGCATGCTCCCTTTGCAGAAGGTGAGTTGGAAAATTTCAGGTCAGCTTGCAACATGATCGCCCACCGCGGACCCGATGCAGAAGGATTCTTTACAGCGCATACCGAAGCAGGAGGGCAGGGTGCCAACCTTTTTTTAGGACACAGGCGCTTATCAATTATTGATTTAGAAGAATCCAGCAACCAGCCGTTTGAGCGCGACGGAATTACGGCAGTGTACAACGGCGAGATTTTTAATTACGTAGAGTTGCGGGAGGAGCTTCGAAAGGACTTCACCTTTACAACCGAAGGTGATACGGAAGTGGTGCTCCGCGCCTATCAAAAATGGGGTGTGGACTGTTTCAAGCGGTTCAACGGCATGTGGGCGCTGGCTGTTTATGACGGCAACCAAAACAAACTTGTCGTTTCACGCGATCGATTTTCTGTCAAGCCGCTGTATGTGTTGCGCTCGGGAGATGCTGTTTATTTTGCATCTGAAATCAAGCAGCTTAAGCAGGTATATCCCTCGCTGACGCCGAGCCCCGAAGTGATCGCTGCTTTTTTGCAGCAGGGACTTCTCGATCACCGCCCCGAAACCTTTTACCGCGAAATCAAAAGATTTCCGTCCATGCATGCCCTGGAGATAGATCTCACTTCGGGTGATGAGAACCTCAAGCAGTACTGGGATTTTGCCGAGGGGGATGAAGATGGTGTGAATGAACCGCCTGCCGACAGGTTCAAAATGCTGCTCATTGACTCCCTGAGGCTGCGCCTCCGAAGTGACGTGCCCATAGGTACTTTGCTCAGCGGAGGCCTTGACTCCAGCGCAATATCTTGCATCATTCAGAAGCACATTAACCCTGATCTGTATACCTTTTCGGTGGTCTCCGACAGCAAGAAGTATTCAGAGGAACCTTATATTGATTTGCTGATTTCCGAAAACGGACTGAAAAATCAAAAGCTTCGGTTTGATGACCGCCTGGCATTCGACCACATTGATAAGGTGCTGTCGGTGCAGGATGAACCCTACGGTTCGCTGGCAGTGGTCGCACAGTATCTTCTTTTTCAAAAAATAAAAAAGGAGACGGGAATAAAAGTGCTTTTGAGCGGGCAGGGTGCCGACGAGATTTTACTCGGGTATAACAAGTTTTTCTTTCTCCATCTCAGAAGTCTGCTGAAGCAAGGTAGCCTCCTGTCATTTGCCCGCATGGCGGGAGCGTCATTTATCAACGGCACTACGCTGAGAGCGTTCGATTTGAGTCAGGCCAAGCGGTATATGCCCGGCCGTGTTTCACAAGGACTTGATTATTTAACCGGCAGGTACCGAGGCGAGCCCCTGTGGGCATTTGACAACATGCGTTCGCGACAAATTCTCGACATAAATCGATACTCTGTACCTGCCCTTACGCATTACGAAGACCGCAATTCTATGGCCGCTTCTGTTGAGGTGCGCTTGCCGTTCCTCGATTTCCGACTCGTTAATTTCTTGGTTAATCTCCCCACCGAGCATAAGTTGAGGGGCGGCTGGACCAAATTTGTATTGCGGGAGTCCGTCTCGGAGATGCCGAAAAAAATCAGGTGGCGAAAGGATAAAAAAGGGTTTACCACTCCGGAAGATGAGTGGATGCGCGGAGAATTGGGCAGATTTATTGATGACTACATGGCAAGTCACAGTGCCCTGCAGGATATGGGCCTTGTCGATAACACACAGTTCAGAAAAGCAATCACCGCTTTCAGGGGCGGCAAGTCATGGCTCAGCCACGGTGATTTGTTCAGGGTGTTCATTACCGAGAAGTGGCTGAACAGTTGAGGTGCCGGCCGTCGGTCGACGGAAGCCGGAAAATTATACAGAATACGAGAATTCGCTGACAAGTTGACCGCCCCGTTTGCACCGCTTTCTTCTTTACACGATTTCCGTACTTTTAGCCCGTCCCGCCGTGGTCCCCATCCGTTCGGCATTTTACGAAAGTACCGCGCATGAAGTCTTTACTGAATATTTCCCTCAAGCTGACTAAAAAGCCGCAACCTTTCGGGGCTGCCTTTTCCGATGCAGACAAAGACGGACGTAAGCCCTTTTCTGCACTGCACCAAGCTTGTATGGCGGCCAACGCCACCCGTTCTTCAACGTTTTCAAGACAATGGAAGTAGTGCAGATTTCCGATCCCGGAGCATTCCCCTTTCCGAAAGGAGAAGAGCCGAATTTTTTCTGCGCTCCGTTTTGGCTCGGTCATTTCGGTGCCGAAGCGCAGATGTATGCCGTGATGAACGGCGACATTGCGGCAGCCGTATTTCACCTTTACACCTACCGCAGGGCGGGCTTGCGCTTTGTGATCAACAGTCCGCTTTCGCCGCATATCGGCCTCACCATCTTTCACAAGGCAGAAACGATTTATGCGCGAAACCACACCGTCAAGCAGGTACTCAGAGCGGTCACGGATTTTCTCGAATCAACCTTCCGGGGAGCCATGATCGATTTTGCCCTTCCGGCAAATATCCGGGACCCGCAGCCTTTTCAAAGGGCCGGCATTTTGGTCACCCCGAAGATTTCCTACCGTCTGGACCTCACGCGATCAGAACCGGAACTCCTGAAGGAGATGAGCACCAAACGCCGCAGGAGTGTCAAGACAGCGGAGAAAGAGGGGCTTGAATTTCTCACCGATGTCCACGGGAGCACTTGCCGGGCCATCATCAACGCCACGTTAAAGAAGGCGGGCACAGCCGCCCACGAAGCCCTTTTGGATCGGCTGTTTGATGCGGTGGGGGACAAGGTTTTTTACATCGCCGTGTTACGCGACGGGCTTGCCGTGGCCACCGCCCTCGCCGCCGGTGACAAGCGTTGCGCACATTACATCATCGGCGGGCACAGTGATGCTGCAGGTCCGCACGCCGGCACTGCGGCCGTTTGGGCTTTGGTGCGCGAGGCGAAGCGCCGCGGATTTCGAGAGTTTGACTTCAACGGCTCTTCCGTCCCTTCTGTTGAGCAGTTTTTCAGGGGTTTCGGAGCCGAAATTTCAGATTTTTACCGCGTACAGTCCTCTCCGGCCATCGTGCGCACCTTACACGAATGGGCACAAAAATTGAAAACCGTCGGATAATGGCTGCGAACCGATCTCTCGGAATTTTTTCCGCTGAGCGCCGCAGAAGCGGTGCTTGGTTTGTATATGCGGCGGCACTTTGTACTTTCTTTATTCCGATTATCACCAAAGGAATGCAGTACCTGATCGCGGTCATGGTCGTCGCGTGGGCCTTTGCTCCGAAACGTCCCTTTCGGGAAACATGGGTCCCCGTGCTCATTTTTACGGGAATTTACCTCTTTCATTTGGTCGGGATGCTTTACACGGAAGATGTCACGCGAGGCTTGAATGATTTGGAGCAGAAATTCTCCCTTTTGCTCTTTCCTGTTCTGTTCGGGACCGTACGTATCGATCGACTGAGCAAAGAGGGTCCCGCTGCCGAGCCCCGCACTGTCGTACTTGCGACTTTTGTAGCGGGAGTTTTCGCTTCGCTGTTTATTTCTTTTTCGGACAGTATGACGAAGTACTCCGCATCCGGGGATGCACTTTCCTTTTACATGTCCGAATTTTCTCCGGTGCACCACCCGTCGTATGTGGCGATGTACATGAATCTGGCCGGAGCGATATTGATTCTCGCCGTCTTGCGGAAAAAGCTTCGGGGAAAATACGCCGCTGCGGCTTGGGCAGGGGTGTTTTTGATTGCCGCAACCCTCGTCTTCCCCGCCTCAAAAATGGGCTTTATCCAGTTCGGATTTCTCGCCGCATTCGGTCTTTTCGTCGCTGCCCGCTCGGGTAAATTCATCTCGACGGATAGCTTGTTCATCCTCGGCGCTTTCGTGTTATTCGCCGTCGTGTTGAAAACCAACCCCGTGGCAGAAGGCCGCATTGCCGCCGCCGTGAAAACAGTGTCATCCGATGAAAAACCTGCCCGAGAACTCGAGACCAATGTGGCCCGAATCAACGCTTGGCGGATGGCGACCGACGAGATTCTGAAGAATCCTTTCGGCACGGGCACCGGCGATGTGCACGAGGCCATGATGGCCCGGTACCGCGCCGAAGGCTATCATGAAATGGCAGATATAGGCCTCAACCCGCACAACAATTACCTACAGATTGCCTTGGCCCTCGGCATCCCCGCACTCCTTTGGTTTTTGGTCTCTTTGGCCTGGCCGGCGCGCATGATTATCAGGCAGCAGGACTATATTTACGCCTTTTTCCTGATCGGTATGATGATGCACCTTTTTGTGGAGTCCATGCTGGAAAAGCAGAGCGGTGTAGTGTTCTTCGCTTTTTTCAATGCCTTCTTCTATTTTTCTGCGCCTGTTCATTTTTCGGTAAAGCGGGAGAACCACAGTGAATTGAAAATGCCGTGAAGCTTCTGATTCTCACGCAGTATTACCCGCCGGAAACAGGTGCGCCGCAAAACCGGTTACACCAACTCGCATTGCATCTCAAGGATTTAGGTGTTGATGTTGAGGTCCTCACAGCTATGCCCAATTATCCGAAGATGGAGATTTTTGAGAATTACCGCAGCAAGGTATTTCTCGAGGAGCGCATCGACGGGGTGAAGGTGCACCGAAGCAGAATCTATGCAAAGAATAATGCGGGAATCGGCGGACGTCTTCTTAATTATTACTCCTTCGTATGGAGCTCATTTTTCACGGGTTGGCGTCGGCTGCCCGCTTATGATTACATCATGGTGGAGTCCCCGCCGCTCTTCCTCGGCAAAACAGCTTGGCTCCTGTGCAAGCTGAAAGGAGCAAAAATGATTTTTAACGTGAGCGACTTGTGGCCGGAAAGTGCCGAAAAACTGGGCTTGGTTACCAACCGCGTATTCTTGCGTGCGGCACGCGGGCTGGAGGAGTTTTTGTACCGAGAGTCGGCATTGATCACGGGCCAAACCCGTGGTATCGTCGCAAATATTTCCTCCCGCTTTCCGCAAAAACGCATACACTGGTTGCCCAACGGTGTAGATCCCGCTTACTTTGATCAGACTGCAGGTAATCGGCAATGGCGTATTGACAAAGGTTTCAGAGAAGATGAATTGCTTTTGCTTTACGCGGGAATCATTGGCCATGCCCAAGGTCTGGAGGTCATTTTGGAGGCGGCGGCCATTTTGCAGGAGCAGGGCGAGCACGGAGCGCAATTCATTCTCTTGGGAGACGGACCGCGAAAAGCGGATCTGATAGAAAGAGCGGACAGTATGGCGCTGAAAAATGTGCATTTTTTTGATCCCGTTACCAAAGCGGACATTCCCGATATCATCAAGGCAATCGATGTGGCTGTTGTGCCTTTGAGGAAGTTACCGCTCTTCGAAGGAGCCATTCCGTCCAAAATTTTTGAGAATCTGGCTTTGGAAAAGCCGCTCCTGCTGGGAGTGGATGGTGAAGCCAGAGCGCTTTTTATCGAGCAGGGAAGGGCCGGGCTGTATTTCACTCCCGAAGATCACAAGGATCTGGCCAAACAGGTGCTCCGCATTTTGCGCAAGGAAGCGGATGTGGCAACCTTGGGCTCAAACGGAAGGGAATATGTTCAGCGCCATTTCAACCGAAAGGATATTGCACGGGGTTTTTTCGAGGTTTTACAATCTTTGCAAAAATGAAAATACTCACCATCGTAGGTGCCAGACCGCAATTTGTAAAAGCTGCCGTCATCAGCCGGGCCGCAGCAGGCATTGACGACACGGAGGAAGTCATCCTCCACACCGGGCAACATTTCGATGCCAATATGAGCGAGGTCTTTTTCCGGGAAATGGACATCCCCAGACCGAAATATCAACTCGATATTCATGGTTTGGGCCACGGTGCCATGACGGGCCGAATGCTCGAAGGCATCGAGACGGTGATCCTTAAGGAGCGCCCCGACGCGGTGCTCGTGTACGGCGATACCAACAGTACCCTGGCCGGCGCCTTGGCCGCGCGCAAGCTGCAGGTGAAAACAGCCCATGTGGAGGCCGGGCTCCGGAGCTTCAATATGGCCATGCCCGAGGAGGTGAACCGCATCCTCACCGACCGTATTTCGGATTTTCTCTATTGCCCTTCCGATGCCGCCGCGGCCAATCTTCGCGCGGAGGGATTCGACCGCTTTGACAGCGAAGTGGTGCGCACGGGCGATGTGATGCTCGATGCGGCCCGCTACTACGCGCAGCACTCCGCCGAGAAATCAACCCTCGACCGGGAGGTGCTCCGCGGTGATTTTACCCTCTGCACCCTCCACCGCGCCGAGAATACCGATAGCCCCGCCAGGCTGACCGCTTTTGCGGAAGCGCTCAACCGCATGCACGCCTCACAACGTGTCGTAATGCCTCTCCATCCGCGTACCCGCGCCAAGCTGAAAGAAGCCGGGCTTACGCTCAATATCGACCTGATCGGCCCCGTGGGGTACTTCGAAATGATTGAGCTGCTTAAGCACTGCAGCCTCGTGGTGACAGACAGCGGCGGACTGCAAAAGGAGGCCTTTTTCTTCGAGAAAAACTGTGTGACCCTACGCGATCAAACCGAGTGGACCGAACTCATCCACGGGGGCTATAACGTTTTGGCGAAAGCCGATACCGGCGACGTAGTGCGAAAATGCGAGGAGATGCGCGCACGCAAAAATGACTTCACCGATCCCCTTTACGGCGACGGAAATGCCGCCGAGGCCATCTTGCGGCACTTATCGGGGCGCTTTTCTTGAGCTTGCCCGCTACTCCGCAATAATATCGATATTATAGCCGATATTATCAAATATCGTCTTTAAAAACGATATTGTAAAATATCGCTTATAAATCCGATATTTGAATTTTTTTCTATATTTGTCATGGGTGCACACAGAAATCTATCCCGAGTAAAGCAGACCAACCGTGAGTAAATCCCCGTACATCAGCGTCATTACCGGTGATATTTCCGGTTCAAAGCGCGCCGGCGATCCCGAGCGTTGGCTCGGGCCTTTGAAGCGGGTGCTGAGTCAATTGGGTGCCTCACCCTCTGCTTGGGAGGTGTACCGGGGCGACAGCTTTCAGTTGGAGGTGAAGGAGCCCGCAGATGCACTTCAATCCGCGCTGAGAATCAAAGCAGCAGTGAAATGTGTCAAGAACCTCGATGTGCGCATGGCCATCGGCATAGGGCGGTGCGAGTATGATGCACCAGCCGTTACGGAGCGCAACGGCGAGGCATTTGTAAATTCGGGCAGCCGTTTCGACCTGCTTACCGCCGAGAAGCGAAAGCTGGCCATCCGCACACCCGATCCCGATTGGGATCGCGACATGGACTTCTACCTGCAGTTGGCTTCGGCTTTTATGGATCAATGGACTCCGCATTCGGCTGAAGCTGTGGCGCTGCTACTTGGCGAATCCGATTTGAAGCAGGCTGAACTGGCTGAGCGTTTGGGGATCGCTCAATCGTCAGTAAGCGAGCGACTTGCGCGCGCTCGATGGGATGAAGTGCAGGCCCTCTTAGTCAAGTACCGAGAAAAAATTAAAGTCCTGCTGCCGTGATGCTCTTTGCACAAATCATATTGGCCCACTTAATCGGCGATTTCGTGCTGCAGCCGAGAACTTGGGTGGCGGAAAAGGAAGAGCGCAAGGTCCGCTCACCCAAGTTATATCTGCACATCCTCGTACATTTTGCCTTGCTCATTCTCTTGACGTCGGGCCGAAGCTTTTGGCTGCCGGCCTTGATTATTTCCGCGGCCCACCTCATCATTGACCTCACCAAGGTATACGCCCAAAGCCCGAACTCTCGGCGCTTTTGGTTCTTTGCGGATCAGGGATTACATTTCGCGGTAATCACAGCTGTGTTGTTGTGGTTTGAGCAGCCTTCTGTTGATGGTTTGCGCGCCCTCGGGTCTGTTCTTTTTCCGATCGCGGCAGGGGTGACATTTTTGACTGTTCCCGCAGCTGTTGCAATGCAGGTCATCCTTTCAAAATTTTCGCCCGAAATCGGGGAAGAAAATTCCCTCGCAAAAGCGGGCCGATACATCGGAATGCTCGAGCGGGTGCTCATCCTCATTTTCATTCTGATCGGACAGTGGGAGGGCGTAGGTTTTTTGCTCGCGGCAAAATCAATTTTCCGCTTCGGTGACCTTAAAGAAGCCCGAGACCGCAAGCTCACCGAGTACATCATGATCGGCACCTTGCTCAGCTTCGGAATTGCATTACTGACGGGAATTTTCCTCAACTTCCTCCTCGCCGGCGCGCAGATCTGATTTTTCTTCGGTTTGCGCCGGATTCGAAGCGAAAATCGGTTTCGGCAAAATGCAATCGGAGCGTACACTGTTTTTTCACGAATCCGTGCGTGCTGAAACGGACAGGTTTTATATTCCCACTTCGTATCTTTCGCAAAAAATATCCGAGCCATGAAGGAAATTACGGTACAAGCACTGAAGGAAATGATGGACAGCGGAGCCGATTTTCAGCTCATCGATGTGCGCGAGCCCCATGAGTACGAAATTTGCCACCTCGACGGTGAACTCATTCCCATGGGAGAGGTGATGGACAATTTCGACAAAATATCCCGCGATAAGCAGGTGGTGGTGCACTGCCGCAGCGGCAAGCGCAGTGCCTCCGTGATTCGCGCACTCGAACAGGCCCACGGTTTTGACAATCTGTACAACCTTGAAGGCGGGGTGCTGGCCTGGGCGGAAGAGATCGATCCCGATATGCCGAAGTACTGACCCTTGTCGTGACCCGCGAAAACGGGCAAATTTCAGGTCGGCTGAAAACTACCGCCCTCGGAATATGTGCTCAGGGCGGTGTTTTACAATTTTGCTACATCCGAAGCATGTGGTCAATGATGGTGCTTCCGGGCGCAGCGTCTCAGTACGGCAATAAGGGCCTCGAGCCGCAGATGCTCATCCGAAGCCTTTGATCAGCTCATCATGCTGACTCACATCGAGTCCGATCTTCTCCTGCTCCGGTGATACGCGCAGGGGAGCAATCTTGTCCGTGATCATGTAGATGACCCATGAAGTAATCAAAATGACGGGGATAAGGATGATCAGCGCAAAGAGATGGTTGAGCAGGAGGGTGGGATCGCCCGTGGTGAAAAATCCGCCCTCGACGGCAAAAACTGCGGTGAGAATCATGCCTGTAATTCCGCCCAATCCGTGACAGGCGAAAACGTCCAGCGTGTCATCCAATTGTGCCCGTCGCCCCATCACATGCATGGCTTGATTGCTGACCATGGCGGCTGCGACACCGATAAAGAGGCTCGGCCCCGCCGTGACAAAGCCTGCAGCCGGGGTGATGGCCACAAGGCCCACCACTGCACCGATGCAGGCCCCCAATGCTCCGGGGCGCTTCCCGCGCGCCGCATCAAATACCACCCACGCCATCATGGCCGCAGCCGATGCGAGGTGCGTATTCCAGAGGGCGCTGACAGCCACATCATCGGCGGCAAGTGCAGAGCCTGAATTGAAGCCGAACCAGCCGAACCAAAGCAATCCCGTTCCGAGTATCACGTAGGGGATATGCACGGGATCTTCGCCCGAATCGCCGTTCAGATCGCGCTTGCCGAGGTATTGGGCCCCGGCGATGGCGGCGAGTCCCGCAGAGATGTGTACCACGGTGCCCCCGGCAAAATCGAGTACCCCAAGTTGCGCCAAGATTCCGTCAGGATGCCAGGTCATGTGCGCCAGGGGGCAGTAGATCAGGAGGCTGAAGAGGCAGATGAAAATGACGTATGACCAAAAGCGCACCCGCTCTGCGAAAGATCCCGTAATCAGGGCCGGGGTGATGATGGCAAATTTGAGCTGAAAAGCTGCAAAAAGTACCAAGGGCAGCCCTGACGCAATCACAGGATGCGAAGCGGTACCTACATTGTGAAAGAACGGAAAAGTGCGGGGGTCCCCGATGATTCCGCCCAAGCTGTCGCCGAAGGCGAGACTGAATCCTACTACGTACCAGAATACAGAGATGATACCGAGGGCAATAAAGCTCTGCAGCAAGGTGGAAATGATATTTTTGGCGCGGACCATCCCGCCGTAAAAGAAGCTGAGACCGGGGGTCATCAGCAGCACAAGGGCGGTGGCGGTGAGCATCCAGGATATGTCGCCTGAATCAAAGGCTTCCTCCGCCTGAGGATGATATGGCTCAAAGAATACGGCGAGAATGCTGAAGGCTGCAAGGGCGCCGAGTGCAGCCATTCCGAATGTCTTGTTTCTTCGCATGGGATTGTCGCTTATTATTGTTCGCAAGGCGAAGTAAATTGCAGGGCCGTTTTTGTGAACCTCAATGCAAAGACATTGATAAAAAAAGTAGAAGATGTGCATTAAATGAGGGGTGTGAATTGAAAATAATGCAGATTTTTCTTTTACCCATTAAAAAATAAAGGGGTTCAGAGCTGGGAAATGGTGTTTTCGGCCTGAGAACCCCTGTTTTTTCGAGGGTATCACATGGTGGGCTACCGTACTCTTCGGGCTGGTCGGGGCGGGCATCGCGACACTGTACGGCACATCTCTTCATTGATCCCTTGCGGCCGGTCCCGTCCTTTCTTTTTGAGGCGGGGTGCAGCCCAAAGACTGATTACCTACCTTTGCCCGCTGTGAGAAGCGGGTTCGCAATATTCCTCATGCTTTGGACGGTAGTGCATGGTCTTCAGGCTCAGGTAAGCCTGCCCAATACGATGACAGCGGGATATACCGAAGCGCCCATCGAACTCGACGGTCGCCTCGATGAGGAAGCCTGGCAAAATGCTGTGAAAATCTCCAATTTTACCCAGCGCGAACTCAATTTCGGGGAGCCCGCCTCGGAGCGCACAGAGGTAGCCCTGATCTTCGATAATGACCACATCTACATCGGGGTGTGGTGCTATGACAGTCGTCCCGAGAAGATCATCGCCAAAGAACTCCGCCGGGATTTCAACTACGAGTTGGACGACAATTTTATCATCATTCTCGATACCTACAACGACAAGCGCAACGGCTTCATGTTTGTCACCAATCCCAACGGTGCGCGCGGCGATCTGCAGGTTTTTAACAACGGAGGCAGCACCAACGCCTTCTGGAACGGGGTATGGGACGTGCGCACTACGGTGACCTCGGAAGGCTGGTTTGCCGAATTCAAAATTCCGTTTTATACCCTGAAGTACCGCATGGGATTAGACAAGCAGGTATGGGGCATCAATTTCGAGCGCAATATTCGGCGCAAACGGGAGCAGTCGCGCTGGCAAGGATGGAGCCGCGACAACAGGATTGAGCAGGTGAATCAGGCGGGGAGTCTCATAGGATTGGATCAGCTCGAGGACAAGCAGTTTGTAGAGGTGAAGCCTTACGGACTCGGGGGCGGGGAGTACAGCGGAGAGAATACCGGTGCAGTGGGCAATGCCGGCGGCGACATCAATTACCTGATTACGCCTACCTACCGGCTCAACGTGACCTTCAATACGGACTTTGCCCAGGTAGAGGCAGACCAACAGCAAATCAACATCACGCGTTTTCCGCTTTTCTTTCCGGAGCTCCGAGAGTTTTTTCTCGAAGGGGACGACTTCTTCGACATGGGTTTCGGGGGCAACCGCATCATTCCCTTTTATACCCGGCGCATCGGGTTGAGCGAGCGCGAAGACGGCAGCCTCGAGACTGTCCCGATCATAGCCGGAGCCCGCCTTCTGGGAAAAGAAGCCAACAGCACCGTGGGCCTGATGTCTTTGCAGACCGCTGCCACGGATGATACCCCCGCGCAAAACTTCAGCGTGGGGAGCTGGCGGCAGGATGTGGGCCGTCAGAGCGTGGTAGGTGCCATGTCGGTGAATAAGTTCGAACGCGGCAGGTGGCATACTACCACCGGAGTCAACGGCCGCTTCAGTACTGCCCGGTTTTTGGGAAACCGAAACCTCGATGTGGGCGGCGCTTTTATCAAAACACACAATACTGACGACGGATGGGTGGGGGATGCTTTTGCCTATCGGGCTTTCTTGAGCTATCCCAATGACCAAATCAACATTTTCGCAAGCACCCAGCGTAGCCCCGCACCTTTCGATCCCGAAGTGGGCCTGATGCGGAGGCGGAATTTTCGCGAGAGCTTTGCGCAAATCAATCTGCGCCCCAGACCAAAGCGGCGCTTTATGTGGATACGGCAGTTTGATTTCACCCCGGGGGGACTCACCTACACTCAATTTGATGATACCAAAGAGATTCAGTCATTCGACTATCAGTTTCGCTATTTCGGATTCGACACGCGGAGCGGGGAGCGCATAGGATTTGATTACCGTGTGGTGTCGGAAGGCCTTCGGGGAGATTTTGAGATTTCCCCCGGGGTGGTGATACCCACGGGGTCCTATTGGTGGCGGCAGCATGAGGCCGAGTTTCAGAGTTTTCAGGGGCGTACCTTTTCGCTGTACTCCAAGTTTATCATCGGGGAATTTTACGACGGTACATCCACGCAAACCAGATCTAATCTGCTGTGGCGCACATCGAAGTACTTCAACATCAGCCTCCGATATGAGAAAAATGTGATCGATCTGCCCTACGGCTCCTTCGAGACGGATCTCATCGGTTCCAGAATTGAATACGCGCTGAATCCGAATGTATTCGGCTCTGTACTTACGCAGTGGAACAGCGCGCAGGACGAATTTAACCTCAATTTTCGCCTTCAGATTATCCCGAAAATAGGAACCGACTTCTTCCTGATTGTAAACCAGATTTACGACACCACTTCGGGCTCTTGGGTGAGTGAACGCGGCACGGTACTCGGCAAATTAATTTGGCGGTTTATCGTGTAGGGCTCGCCGCTTTCGTGAAAATCACTTCGTGCACTGCCTCTGATCGAGCGATACGGGTGGGGTCAAAAGCTCAACCGAATTCCGAGGCCGAGGAGGAGAAAAAATTCGGCATCATTCAGAAAATATCCGCCGCCGCCGTAAAGGGGGAAGCTCAATTTTCTGTCGGCGCCCGTGGGGTACACCGAGCCGAGCATCACGATACCGAGGTCGCGATCGGTTACTTCGGGGTTGAGATTAAAGGCATTGATAAACAGGAATCCGCCTCCCAGTTTGTAGGGCTTCATTTTTTGTACAGCCTCTTTGTCGTAAAAGCTGAATTGGGCCAGCATGGCCAGGGAAATACCGGCGAGGCCTTCCAAATTATCTTGCCCGATGCGCTGGGTCACCAGACCCGCGGGTAGGGAAAGCTCTACATCAAAGGTGGCCAGTTTTTGCCGCACAATTTCTATGGACTTGCTGTAGCCTTCCCCGTCATACCTTTCCGATTTATGGCGCACGCGGATTTCTATTTTCGACCACGCTTCCAGGCTGTGGGTCTTTCGTGAGAGGATGCTGTTGATACTTACCGGTTGTAGATTGCAATTCGCGGCACCGTAGGAGCCGTACCGCGGTGAGGCCGCACCGGGGCAAACTGCGAGAAGCGGAATTTGCTGCATTTCGATCAGTTCGTTTCTCGGGCCTTTCAGCCTTACCTCGATTTCCAGCCACTGCCGCCCGTATAGCTCATCACCGCGGTCGATGAGGTCGTAATCGAAGTCGATGGTCACATCCGGAACGGCGTGGTTGTAGAGGATCGTCTTGTCTATGTCGACGAGGTTTCTGTAGCCTTCACCGTAATTGATTTTCACGAAATCCAATTCGCGGGGCCTCCGGTATTCGGTTACCGAAAGTCCTTGTCCCATCTTTTTTTCGCGGTTGTAGATCTCTATCTTGCGCTGCTTGATATCTACGGGAATGCGCAGGGTGAGTTGCGCCGATCGATCGGTAAGGGTGAGGCTGTCACGCTCCAGAATTTCCGCTCCGTCAAAGTGAAAACGGGCCAGTCTCAGACCTATGCCTTCAATCCTTACATCCACCGTTTCACCCGGTTTTACGGTTTGGGTTTCGGTCCATTCACCGCCTTTGCGCATCAGCGAAATCCGGCTGATTTCGGCTTCGGGTGAGATGTTGATGTTGGTGATGAACTTGGGGTCGTCGCCGTCTTTAATGAAGAGGTAGCCATCGGTGGTGCGGTGATCGGCGTAAGGGCGAAGAATACAGAGCACCCGGTCGTTGCTGAGGCGGCGCTGGGTGAAAAGTTCAGCTACGAGATGCCCTCCGCGCTCTTCGCGGTCTTCAATGCGGTAGGTTTTGTTCATGGAGAGCGCGCGATGGGAGTCGATTTGCACCTCGATGCCCTCTGTTTTGTCCCGCTCGCGAATGACCTCCCTTTGGTCGAGCCGAAGGAAAATCAGTCTCGAACCCCGGGCCAAAAAATTGAGCGTGAGCGGTTCGAGTTCGAAAGTGGGTCGAAGTAAGGCGCTCAGCATGGGGCGCTTGGTCTCGAGGATGAGCGTCAGTTCATGGGCTCCCGAAGATTGCGGAATCACGGAGAGGTATCCTGTGCCCCCCTTCTCAAAAACCCGGTATTCTAATGCATCGCTCTTTCTCCACACCCCGTCCAGCTTTAGGTTGCTCAACCGGTCGGTAGTGATTTCAAACCTTTTTTCCTCCCCGATGTACAGGTCTTCGTTGCCGACCCTGATTTCGGCGCGCGTTTGGGTATAGGGCAGAAGGGGCACGGAGAGGGTTCGTTCCTCATTACCCGTTTGTGTTTCGAGTACGAGCGCAAGGAAATCGGTGTATGAAAGCGATTTGAAGCGCAGTCGTGTCCGGAAGTAAGCCTCCTCGTCACCCTCGATATATACGAGCGTGTCCAGAATATCGTAGTCTGCAGAAGGGAGAAGGGTTACTTCAGGCCTTGCCGGCAAATTTTTTTGCGGTCGCAGGCGCAGCTCGGCTGTAGTTTCGTCATTTTCATATTTGAAGGCCAGGTGGCGCTCCCCGCGAAAGGTAATCCTGTCGGCCGTGTAGCGGAATGAAAGGGTATCCACACGTAGCTCGATTTCACTCAGCGGTGCGATCCCGCGTCCCGGAGCGCGTTGTGATTTTCCCGAAAGGGTGAGAAGCGCGCACAAAAGTGCGAGCGTAATACCGAGGAGCGTAGAGGCAGACTTCATGTGCGCACAAAAATAGAGGAACCTCCGGAAAGGCAAAGGTTAAAAATCACCTCGCTTTGCGGAGGCAATTCAGGGAGTGAGAATCTTATAATTGAGCCCCATGCGAACGAAGCCGTCTTGACCGGTGAGGTTATACGCCTCATCGTTGCCTTTGCCCACTGAGGGAGAAACGGAGTACATTTCTGTAAGCTCGAAATTTCGCTGGTACATGAGGTTGAGATTGACCCTTTTTGAGAGGTCGAGACCGAAACCCAAATTGCCGCCCCAGCCGAACTGAAAACGACGCATGTTGTCATTAAAATCTCTGTTGTCTTCAAATCCCGAATGCGCCAGAAGAAAGCCGGTGAAGACATTCGCACCGAAAATAAATTGGAAGGTGTTTCCGATACCGATGTCGATACCGAAAGGGGCACGCAGATAGTCCAGCGCGGTATTGTCCGTAGTACGGGCATTGTACATCAGGCCGCTCTTGAAGAAAATACTCGAATTGCCGGGGGCGTATTGATAATCCAATCCTACCTGCAAAAAATCTTCATTGTCCCTGTTGAGGGGCGAAACAAAAATCGCCTCTTCGTTCTGTCGAACGATATCCGTGCTTCCCGCCCCTACGTTAATTCCGTACATCTTGGTCTGACCCCACAGCGGAGCGGCAGCGACGAGTGCGCCGAAGATGAAGAAGGTATGAAGGATTCTTTTCACGGTTTTGCCGTCTCTGTTTTCAACTTTCTGTGCAGCTTGTACGGGCCGATTATCAACCCGTTTTATGCTTTCAATATTGCCCGAAGTTACAAAATTTTAGCGTTTTTTTCATCCCCCTCGACCTGCGGTGGTTTCCACGGTCGTGCTTCCGTGCAGGGTTCAATCCGTTTTGACTTGCCGGGCAGCTGCTGAGCGTTCGGCAATGTGGGCGGCAATGACTTCGGCGTGTTCACGTCCGTTTTCTATAAAGACTTTTTCGGTGTGTACTCCCGCCATGACCGTGCCGCAGAGGTACATGCCCGAGATATCGGTTTCAAAAGTTTTCGGGTTGTGCGGCACAATCAGGGATTTGGGATCGGGTTTGAGCCCGCAGCGTTTCAGAAAGTCTGCGTCGGGAAGGTACCCGGTAAGGAGGTATACGGCATCGGCCGGCAGCACCTTGGTTGTTCCGTCCCGGAAGGTCAGGTGTACGCCGTTCTCATCGATGGCACGGGGCACGGCACCGGTGATCAATTTGATCTTACCTTCCTTGATTCGGTTCTTCAGGTCGGGGACCAGCCAGTATTTTGCAGTTGACTTGATGTCATCTCCGCGTGCGGTCAGGGTCACGTCCACATCGTGACGGTAGAGCTCCAAAGCCGCTTCTACACCACTGTTGCCGGCACCCACGATCACTACCTTGCCGAATGAATGGGCATAGGGCTCGTCGTAATAGTGGTGTACGTGGGGAAGGTTTTCTCCGGGAATGTCCAGCATACGGGGCTTGGTGAAATACCCCGTGGCGATAATGACTTTTTCCGCCCGGAATCCGCGTCCGTCTTTGGTTGCGGCGTGAAAAAGGTCTCCTTTCTTCTCGATTTGCGTTACCTCGGTGCGGAGGGCAAAATCAAGCTTAAAATAGGCAGCCACCTTTCGGTAATACTGCATGGCCTCGTTGCGGTCGGCTTTCACGTTGCCGGTAGCAAAAGGCACCCCGGCTATTTCGATGTTCTCGGCCGTGCTGAAAAACTTCATCCGCTTGGGGTAGCGCCGGATGGACTCGGTCACGCTTCCTTTTTCGATGATCAGGCTGTCAATGCCTTTTTTCTTTAATTCGGCGCCCGCGGCGATTCCCACGGGGCCTCCGCCGATGATGGCGACGGGTATGATGTTGTCTGCTGCACTCATGGGTAAAAAACCGATTGTCGGAAGGATTGTTTGGCGTGAGGGATGTCGGGCGAGCCGACAAAGGTAGGGATGTCGCGAGGATGAGAACAGTACATCTCGCCTCACCTTCCGCAGCGCTGCAAATCGAAGATCGAGCGTGAGGCATGATGCAGCGGAGCCCTTAGTTTAGAGTCTGTCCATAAAGTCCATTAGCGGCGTTGCACTTGGATTGAAAACAGTCATTGACTTTAGTCAACTCCCCGCCCGTACCGTTCGGGCGGGCTTGTTTTTCAATCCTGCGTGCGCCTTGCTACTGAACTTTCTGAATCAGACTCTTGACTAAATGGATAGACTCTGGTTTAGTCATGTATGGTGTTCTGTATTTCGATGTTTTTTCCGGCCTCGGGTGAGGGAGGGGTCAAAGACGGGCCGCATCACCGCGACGGTATGGACAACGAATCAAAAATCTGCGTAGCGAATCGGAATGTTTCCGAAAGAAATGTCAGAGATGTACAAGGAGTCGCCCCCGCTCGCGGCAATAAAATCACTGAAAACCCCCGATGCGGTTTGGAAAGGATAACCGTTCAGCACAAGATCGATTCCTCCGGGGCCCGAGGTGTTGACCCAACTTTGGGAGTAATCATTTTCATAATAGACTCCTGTAATAATCGTAAAACTGCTGTCAGTTCCCGCGGCACTCAACTCACCGGCATACCGAAAACTGAGCGTCCGCTCAATCACATTATCGGCCATCACCTGCGCGGTAATTTCTTGTGAAACGGGAAATCCGTCTTCTCTCTTGATAAAGACCTTGGGGTCGCGGAATTCAATAAATTCTCCGTCAATCGTCGCGACAAAAAAAGTCGGCGGCGGGGGAGAAGAATCATCTTGAGCGCACCCGCACAGTGCGAAAAGACATAAAACTGAAAAGTGAAATAAGCGGTTCACACCTTCAAAAATAGCAAATCTGTTCGGCCCGTAAGTCAGTCGATCATTTTTATTTTCTGATCCGAACATCATCCGGGGTTTCCGGAAGCCGACAGGTGAGCCTTTGGGTTCAGAACTGCGATGTTCCTTTTTTCGAAAATCGTTTACTCGGCGGCTCATTTTTGAATCTGATTTCACTGAATCAGGCTCCGCTGCATTTCAAACTGAAGATCAGGCAAATCGCCTGCACCTTTCCCACAAGGCCACGGCCTCCGCCGCAGGCCGCACATCGTGCACCCGCAATATTTGAGCACCGCGCTCCAGTGCCAGCATATTCAGGGCCGTGGTGCCGTTCAGGGCATCTGCGGCAGTGATCCCCAGCGTGCGCCATATCATTGATTTGCGCGACAGTCCCGCCAGTACGGGAGCATCGAGGATGCTGAGCTCTTCGAGGCGCATGAGCAGCTCAAAATTGTGCGCGGCGCTTTTCGCAAATCCGAAGCCCGGATCGACGATGACGTCTGCCGCGCCCGCCGCGTAAAGCGCGTCAAGTTTTACGGAAAGTTCACGGACCACTTCATTCACCACGTCACCGTAAGCGGGGTTCTTGTGCATGGTAGTCGGTGTGCCTCTGTTGTGCATCAAGACATAGGGCACCCGGCAGGCCGCCACGGTCTCCGTCATGCGCGGGTCAAAGCTGCCGCCGCCCACGTCATTGACCATATCCGCACCGGCATTTACGGCGGCTTCTGCCACGCCGGCGCGAAAAGTATCTGCGCTGATGATCGTTTCGGGGAGGGCTGAGCGTACCGCCTTCACGGCCTCAACCAGTGCCTTGCGCTCCTCTTCGGGTGAGATCACACCGCCCCCCGGCCGCGTGGAGTATGCTCCCAGATCGATAATGTCCGCGCCCTCTTCGGTCATTTTCACAGCCTTTTCAGCGGCTGAGGCGGCAGAGGATACCCGGCTGCCCGCGTAGAAGGAGTCGTCGGTGGCATTGATCACGCCCATCGTTAAAGGCTTGTTAAATTCGATCAGCCTTCCGCGGACCTCTATATTTTGGCGTCGGTAAAAAGCACTATCTTTCACGGCGATTTTCAGATGATAAAAGTTTCAAAAGATATGAACACTCACACCTCCCGAGAATACCGAAAGGTGCTGGGAGAATGCAAAGATATCTTCTTCAAGAAAATGCGCGACTACGGTACCGCTTGGCGCATTTTGAGAACCAGTTCTCTTACCGACCAGATATACATCAAAGCCAACCGTATACGCACCGTTCAGGAAACGCGACAAAACCTGGTGGGGGAGGGCATTCAGCCTGAATTTATCGGTATTGTGAACTACTGTATTATGGCGCTGATGCAGCTTGAACTGATTGATAATGACGAGCTGGATCTCGATTACGATTTTGCGGAAAGCCTGTATGACAAGTACAGCGGTGAGGCTTACAACCTGATGATCCGAAAGAACCACGACTACGGCGAAGCTTGGCGCGACATGCGGCTCTCTTCCCTCACGGACCTTATTTTGATGAAAATATTGCGCATCAAGCAGATCGAAGACAATTCAGGCAAAACCCTGGTCTCCGAAGGCATCGATGCGAATTACTATGACATGATCAACTACGCCCTCTTTGCCCTCATCCTTTTCGATGAAGCGGAAGCTTCTGAAAACCCTCAATCCTGAAATGAAAAATTCGAGAATCCTCGGTATCCTCCTCCTGCTTTCAGCCGCATTTATGGCCGTGCTCGCCGCGGTGAATCCCGGAGTGGTCGACGCCTTCAATATCTATTGGATGGCCGCAGGTGCGGCCGTGGTTACCGGCGGTTTGCTAGCCGCTGAAAGAAAAGAAGCCGCCATTTACTTTGCAAGGATCGTAACCGGCGCCGTCTTTCTGGTGTCGGGTTTGATCAAGGTGAATGATACGGTGGGCTTTGCCATTAAGCTCGAAGAGTATTTCGATGAAAATGCCCTCGGTGCTTTTTGGGCCAATTTTCACGATTGGGCCTTGCCCATATCCTTTTTTGTGAGCGGTATTGAAGTGCTTCTGGGCTTGGCCTTGATTTTCGGTGCCCGGGTGCGCTTGGCGAGTTACGCCCTTTTGGGGATGACCCTCTTTTTCGGATGGCTTACCTACTACACTGCGGAGTGCAATGAGGCCCAGATGTCGGCCATTGCCGCGGGTACGGACTTTAACCGCGTTTGCGTGACAGACTGCGGTTGTTTCGGCGATGCCCTGCGCGGCTCGGTGGGGCGATCCCTCACGCCCTGGGAATCGTTCTACAAAGACCTCGGCCTTTTTTTCATGGTTGTCGTACTCGTCTGGGGTGCCGGCCGTATTAAGGTCAATTCGGGCCGAGATAACCTGATCATTCTTCCCGCCGCGCTTGTGATTACGCTGCTCTTCGGCGGATGGCTCTTCGGATGGTTCTTGCCTTCGGCTTTTCTGCTCGTGTCTTTCGTCTTTTTCGTTTTACTCAAACAGCTCAAGATTAAGGGAACCACCTTCGAGTGGGGGCTGGCCATCCTCCTGGCGGTGTTGACCTACGGATTCGCCTCTTATACCTATTCCCACCTTCCGGTAAAAGATTACCGCCCTTACGCAGTGGGAAAGAACATCAAAGACCAAATGAAAAGCGCCGAGGAGCTTGGGCTCGAACCCACGGTATACGCTACGGTGTACAAGCTCGAAAACGAGGAAACCGGAGAGACCAAAACCGTCAATTCCAAAGAATACCTCGAGAAAGAGATTTGGAAAGATAAATCCTGGAAGATCGTTCACTCAAGCGATGAACCTATCGTTATCAGCCGCGGATATGAGCCTCCGATTGCCTCTTTCAATGTGATGAACGAGGAAGGTGTCGACATCGGGGATGAATTGCTCAATGATCCGAACTACAGCCTGATGGCGGTGATGTATGATATGGAGAAGACGAACACGGGACTTCCGCTGAAGGATTTTAAAACGCTGGCCGCAAGCGCCGTTGCAAACGGGCATCACGTCTATGCGGTCACGTCCTCTCCGTATGAAGTGTATGAGCCTTTTCGCCACACCCATGACCTTCAAATACCCGTGTACGAGGCCGATGAGATTTTTCTCAAAACCATCGTTCGCGCCAATCCCGGCCTGCTCCTGCTCAAAGACGGTGAGATTATCATGAAATGGCACGGTAATGACATACCGACCTACAATGTGATGGCGCAAAAATACATGGAATAGGGGGCTGCTGTGGGGGGCTACATCATTCGCAAACTCGGTTACGGACTCCTTGTACTTTGGGGTGTCATCACCCTGGTTTTCGCAATCTTCAGCATCAATCCGGGCGACCCGGCGCGCATGCTTCTCGGACAGCGCACCGATGAGGCCGCAGTGGAAGCCGTGCGTAAAGAGCTCGGCCTCGACCTCCCTTTTTGGAAGCAGTACCTGCTCTACCTGAACGATGTTAGCCCGGTCTCCGTGCACAAAACCGGTTCTCCGGACAGCCGCATCTTTGCCGACCGCGAGAAGTACACCTACCGCAGCCTCATTCCGCTGGGTGATGTGGTGGTGGTTGCCAAGCAGCCCTACCTCAGGCGCTCATATCAAAGCAGAAAACAGGTGACGGAAATCATCGGTGAGGCCTTCCCGGGAACAGCAATTCTGGCGGTGTGCGCCATTGTATTCGCACTGGTCTTCGGTATCACGGGCGGAGTGATCGCTGCCGTACACAAGGACCGATTTATCGACAGGTTTTCCGTTTTATCATCCGTGCTCGGCATGTCGGCTCCCTCTTTCTTTTCAGCTATCATCATCTCTTGGCTCGGCGGCTATGTATGGGCGGAGCAGACTGCGCTGCCTGCACTTCCGGCGGTATTTGCCCTTGCGGGCCTGCTGCTCTCCTTTGCGGGAAAAAAGCGTCGCGGCTTTGTCCGCTCGCTCTCATTTGCCCTGAAGGGTTTGCTTGTCGGTCTGGCCCTTCTGGCGACCGATTGGACCCTCCGGGCCTTACTCGGAGTTTCCCTCGTCCCCGGTGCGGGAACCAAAATATTATTGCCGGGTACAGGGCTCAGCATGACCGGCTCGCTCTATGATGTGGACATCATCGAAGGAGAATACCTCGCTTTGCACAACCTGATCCTTCCCGTGATCACCTTGGGAATACGTCCCTTGGCCGTGGTGGTGCAGCTCACGCGAAATGCTATGCTCGACGTGCTCAGTCAAGACTATATCCGCACGGCCCGCGCCAAGGGCCTCAGCGAGTTTAGGGTCATCACCGGCCACGCCCTGCGCAATGCCCTTAACCCCGTGGTGACCGCCATTTCGGGATGGTTTGCGTCAATGCTCGCGGGGGCGGTTTTTATCGAGTTTATTTTCAATTGGAAGGGATTGGGGCTGCAGGTATTCACTTCCTTGGAAAATGATGACTACCCCGTGGTGATGGGAGCGGTCTTGGTCATTGCCGTCACATTTGTGATGATCAATATTTTGACAGATATCATCTACGGGCAGCTCGATCCGCGCATTCGGCTTTCGTGATCCGAACAAATTATCTGCGGGCAACACGTATCTTCGTCACGGCCCGGGGTACTTGTATCCCCGAATGCTTTCATCATCTGATACACGACTATGAGCGATCGACGCAAATTTTTGAAAATTTCTGCCCTCGCGGCCGGAGGAGTGGCTTTGGGAAGGTGTGCCCTTCCGGAAAATGACAACAATTCTGCCGCGCTGCCGAATCAGGCTTCGGACAATCAGCATGAAGTTCCATTCGTGATGTCCACCTGGCGCCACGGAATCGCTGCCAACGCTGCCGCCTTTGAGGTGCTCAAGGCCGGAGGGACCGCCCTTGATGCTGCAGAAGTCGGTGTCCGCGTGACCGAGGCCGATATGACAAATCGCAGCGTAGGCCTCGGGGGATTGCCTGATCGCGAAGGCCGCGTGACCCTGGATGCATGCATAATGGACCACGACAGCCGCTGCGGCGCGGTGGCCTTTCTGGAAAAGATCATGCACCCCGTAAGCGTGGCACGCGCCGTAATGGAACATACGCCGCACGTGATGCTCGTGGGGCCCGGGGCTTATGCATTTGCGCGGGAACGCGGTTTTGAACCGATCGACTTCAAAGTGCCCCTGCCCGAAGCGGAGCGCGCATGGCAGGAATGGCTCCGCAACAGCGAATACCGTCCGGAACCCAATATCGAAAACCACGATACCATCGGCATCTTGACCCGCGACGCCGAAGGGCGGATTGCCGGGGCCTGCACCACCAGCGGAATGGCCTATAAAATGCACGGTCGCGTGGGAGACTCTCCCATCATCGGGAGCGGACTTTTCGTGGACGGTGAGGTGGGCGGAGCCGTAGCGACGGGTCTCGGAGAGGCAGTGATGCGCGTGGCGGGGTGCAGCGCCGTAGTCGAAACCATGCGGGCGGGGGCGTCACCGGAGGAGGCTTGCAGGGAAATTGTCGAGCGCGTGCTGCGCAAACATCCGGAGGCGGAAGCGACGGAATTACAAGTCGGTTTTCTCGCCATGGATCGAGCGGGCCGATACGGAGGCTACAGTGTGCGCAAAGGATTCAACTACGCCTGCACGGCCGCCGGAGAAGATCGGCTGATAGATACGGGATACCTTCGCGCCGAATAGTCGAAGCGGCTCCGTGCTACTGAATGACGGCCGAGAAGGTGCCGTCCGTCACCGTAACGCTCCGCACTTCGCCCCCTGCGAAGTTGTCCGTTGCGCTGAGGGAAAATTCAAAAACCCCTTCTGCACGGTTCGCGGTGATATCTGAAAACTCCAAGGTGCCCTCTGTTTCTACCGGAAGGTAGTTGAAATCATCCGTCATATAAGCCACGTATAAATCGGCTTCACCGAGATCTACATCTCCGAACGTACCGAGAACATACACCGTGTTTTCCTGAATGTCGAAAGGAGCGTCGAGCAGGCCTGAGTTCATTACAATGGCACCGAAGCCCGGTGCGCCGATGTTGAGGGTGAGGCGATATTGGCCTGAACCGAAGCCTACTTCGGCATTGCGCAGGTTGGATGTGCCGGAGGCAGTGCCCTCCTGATCGCCCGATATCACGAAGCTTGAGCTGCCTTCATCATTGGTATTCGGGCTGCCGCCGTTGTCGTCGTCATCATCGCCGCAGGCAGTAATTGCGGCCGCACCGAGCATGAGCAGCAAGCCTGTAAAAGGCAGTTTTAGTGATTTCAAGGAAGAATTTTTCATTTCGGACAGTTTATTTCGCGGGCCGAAAGTAGACGATTTCCGCCGATCAAAATGCGATATCACCTGAATTGATGAGTGAGTAAAAGCCGCGGAATCAACTGCCGGGAAGGCATGCGGGGCTCCGAAGGAATAGCTGTTCGCGGCGGAGAATACATTTCATAACGGGCTCCGAATCTGTGAATACCGCGCATGCCTGCAGGGAGTTTGCAGCCTTTCGGATTGTGCTACTCCCTTCTCCACAACTTGCTGCCTACAACCCTTTCCAATACCTCCGCGCGGTGCTGTTTGCTCACGGGAATTCGGTGCTTTCCGATGTGGAGGAGATTGCCTTCCAATGCGGTGACATGGTCGAGATTGACGATGTGCGATCGGTGTACACGCATGAAGTGATCCGAATCCAATTTCTCCTCGGCGGCCTTAAGGTTGGTGAGCACCATGTGCCTGCACTTCTCAGTGTGGATGAAGATGTAATCTTTCACCCCTTCGATGCACTGCACCTCTTCGAAGCGCACCTTTACCATGATTCCGTCTTCCTTCACGTAGAAATGCCCGTCGGTCGGGGCGGCTTCAGGCGACGGAGCGTGCGAAAGCCGCACCTTGTTGACCGCCTTCATGAACCGCGCAAAAGAAACCGGCTTGAGTAGGTAGTCTGCGGCTTGAAGCTCAAAACCTTCGACTGCGTATTGGCGGTAGGCGGTCGTGAAGATAACTGCCGGCGGATCGGGAAGCCCTTCCAAAAATTCAAGGCCGGTGAGCATGGGCATGTGGATGTCTAAGAACATGAGGTCCACGCGCTCAGCGGTGAGAAACTCGGAGGCCTTCAGGGCGTTCTTGAAACTGCCGCGCCGCTCGAGAAAATCCGTGCGCTCAATATAGCGCTCCAAGCCCTCACGGGCCAAGGGTTCGTCGTCTACTACGATGCAGGTCAGTGTTTTTTTCATGGTTGATGTTCAATTTCGAGTTCCGCCGTGAAGGTCCCGTTTTCGGCATTCAGGGTCAGGGTGTGCCGGCCGGGATAAATGAGCTCCAGCCGCTTTCGCAAATTTTCAAGGCCCAATCCGCCTTTGCCTTTTTTGGCCGTGGGGCGGAATTCATTTTCACAACGAAAACGCACATAACGCGCACCTGCAGCGAGGGATATGTGCAGGCGGTATTGGTCGAGCCCGGAGGCGAGGCCGTATTTGAATGCATTTTCGATCAAAGGCGTGAAGAGGAGCGGAGCAATGCGAATGCCTTTTGAAAGCACCGGAAAATCCGTTTCGACCGCTACCGCATCGCCTTGGCGCATTTTTTCCAATTCGATGTAATGGTTCAAATGCTCCGCTTCGGATTTCAGGTCCACTGTTTTTTCTCGGCTGTCGTAGAGTTGATAACTCAAGAGATCGGCAAAGTGGAGGATGCTTTCACGGGCGGTGTCGGCATCCTTGTCCGATTGGATATAAATGCTGTTCAGGGTGTTGAACAGAAAATGGGGATTGATTTGGCTCTTGAGTACTTCCAGCTGCGATTTGAGGTTTTCTTCCCTCAGCAGCGATTCTTTCACAAGCGATGCTTTCCACATCTCAAAGAGGCGGGCACCTTCGGAAAAAACGGTGATAATGATGGTGATGACCACGGCCAGCGTGATGTTGGTGAAGAGATGCTCCCGAGAAAAACAGTCGAGACGGAGGTACGGACACCACGCCATGTGATACAGGTACATGATGAGACCCGCCGGCACGGCCGTAGCCGCGAGCAGCACCGGGAGCCTCACAGCAAAACGGGTTTTCTCGTAAGGCATCCCGATGTGTACGTACATGCCGATGGTCGAGGCGGACACTGTGAGCAAAAAGGTGATGAGGGCATTAAAAATCAACCACTGCCACCAAGTGTTGTAGAGAAGAAAGCGGTCGTCGTTCTCGAACAGGAATACCTGAATCAACCCGAATACCACCGGGATCAGCGAAATAGCCAACGACGCGCGCAGCACATTGTACCAAAAAACCTTGTCCATCTTCTTACACGATGTCTCGGCGGGAACGATCGGAATACCCCGAGCATTACGAAGGTAAGAATCATATATCACCTCGTGGCGGTCTGCGGGCATCAGTGTTCCTCGGTTTGATGTGATTCAATGACCGCCGAGATGTCGCGCTTCAACTTTCGGTTGGCCCCCGTGTATACGGAAAACCCGCCCGCGTCACCGCTCGAAAACCAAGCTTTTCGCTTGCGGCCCTGCTCCTCGTATTCCACGGCAACCCATTTTACCGGAAGGTAAAAAAGCAAAATGCTGATCGGTGCGAGGAGGATGTACAGCGAAGTGAGCACCCACTCCCTGCCGAATACGGGGTCGGGACCGGGAAGGATGGCAAAGTCCAAAAATGCGAAGATCGCACCGCCCGCGAGATAGGCCACCCAATTTAATGTGGGTCGGCCCCTGCGTACTTTCGAGATACTGTTGATGGCAATCTCGGAGTTTTGGCCCGCGAAGCGCAATCCCGAAGTATGGGATTCCAAGGTGCCGCGGTCGGAATACATGAGGATTTTTTTCGGATTTGAGGCGCGCTTTTCGTCGGCGTACCAAATATTTTGATGAATGATTTTCATGGTTTTTGGGGTTTACAGGTTGTCGGTCGGAAGAAATAAAATTTGACAAGGGGCGGATTCAGCGAAACCAAAGACCTCGGCGGGTGCACCGACAGGGCAGCGCGAAGCACCGCTGTAACGGTATCTAAAAGGTCACCCGGTACTGCAGCAGGGGAAAGATGCCGAGTTGGTTAATCACCCTTTCCGTTCCCGTGCGCCAATCATAGGTCACGGCAAAGGGGTTCTGCGTATTTGTCAGGTTTTGGACATCCAGGGCCCACTCTTGGGTGAACTTTTTGTAAAATACCTTGTAGCCGATGCGGATATCGGTGCGAAAGTAAGGCTTGAATTGATTGCTGAAGGGATTCTCGTCGTCGAGCACCGTGCTCTGCGCCGCTGCGGAGGCTTCCGCATCGATGGGCGAGTAGCGGAGTCCGCCGGCAAAGGTGGCTTTGAGGTCGAAGTTGATTGCTTTCTTGTTTTTGGCGTCTTCCCCGCTCACGCGCCACTCTTTTCCCGCTACGGCATTGAGGAGGTAATTGCCGTTGAAGGCTGTGCTGCGCTCCTTTCCGTCGGAGCCGGTGTACTTGCTTTCGTAAAGGGATGCATTGATGATGAAGTAATTGCCTCGCGTCATGGATTTTTCAAGCGAAAGGTCGATCCCGTAATTGCGTCCCGTACCGGTATTGACCAGTGAGTCGCGGATTTCGGTGCCGAAAGACCCCGCGTTGAGCAGGCTGTAGGCCGTGGGCCGCTGCTCGGCGGCCACCCGGTCGATGAATTGGTAGTAGGCTTCGGCTTTAAAGCGCAATCCTTTATCGAAATCTCTTGTGTATCCGGCCACAAGGTGATTGCTGCGCTGAAATCCGAGGTCGCGGTTTGTTTGTACAAGGCCGGCATCGGTGCGGGTTTCGCGGAAGTAGACGGGCAGGGGAGCGGTTTGGTTGTGCAGCCCGTAACCTATGCTGAAGCGCTGTCGCGGTTTGAATTTCCATTCGAGACCGGCGCGCGGCTCGGCGGAGAGAGCGCCGTTGAGGGCAAAGTATTGGCTGTAGAATCCCGTGTTCAGGACCAAATCATCCGTGAAGCTGTGCTTCCACTGCACATATCCGCGCATGAGGGTGGTACTGCCGCGCTTATCGGTAAGCGTGCGGAAAGCATCATCCGAAGTGACGAATACCGAATCGCGAAGGTTCACATCGATGAAATCAGCCATCACACCGGCGCGAAATACATTGGCTGCGTCCCGCTTGTGGTTCACAAAGAAATGACTGCTTATTTTGTTTTGGCGCTCGGTGCTTCGGTAGTATGCACGGGGTATGCGGGACTCACCCGCAAGGCTGTCTACCGTGTTGCCGTTTTGCGCCGTTTGTGCGCTTACCACGAGTTTTGAGTAGGTCTTCGGCGACCACGAGAGAATTTGGGATACCCCGATCACGCCCATGTGGTTGGAATTGTAGATGTCTTGGTCACCGTTGGTGTAGAAATCATCTTCCAATTCATCGAAGGGGGTGTCTGAATTTACAAAGTCGATGCTGTTGGCTCCGCCGAGTCCGAATACGGCAATGTGACCGATTTTGGTTTCGGGAAAGTTGAGCCGAAAGGAGAGGTCTTGGTAGTTGGGTACCCCGGTGCCCGTTCCCGGGTTCAGCCCCATGTCGTTCATCAAGCCCAATACAGAGTAGCGGTAGTTGGCGATGTAGGAGCTCCCTTTTTCTTTGTTGATCGGCCCTTCTGCACCGAGTTCGAATCCGTTGAATCCGATTTGACCGATGAACTCCGACTGCTCGTTGTTTCCGCTGCGCATGCGCAAGTCGAATACGCCGGCCAAGGCATTTCCGTACATGGCGGGAAAGGCCCCGGTGAGAAAATCGGAATCGGCGAGGGTATTGTTGTTGAGCATGCTCACGGGACCGCCCGTGGCGCCCGCCGCACCGAAGTGGTTGGGGTTGAAGATGTCAATGTCTTCCAGGCGCCAGAGTACGCCGAGGGGCGAATTGCCGCGCACCACAATGTCGTTCACGGCATCGTTGGCCGTATTCACCCCGGCGAAGTTGCCCGCCATGCGCGATACATCGTTCCGCGCCCCGGCGAAGCGTTGGCTTTCCTCTACGGAAAAGGAGCGGGCACTTACCGTAGCCATTTCATTGCGCACACCCGAAGCACTGCGTGCGGAGACCACCACTTCATCGAGCTTGCTGACCGATTCCGTCATTTCAATCTCGAGGATGAGTTCCTTTCCCGTGGTGAGCTCAAGGTTGGTGCGCTCGGCGGGTTGGAAACCTACGTAGGTGAAACGCAGGGAAACGCGCCCCACAGGAACGTTTTCGAGGCGAAAGGTGCCGTCAGGCCCTGTGACGGTGCCGGTGAAGGTATCGGCATCCGGCAGGAGCACGTTGACGCCCGGGAGCGTTTGGCGGCTGTCCGCATCGATGACGCGCCCGCGGATGGTTTGCGTAAAGTCTTGTGCGCTCACGGCAATGATTGCAAAAAGCGCAGGAATCAAAAGGAGGAGTTTGGTTTTCATCACGACATTCAATTTTAATGACGGGACAAAAGTGCGCGGCATCGCGTGCAATCGAAATTATAGTATACGAACGGATTCTTTTCGTAGATGAGCGGATATGTTTTTCCGCTTCATGGCGGAACCGGCTTCGCGGCACCCCGGTCGTAATCGGATGGCGGCAGATGCTTCTGCTGCCCGATTTTTACACGGAAGTGTGTGATGTACATCACATTTCAAACTGCTTTTCGAGGTGCGATTAACACGCTGCTGCTGATAAGTAGGTGCGGGAAGCGCTGCGGCAACCCATCGACCGCCTAATTTTAGCCCACAACAAATGCACCGACCGATGCGTATGTATGGTGAAATGAAACATGGTGAGATTGATGCGCTGCTCAACCTGATCGATGACCCCGATGAGGGAGTTTACACGCATGTACGCGCCCGTTTGGCTACTTACGGAGAAGAGATCATTCCCCGTCTGGAAAACCTCTGGGAGCTCAACAGCTTCGGAGATGCCTTTCAGCAGCGCATCGAGGATCTGATCCATTTTATCCAATTTGACGCCGTGCAGAAAGGCCTCGAAAGGTGGGCCCGGGAAGGGGGTGAAAATCTCTTCGAAGGAGCACTGCGTGTGGCGCGGTACCAATATCCCGATCTCGATGAGGCGGAAGTGCGCGACAACCTGAACAGGATACGGCAGGATATCTGGCTTGAACTCAATGATGAACTTACCGCCCTCGAAAAGGTAAAGGTATTCAACCATATCCTCTTTGACGTACACGGATTTCGCGGAAACAAGAAAAACTACCACGCCGCTCAGAACTCCTACATCAATACGGTGCTCGAGA
Source organism: Cryomorphaceae bacterium (assembly GCA_003565555.1). Classification (GTDB taxonomy): domain Bacteria; phylum Bacteroidota; class Bacteroidia; order Flavobacteriales_D; family Cryomorphaceae; genus T3Sed10-241. The sequence goes on along the minus strand of PXBH01000068.1, from coordinate 24,966 downwards.
CCCGAAAGGGAAATCCCTTGAGCTTGAGTATTATCTATATCGCTCTCGCAGAGAGCCTCGGCGTGCCGGTGTACGGTGTCAACCTGCCGAACCATTTTATCCTCGCCTATGTGGATGAGTACAATATCATGCGCTTCATCGAGGAGCGCATCCGTCCCGATGCCGAACGCGCAGACGTACTTTTCTACATCAATGCTTTCAACCGCGGTGCCATCGTCCACAAAACGGAAATTGCTTCCTATCTCGAACAGCTGAAAATCCCGGCAGGTGCAGAGCATTACAGTCCTTGCTCGAACATCGACATCATCGGGCGCATGCTGAACAACCTGATATTTTCTTACGACCGACTCGGTTATCCTGAGAAAACCACTGAGTTGAAGCAGCTCTTGCGAACGCTACGGGAGGCATCTGCAGAAGCGGAATAATTTCACTTTTCACCTCCTTTTATTTTTTGCTTCACCGGCATTCTTGACGAAAGATACGTTTTGATGAACCCGGAATTCCGGTTCTTCGCCATTTGGATCGCAGGCCTTCGTGTGAAGTACTATCCCGGCAGCCCTGACATTGCGGGCATCGGGCTCAAAAGCGTACGTGAACACTGCCGATCAGCCAGCGCCCCGGCATAGGCGCACCCAGAATATTTTGATATGCCGTATCGAAAATGTTCATTACTTGTGCGGAGAGGGAGAAGTTCTCGGAAATACGGAAGCCCACATTTCCGTTCCACAGCATGTAGTCCGGATCAAGTGTGGCATTGATTCCTTCTGCTGCTCGTGCATCTCTCGCCTTGTAGAGGGTTGACAAATTGAGGCTCCACCGGCCTTCGGTGACCATGGCCGAGGCTGTGGCGAGGTGGCGGGCGTGGTTGGCGATGTACACACTCACCACACCGTCGCGGTTGTAGGTATTCACAAAAGTGTACCCTCCGCTAAAGGTCATGCGCCGTCTTTCATTGATCCGCTTGGTGTAAATCAGTTCGAGTTCCGCCCCGTTAGCACGCACATCCGCGATGTTCCGGGCAAAGAAGTACTCACCCTCGGGATCGAGGTCGCCCACATTACCGATCACAGATGCGGGCGTGAGCACATAGTCGATCAGGCGGTCTCCCTGCCGTAAAAATCCGGTGGCTTTTACCATGAGGCTCGGGCTGAGTCGAATGTCTGCTCCTATCTCTTGGCTCCAACTTACCTCGGCGAGGAGATCGGGATTTCCGAGGCTTCTTCCGGGGGTGAGGTTTGAGAGGTTATTGCTCACAAAGCGTTCCGTGTAATCTGCCGCGCGGATGCTGCGACCCGCCGCTCCGCGCAAGGTAAGCCCCTCGCTGTGTGCATAGGAGAAGTTGAGCTGGGGCAGGTATTCGAGGCCGTAATTTTCATCGTAATCGGCGCGTATGCTTCCGGTGATGTGCAGGCTTTCTGCCGGGCGGTAGAGGGCCATAGCGTAGACCCCCGTGTGCCGGTCGTCGTGGTTTCCGCGGTCATTGCTCGCTATTTGGCGGTGGGTGAACTGGACGCCTCCTTTCAGCATGAGCCTGTCGTCGACTTCCCAAAGGTGGTTGGTGATCACGTTGGTGAATTGCATCACGTGGCTGTTGGTCGAAGGAAAGTCGGGGCTGAATGTGTAATCGTCCGTGCTGTAGCGGTAGCTCACCTGCAGATCACTTCGCCGCTTGGCGGTGACCTGCTCGAGGTGCATCACGGAAAAGCTTTGCGATACCGTTTCTACCGCCTTGTCGGAAGCCAGGTTGGTATAAAAATACCGCGCGTTAAAATCACGGTAGTCGTAAGAAGTACGAAATTTGACCCGCAAATTATCTTTGATTTTATAAGCCAGGGAGGCGCCGACCGTGTGCATTTCGAAGAAGGTGCGAAAGGGCTCAAGTGCGTCTCCGTCAGCATTGATTTGTCCGGGAATCCGCTCTCCGTCGGCATTGTTGATCATACCGGATACGTTCCAAGAGAACCGATCATTTCTGCCGCTTACGCTCGCCGCTCCGTTGATGTGCCGGTTAGACCCGATCCCGATGTCGGCGGTGCCGCCGATTCCTTCAGGCGTAGTCCCGGCAAATGTTTTTGTGACGATATTGATCAGGCCGCCCATGGCATCGGGACCGTACATGGCCGCAGCCGGTCCGCGAAGTACCTCAATTCTTTCTATTTCGTCTTTGGCCACGGGAATGTACCCGTTGAAGTGGCCCGTAAGCGGGTCATTGATGCGCATCCCGTCTACAAGGATGAGCACTTGGGTGAAGGTAGACCCCCGCATCAGGATGTTGGCCTGCACGCCGAATCCGCCGCGCGATTGCACCTCTACGCCCGGCACGAATTGCAGGATTTCGTCTATGGATACTGCCGGCATCTCGCGGATTACTTCGGCACTGATCACCGAGATGTTTCTCCCCGTTTCCTGAATTCTCAAGGGGATCTGTGTGCCTGTGACCTCCACTGTGTCTACATATCCTTTCGTTTGTGATTGTACACTTGCGCTGAGTAAGATAAGTGCTGTAATTGCAGTAATTTTTCGCAGCATATTTACCGTTTTAGGGGGGCAAACATACATCAATTATCGGCTTTCCCTTTCCGGGAAAATCAAAAGTGCCGGACCGCGCGCGCACTGCCCCTCTTGTGCTATCTTTGTTCCCCGACGTGAGACTCTACCTGCTTCCGGGCCTCGGTGCCGATCCCCGAATGTACCGCAACCTCGATTGCGGTCCTGATGCGGAGGTGATTGCATTGCCATGGATCCCGCCCGGCAGTGCCGCAGATTTGGGAGCCTATGCGGAAAAGTTGATCGAGCACTACCGCCCTGAACCGCCCTACTTCATCGGCGGGGTTTCGCTCGGCGGAATGATCGCGCAGGAGTGGGCGCACCTTGCAGAGGTTGAAGGACTCGTATTGATCTCCACCGCTGTGGAGCGCGCGGAAATGGCCGCTCCGATTCGCGCGGCGGCTGCGCTTCGTGCGGGCCCCGTGATTTCCAAGCCGCTCCTGCAGGCCCTCGGCACGGCCGGCGACCGTTTCACCTCCAAATCGCCGGAAGGCAGGGCGCTCTTTCTCGAGATGCTCCGCGAGAGTGATGCAGATTTCATGACCTTCGGCGCCTGTGCCGTGCTCGATTGGGAGCCGCCCGGGATTGCCGCGCCCTATTTGAGGATCCACGGCACCGCCGACCGCGTTTTTCCCGCATCTTCCGTGCGCGATGCCGTGATGATTCGCGGGGGCAATCACTTCATGATTTTTGATCGCGGCGCGGAAATCGGGAAGGAAATCGGAAGGTTTTTGGCGGGTTCATCAAAGAATTTTCGCCGCCTTTGAAAAGAGAGAGGGATTTATTGGTGGCGTATTGGCCCGCCCCTGCGTAAACGGAGAGGGCGCCGCTTCCGCCGACCTCGAGATTACAGCTTTGCTCTGCCGCAAGGATTTTAATGGTAACATCCCCTGTAATACGACCCAAGTCAGAGCGCTCCCTTACCTCCCCCTTTCCATTCGCTTCAGCAAAGGCTCCAAGGCCGCGCGCATCAGGGGGTCGAGCACAGCTTGCGGAAATTCCTGCCTGTCCTGTTTACCTCCCGATAGGGAAGGCAGGCAGGCGTGGGTGATAGGGGTGTCGGCGGGCGCAACAAATGAGCCGCGACAGCGACAACATTGGGGTTAGCTGTCGGGCTTGCGCGGCACGGCCGCAGCATTACAAATGCTGCGTAGCCGTAAATCGTGACGGCACGCGTTCAGGCACTGCTTGCGTCCTGCTCACTTTGTACACTTTGTGACTTATGTGGTCGCAACAAATGAGCCGCGACAGCGACAACATTGGGGTTAGCTGTCGGGCTTGCCCGGCACGGCCGCAGCATTGCAAATGCTGCGTAGCCGTAAACCGTGACGGCACGCCTTCAGGCAATGCTTGCGTCCTGCTCACTTTTTACACTTTGTGACTTATGCGGTCGCAACAAATGAGCCGCGACAGCGACAACATTGGGGTTAGCTGTCGGGCTTGCGCGGCACGGCCGCAGCATTGCAAATGCTGCGTAGCCGTAAATCGTGACGGCACGCGTTCAGGCACTGCTTGCGTCCTGCTCACTTTGTACACTTTGTGACTTGTGTGGTCGCAACAAATGAGCCGCGACAGCGACAATATTGCGGTTAGCTGTCGGGCTTGCCCGGCACGGCTGTAGCATTGCAAATGCTGCGTAGCCGTTTGTCCGGAAAACTCCTTGTCGCTAAACGCGCCTCATCGAGTTCGCCAACTATAAACCCACAACAAAAGTGGTGTCTACCTGCTTTCACCGCCCCCCGAAAAGCACCGCCACCGACGCTGCCACAAACATATTGTCCCTCCCCGGCCCTCCGGGCTCGGAGAATACGGGGTTGCGCCCTTCAAAGCGCCGCCACTCCACACGGCATATTACGCCCGGGCGCGGACTGTAGTCGATGTTGACAGAATAACCGGCAGCCTCGAATCCCTCGTCGGTCTCCGTGGGAATCACGGCTCCCTCGGGGTCGTGGTAGTACTCCCCGCGCAGGGCGGCGGCCCAGCGGTCGGTGAATTTACAGCGCAAAATCAGGGTCGGCGTCAGGAAAGCATCGTACCGCTCGCTCCCCCGCGCGGCCTGTCGCGCACCTATGTCGAAGCCCGCCGTAAGCCGCAGCTTTTCCGTCAGGTTTTTTTCCGCGTAGAGGTTGTTGTAAAAGATCATCCGCCGCTCGGTATCGGGGTCGTCCGTACCGATGAGGGTGCTCCAGTTGAGCTCCCAATCTTCGGAGGGCTTGTAGTAAACCTGCGAGCCGAAGGAGAGCAGCGAATTGCCGCGCACCCGCCGTATGCGCTGCCAACCGTTGGCGGCGGTGAGCAGGAAGGTCCATTTCTCGTCGGCTTGCCACGTGAGCCGGGCCCCTGTGAGGAAGTAGGGTGAATGCTCCGCCACCAGCGAGCGGGTCAGGGTGGGGTTTTTTGCGGATTCGGCGTATTCGAAACCGATGTGCGATTCAAATACCCCCACGTCGAGCCAAAGGTCCTGATTTGCCGAAAGGCACAAGCCCGCGTAAGCTTCGAAAATATTGCGCAGTTCGACGGGTTCTTCGGCGTAATTGTCTGCGGCATAGGTGCCCGTTTGCAGGGCAAGCACCGCGCGGTAACGCTCGTGCGCGACTTCCGCGCTGATGATGCCGAGGTTGAGGTTGAACTCGTTGTGCCGGTTGTGGTTGTAGAAAAAAGGCTGACGACTGTCCGAGCCGGGATTGTTAAAGTCGAAGGCGTAAAAGACATCGATACTGCCGCTGATGCTGAATTGTACCGGCTGCTCGGAATCGTCCTGCGCCGAGGCGCTGAGCCCCCCGAGCATGAACACGACCGCTGCCGGCACCATGTATTTCCATACGCTTGCTACACTCACGGATACAAACTTGTGAAAAATAAGCGAACCGCGGACGGTCGATTTGCGGTAAGTCGATACCATCCATCATTTTCCTCTCCCATCCATACGATTTTCCGGACAGGGTCGTCAGTATTAACCACTTTTGCACGCGACGACTGCTTTTGTTATGATCAGAAATCTGTACTTCATACTTCTCATCGCTTGCCTGCCTTCGGTCTTGCTTTCGCAAAATAAAGTGAGCCTCAGCGGTTATATTCGCGATGCGGAGACGGGGGAGGAGCTGATCGGGGCTACGGTGTACATCGAAGAGGCCGAAAGCGGGGCTGCCGCCAACCTTTACGGATACTACACAGTTTCTTTGCTTCCCGGCAGTTACACGGCCGTTTTTAACTTCATAGGCTATCAGCCTTTCGAAACTGAAATATCGCTCACGGAGGATGTCACGCGAAATGTGGAACTCATCCCGGATCGCCTTCAACTCGAGGCGGTAGAGGTGACCTCCGAGCGGGCCAACCGCAATGTGTCGAGCCTGGAGACGGGCGTGAGCCGCATGGATTCAAAAATGATCAAGGAACTGCCGCAGTTCATGGGCGAGGTAGATGTGATCCGCAGCATCCAATTGCTTCCCGGGGTGACCACGGTGGGCGAGGGGGCCACGGGATTCAATGTCCGCGGCGGCAATATCGATCAGAACCTCATTCTTCTCGACGAGGCCGTGGTATTCAATTCTTCCCACCTCTTCGGTTTTTTCTCCATATTCAATGCGGATGCGGTCAAGGACATTTCCCTGTTCCGCGGGGGCATACCCGCCAAGTACGGCGGCCGTCTCAGCAGTGTGCTCGATGTGCGTCAGCGGGAGGGTAATTCGAAAGAATTCAAAGGCAACGCGGGCATCGGGCTCATCTCAAGCAGGCTCATGCTCGAAGGCCCCGTGGTAAAGGACAAGGCCTCCTTCATGATCGCGGGAAGGCGCTCATACGGCGACCTCCTCGCCCCGATTTTCAATCCGGACCTCCGCGGCAGTCAGCTCTTTTTTTACGACCTCAATGCCAAGATCAATTATACGGTCAATAAGAACAACCGCCTGTTTTTTTCGGCCTATTCCGGCGCCGATCGCTTTCGCTTCGGCGATGCGTTTGCCAGTTCCTGGGGCAACAATACGGCCACTTTCCGCTGGAACCACCTCTTCTCGCCCCGTATGTTTTCCAATTTTACGGCAGTGTACAGCGACTACACCTATGAGCTCGGCGTCCCCACGGGCAATACCGCTTTCAACTGGCGCGCCGGCATCCGCAATTACGATCTCAAGGCTGATTTTAACTACCGACCCAACCAAGACCACTCCCTCGACTTCGGGGTGCAGGGCATCTACTACACCTTCAGCCCCGGACGAGCCGAAGGGCTGGGTGAGGAGAGCTTTTTCAACGTCTTTGAAGTGCAGCCCGAATACGCCGTGGAGGCCGCCGCTTACATCAGCAACAAGCAAACGGTAAACGAGCAGCTCTCACTTCATTACGGGTTAAGGTACAGCCGTTTTCTCAACCTCGGTTCCCGGGATGTTTTTCTTTATGAAGACGATACGCCCTCAGATCCCGAGCTCATCGCGGGCGTGAGGTCTTACGGGCGCGGCGAGGGGATTGCCGACTACGGAGGGTTCGAGCCGCGCTTCTCCGCCAATTATACCTTCAATCCGCGCAGCTCCGTAAAGCTCGGCTATAACAGGATGCGGCAGTACATCCACCTCGTATCCAATACCACGGCCGCAACCCCCCTCGATATTTGGACCCCTTCCGGAAAATATGTGGAGCCCGCCGTGGCAGACCAATTGTCGCTCGGCTATTACCGCAACTTCAAGGACAATACCTACGAAGCTTCCGCCGAGGTGTATTACAAGGATTACAACAACCTGTTGGACTACCGCGACAATGCCCAACTCTTGCTCAATGAGGCCTTGGAAACAGACCTGCTCCAAGGAATCGGTCGCGCTTACGGCCTCGAAATGCAGGTGCAAAAAGTCAAGGGCAGACTCACCGGCCGGTTCAGCTACACCCTGGCCCGAAGTGAGCTGCAGGTAGAGGAAATCAACCGCGGAGAATGGTACCCGAGCAATTGGGACAAACTCCACGATCTGAGTGCCACCGCCAATTATCGCCTCGATGAAAAATGGAGCTTCGGGGCCATCTTCGCCTACATGACCGGAAGGCCCGTGACTTTTCCGGACGGTCGGTACACCTTCGAAGGCATCATCATCCCCAACTACAACAACCGAAACGGCGCCCGCATTCCGGACTATCACCGCCTCGACCTCTCGGCCACCCTCGTTCCCCAAAAGAAGAAAAAGAAAGTCCTCTTCTTCCTCAACCGCCCCGATTCATGGGAAAGCTCTTGGACTTTTTCGCTTTACAACGTCTACGGACGCCGAAATCCGTACAGCATCTTCTTCCGCCAAAACAGGGACAATCCGCAAATGACCGAAGCCTTTCGACTCAGCATCTTCGGCTCCGTGATTCCGGGCGTAACCTATAACCTCAAATTTTAAGCAGCCGTGAAAAGCATCAGGACTACAGCCGTTTTTGCAGCAGCACTGCTTACATTCAGCGCCTGCGAGGACAAGATAGAACTCGACCTTCCCGAGGGCGAGACCCTGCTCGTAGTGGAGGGATGGATCAGCAATGAGCCGGGCCCCCACCACGTGAAGCTCTCCTTCACGGCGCCCTATTTCGAAGCGGCCGATCCTCCGCCCGCCACGGGTGCAGACGTCACCCTCAGTGATTCCGAAGGTGAGGTATTCCTCCTCGAGGAGACCGCCCCCGGCGTGTACACCTTCCCCGACTCCGGCCGTGTAGGGCGCAGCTACATCCTCGATATTTCCCTGCCCGATGGCGAACAGTACACCACCGCCCCGGAGCTTCTGCGCGCCCCCGTGCCCATCCTCGACATCTATTGGGAAGTAGATCCCGACGGGCCGAGCGAATTTTTGGAACAGGATGAAGACCAAATCTACGCCGTACTCATAGACACCTTCGAGCCGCCCGGCCGCGGGGATAATTACCGATGGCGCGTTATCGTAAACGGCCGCTTCAAGAATGATCCTTTCGACATCGCCGTTACCAACGACGATTTTGTAGACGGCAGCATGATTGTAGGTTTCTCTCCGATCAACGAACTCTTTCGCGAAGGGGATACCGTCACCGTGGTACAGCAGCGAATTTCACGTCATGCCTTGGAATTTCTTCAGCTCGTGCAGCAGCAAACGGCTTTTGTGGGCAGTCCTTTTGACACCCCTCCGGCCCCGATCCGCGGCAATGTGAACAACCTGAGCAACCCCGACAAGCGCGCTTTGGGATTCTTCGGAGCGGTGGGCAGCGATCGCGCTACGGTGGTTGCAGGGATAGATTGAGGCTTGAATACCCGCAAAAAGCTCCCGATCACACCTTGATAAAGACCCGCCACGGTCATTCGTTCGGTAATTTTAGCAAGGACAACTGCGACCGCAACCGCCCTTCCTTCTCCCTTATCCGTCCCGAAAACCCTCTCGGATGCTGTCATTCCGGAGTGAAGAATCTCTCCCGCAAACGAGAACTCCCCGACGAGGCCGTTTACACCTCCGACGCCGGCATGAGCAACGCGTTCTGTAAGCCGGGGTAACGTGGGCCACATTTCTGTGAGGTCGTCGCCGCCCCCCACGTTGATAAGAACCACCGGTCTCCGCGCCCCGAAGTCCTGACGGGTTTCCGAAACCCGTCAGGTCTAAGCGTCTATAAAGCTAAGCGCCCACTTTTCGGTACGTCGCGGTCAGTATCCGATCAGGGCTTTTATCAAAGCTGAGCCCCTCTTTTTCCGTACGCCGCCGACGCCCCCTTAATCCGCTTCCGGCTCGTCCTGTCCCATGAGTGCGTACATCACGAGGTTGGCACCCATCTTCAGCGCTTCGAGCCTGATTTCTTCCGGGTCGCCGTGTACCTCGGGATCTTCCCAGCCGTTGCCCAAGTCACTTTCGTAGCTGTAAAAAAGTACGATTCGGCCTTCGTGAAAAATACCGAAGCCCTGCGGCGGCAGACCGTCGTGCTCGTGTACCTTGGGCAGGCCGTCGTTGAAGGAATACTTTTGGTGATAGATCGGATGATCGAAGGGGACTTCTACAAGCTCCTTATCGGGAAAGAGCTTTTTGATCTGCGGCCTGATGAAAGCGTCCATGCCGTAGTTGTCATCAATGTGGAGAAAGCCTCCGCCGAGAAGATAGGTCCTCAGGTTTTCGATGTCATTGCTGTTCCACACTACATTTCCGTGCCCCGTCATGTGCACCCAGGGGTAATTGAACAGTTCCGCACTTCCCACATCCGCGAATTGTGTTTCTCCGAGGTTGATCCCCAGATTTTCTATGCAGAAGTCCCGGAGGTTGGGCACGGAGGTTGGGTTTGCGTACCAATCACCTCCGCCGCGGTATTGGAGCACCGCGAGGGCAAATGAGGCATCTTTTTGGGCGAAGAGCCCGTTTGCCGTTAGGCAGATGAATACCAGAAAGCACAGTTTTTTCATAGCGGGGGTTATTTCATTTTCATTGCTGCCAAAACGGATGCGCAATACACACCTGCTGTTTCCGTGCGCAGCCTGTTCGGTCCGAGGTCGGCCTCCGTAAAGCCCGCAGCAACTGCGGCATCAATTTCTTCAGGAGTGAAGTCACCTTCCGGGCCGATCAGTACCAAAACGCTTTCTGCGGCAGTTTCGTTTATCAGATCGGCAAAGTTTCGCCTTGCGCGGTCTGCATCGCAATGGGCAATCACCTTCAGCCCGTGGGCGCTGCCCAGCACATCTCCGAAAGGAGTGAGCGGGTTCAATTCGGCGAGCCATGCTCTTTTGCTCTGCTTGCCGGCTGCATGCATGATACGTTCGCCGCGTGCCGTTTTAAAACGGGGCCTTTCCGTTCGTCGGGTCAGGAGGGGGGTGATGGTGTGAACGCCCGTTTCCGTGGCCTTTTCCAGGAACCATTCAAACCGCGTCGGATTTTTGACCGGCGCTGCGGCGAGGTCAAACCGAAAGCGCGGCGGGGGTATGCTCATCGTTTCGGTTACCGCCGTGGCCAGACTGTCTCGACCCGCATGCCGCACGGTGCAGGTGTAGAGTTTTCCCTTGCCGTTGCCCACAAGAATGCTGTCGCCCGCCGCAAGCCGAAGTGACTTTATTGCGTGGCGGCTTTCTTCCGGGCAGAGGATGCCGGCATTCGGATCAAAATCAGGGTCGAGGAAATAGTGCACGTGGAGTTCTTGCCTTTGAGCGGTTGAAAGTATAAAAAAAACGGCGGGTCTCTGCCCGCCGCTTTTAAGTCAAACCTTCATTCAGGCGCGCTCACGCACCTTGGGAGCGGCATTTCGGATGCCCTCGCTCACACCGGATTCGAATTTCTTAAAGTTGTCTACGAACTTTCCCGCCAGAATATTGGCTTTGTGGTCGTAGGCAGCTTTGTCCTTCCAAGTGTTTTTGGGGTTCAGAATCTCGTCGGGCACCTCGGGACATGAGGTGGGCATGGAAAGACCGAATACTTCGTGCTCCTCAAATTCGGCCTTATCGAGCTTGCCTTCGAGCGCGGCGGTAATCATGGCTCGGGTGTATTTGAGTTTGATGCGGCTCCCCTCACCGTAGGCGCCTCCGCTCCAGCCGGTGTTGATCAGCCACACCGTCGTATTGTGCTTTTTCATGCGCTCAGCGAGCATCTCGGCGTACTTGCCGGGATGCAGGGGCATGAAGGGTGCGCCGAAACAGGCGGAGAAAGCGGATTGCGGTTCCACTACGCCCTCTTCGGTGCCCGCCACCTTGGCTGTGTATCCGGAGATGAAGTGGAAAGAGGCTTGCTCCGGGGTAAGCTTAGAGACGGGAGGGAGTACACCGAAGGCATCGGCTGTCAGGAAGAATACATTTTTCGGCACCACTCCGCGCGAGGGCGATACGGCATTATCGATGTGGTGGATGGGGTAGCTCACACGTGTATTTTCCGTTTTGCTTCCGTCCTCAAAATCCACTTCGGAGGTATCTTCCTTGAAAACAGTATTTTCAAGCAGGGCGCCGAATTTGATGGCGCGGTAGATCTGCGGCTCCTGTTTTTCCGTGAGGTTGATGCATTTCGCGTAGCAACCTCCTTCGAAATTGAAGATGCCGTCGTCCGTCCACCCGTGCTCATCATCGCCGATAAGGCCGCGGTTCGGATCGGATGAAAGGGTTGTTTTCCCCGTACCGGAAAGCCCGAAGAAGATGGACGTATCTCCGTTTTTGCCCACATTGGCCGAGCAGTGCATCGGGAGGATACCCTTGAAGTGGGGAAGGACGAAGTTGAGCACGCTGAATATGCCTTTTTTCATCTCTCCCGTGTATCCCGTGCCCCCTACAATGGCCATTTTACGGGTGAAATTCAGTATGGCGAAGTTTTGCTGTCGCGTTCCGTCGATTTCGGGATCGGCCTTGAACCCCGGGGCGCATACCACGGTCCACTCGGGGGTGAAGGCTCTTTTCTCTTCGGCGGAGAGCCGCAGAAACATATTGTCGATGAAGAGATTGCTCCAGGACAGCTCGGTGACCACGCGTACATTCATGCGGTGCTCAGGATGGTCGCACACGGCAGCGTCTTTCACGTAAATCTCTCTGCCCGTGAGGTAAGCGCACATGCGGTTGTAAAGGCGGTCAAACTTCTCCGAATCAAATTTGATATTGATGTCGCCCCACCAAATGTGATCGCGGGTGATGTCATCCTCCACGATGAATCTGTCCTTGGGTGAGCGGCCCGTAAAATCTCCCGTATCTATGGCCAGAGCGCCCGTACTGCTGAGCACCCCGAGGCCTTTTACAATGGTTTCTTCGGTGAGTTCTGAAGGATTGAGGTTCCAGAATGCACTGTCCGCATTTTCAAGTCCGATTTTACTGAGGTCGTTGTTTTCCGGTACTATGCCGTAATGATTCATGAGGTAATTTTTGATTTCATCAATTTGGCTCCAAAGTTAAGGGTTTTGCACGTGCGGCGGGGAAGGGATAATCCGTTGAAAAGACCGAAAACAGCTCTTTAGTTCATTGTAAATCAGCAATAAGAATCTTGGGTTCCCGCCGGGCGCAAAGTGTGTTCCTGACACTTTACCGCCTTATCCTGTCAGGCCCGGGAATACTTTCGGGTTTCACGCCTTTCGGCGAATCAGGGAGATGAAAAGGACTGTCCAGCCCGCGATGAGGAGGAGTCCGCCTACAGGCGTGATCGGCCCGAGGATGGGGGCTGCGGCCGCAATGCCCAAGACATCTCGAAGCGCCAGCAGGTATATGGAAAAGCTGAAGCAAATGATCCCCGCTCCGAAAAGGCGGCTGATCGAGCGTTTTGATTTTCCGGAAAGGGAAGATTCCGGAATGAGCTGCGTGGCCAGAAGTCCGAGGGCGTGCCAAGCCTGATAGCGCACCCCCGTTTCGAAGGAGTCCAGCCGCTCCGGCGAAAGTACCGATTGCAAGGCGTGTGCCCCCAATGCGCCGAGGGCAACGGCCGTGGCCATAAAAAAGGCCGCCAGCGCGGTGTAGTTTTTTGTTTTATAGGTCACCTTGCAAAGGTAGCGTTTCGTTTAAAAGAAAGGGGCCGATGCAAGATTGCATCGGCCCCTCAAAATTCGGAGAGTGAAAGGGATTATCGTCGTGAGAAATTCTCCATTTCCTGCTCGAAGGTTTTTTTGAACTGCTCGTAGTCATAGTCGATGCGGAGTCGCTCGTCATTCGAGAGTCGGCTGTTCATGGCACCGAGGAGCTCTTGGCCGCTCAATTCGATGGCCACGTAGTACTTGTAGTTTCCGTTGGCGGTCACGCGCACGGCTTGCTGGCAGATGGTTCTCACACCGTTCAGCTCTTGATTGATGACTTCGCGGGTCAAGCTTTCGAAGCGCTCCTGCACTTCCTCTCGGTTGTTGAACTCACGTGAATTCACGTAGTTGTCGGTTGTGCCTTTTACCGTAGTGCTGATAGCGGCGGCGAGGTCCCCGCGGGCATTGCTCATGGCGCGTCGGCGGGCAGTAGCTTGATCCATGCTTTCGCCCAGCCCGTTTGATCGAAAGAATTCTTCATTGCTGAAGTATTCGGGTCCTGCGCAATATTCTGTGACAAGTTCTTCTCCTGCGGGGGCGGGTTGAACGGCGTCTTTCTTCTTTTTGCAACCTGTGGCTACCGCGGCAGCCAAAAAGAGCATTATGCCGGTGCGTACAAAAATGCCTGTGCTTCGTGCTTTCATGGTGTTCTTCTTTTGTGGTTTATGAGATGTCAGAAACTGTGCCAAAATTGGCTTTGCATTAAAATAAATCGTTTGCCATTCGCCGCATTAACTCTGATTCTATGTTGCGGGTGATGTTTTCATATGCTTTGATGCCCGCTCTTTCAAAGTCCAGGTCTGTGCCCCGGAGGTCTGCGCGGCTCACATGGTACACGCGTTCGCGGGTGGCATTGTTACGTACCGAGATGTCCAGGTCCAGAAAGCCGGTGGCAAATCCCTGTACCCTGCTTCCGCTGCGTGTGTCTGCGCGGATGATCACCGTCAAGTCCGCGTCGCTGCGGTTTTCCGTAAAGCGCACGCCGCGCCTGAGGAGTGAAGTCTTCACGGCAGATGAAAGGGGGGCGGTGCTCATTCGGCTGCCCAGATTTTTCTCTTCGGTGTCCAGGTAGACGACCGGTGCCACATAGAGAATGGGTGTTTGGGCGGTGGCACTCCGCATGGATTCCGTGAGCCTGCGCATAAACCGATCGGAGCGAAAGGGCTCAAAGAGAAATTCGGTATCCACTGCGGTGACCAGCACATGACCGGAGCGGTCTTTTTCCGCTTCATTGATGGCGATATCGGCACGTCCGTCGGCATTGGATGCGGTCTTGCCGCGGTAGCGCCCGTAGGCACCGAAATATTCGTAGCTCAGCGGAACGCCTTCCAGCGGATTGCCGCTGCCCGCAGCGGTTACCAAGAGCTTTGCCGTGGTGCGGAAACTGTTTTGCCAAGTGAGTCGCACTTCGTTTTCCGCATTGATCCGTACCCCGCTGAGCAGGTCCCTTAACGCAGTGTATAAAGCATTGTCCAGCAGAATGTCATTGCCTTGAAAGCTCACATTGTTCGCCTCCGCCCAAAAGCTTTCGAGCGCCTGCAGCCCGCGGAGGTAGGAATCAACAGCGGTATTGAACTGACGATCATTTTCTGCGCTCAGCCCCTTGGCGTAGAAGTCCAGTGCGAGGTTCTCGGCTGCGTTTTTCTTTGCGCGTTTCCTGTCGGCGTAATCCTGTTTGTTCAGTCTGTAGTATACCCAGAAGCTGTTGGCATCTTCCCATACATCGACCATTTCAAAATCTTCCAGGTCCAAATCAGAGGTCACCTGAATGGTCTCTCTGAATTCCTGTTCAAACTTGTACTCGCGCTCTAAGGTGTAGAGCAGGGAGTTGGTGCTCACATTGACCTGTATCTCCGAAGCGAGATCCGAAAGCGCACTTTCCCGCGCCGTGCGCTGATAATTGGTGTTGGGATTCTTTTGGGCCACCCCGATACCTATGTAGTACATGCCGGATAGGGGACGCGAACTGACCCAAGCGGGTCTCGGGTCTGCCGCTGTTTGCGCCGTCTCGGTGCGTGTGCCGCAGCCGGCAAGCACGAGGACCGTCAAGATAGCGGTGAGACCCCTCATCGGTTTGCTTTGTTGAGGTGGTCGGTCAGGTCGCGGTTCAGCTGTTCTGCGGCGCTCCTGATGGCAGCGCTTGACAGATCATCGACAGACCTTACAGTACGCGGTGCCCGAATGAGGTTTTGCAGGCGCTGTCTGTCCCGATTGGAGGTGAGAACGCCTTGCGGACCCGCGGGGAAAAGATTGTTCACTTCGCCGTCGTAAGCCGCATAGTACATTTGGTCTTCTTCCGTCCGTTCGGTGATGCGCGAAAACAGCAATTCTCCCGATTCCAAAGAAATGGCTTTATACTGAATCGAAATGCTGACCTCGTTTCTGTTGAAGTATTCATTGTATTTCACCGGGCGGTAGCGGGTTTCAAAGTAGTTCCTTTCAGTGGCGGGATTGTAGAGCTTTACGCGGTAAGATTCGAATCCCTCTTTTTCAGTGACCCGAACTCGGCCCGGCTTTGAGGAGTACGAAAGTACGGTGGCGGTAAGCAGCGCTTTCGCCCCCAAGAGATTTCCCACGCGGCCCGCCGTACGTTCGTCTACGATACCGCTCAGACTGAGGCGTTGTTCGTCCAGAATTTTATCCATATTGTCGCGCTCCACGACGCGCACAAAGGGATCGTCAATTTCGCTCAGCGCGGTGATGAAAAACGCATACACGCGGCGTTCAATATTGTTTACGGGCGTAGCATTTTCGAAAGGTGAGAGGGCAATGGGAAAACGGCCGAGCTCGAGGGCCTCGGCCCGCAGTATAGCTGCATCTCGATAGTCGGGGTCATTGGATACGATTTGATCCAAGTCAAAAAAAGCTTCTCGGTAGCGTCCGGCATCGAAGTGCGCCGTAGCGCTCATGTAGAGCGGTTCGTTGAGGGCAACGCCTTTGAGTTCCGTTACATCTTTGTAATCGGGATCCAAGCGCATCACATCTTTGAAAATGGCTTTGGCCTCATCGAAGCGCCGCTCTGCCATCAGGTCATTCGCCCGAGCGTAGAGGGTGCGGAGGTAGGCGGATTTGGAATATTTGAAATCATCTTCGAAATGGGATGCCATGTCCAAGTTGATGCCCACCCTTGCAATGCGATCTCTGTAGGCCATTGCATCGGTGTAAGCGGCCACGGCTTCGCCGTGTTCGTCCATGGCGCGGTGCCGGGAAAAAACGTCCAGCTTGTCGTTGAAAACGCGCCCTGCAGTATTGTTGAGTCCGATCCGTGCGTCCGTGCGCGTCCTGTCGCGCAGCAAGGCATTAAAATAGAAGTTGGCGGCCTCGGTATACAAGCCTGCGGCTTCCATTTCCGCGCCCCGCTTGGTGAGTCCGCGGGCGCCCGTGCAGGCCGCAAGCAAGCCGATCAGCACCGCGAAGAAAAACAGCCTGCCGACTCCGGCGGCTGCTCTTCTTGTGCGATGGTGCAGAGCACAGATGCTATTTGCTCTGTATAAATTCATCCAGTTCCTCTATTGTAGCGCCAAAGGTGAAGGCATCGTTGAGTTTCCAATAGTTTTCAGGGTCGCTGCAGCGGTCATAAGCCATTTTTGCAAACTCCAACTTGTCATCTTCAAAGCTGAAGGCTCCCATCATTTCAATGATTTGGTCTGTGCTCATGCAGTTGCTGCGCAGAATTTGGCGGGCTGTAGTTTTCTTTTCATCCGCAAAAGATTTTGATTCAACGGACCGTTTGGCTCCGGCAAATGATCCGGATGCCATCGGGGCGCAGACATCGACTTTCTCTTCCGCGGGAGGGTTGGCGGGAGCAGCTTCTGAGGTGCGGGCCGCCTTGGTGACGCGTGTCTCGGTGGTTTCAATCACTGTGGTCGAATGTACGGATTCCTGCGTGGGATCGTTCACTTCCACGTTTACACCCACACGCTGCCCCCCGATACCGATGTCCATGCGGACAGATTCACCGCTTCCTGTTTTCGTAGTCGTAGTGGTGGTCGTGGTGGTGATTTCCGCATCGGGCACGGTAACCTCCGTCACGGCACCGCCGCGCGGCATTTCGGCTTGGCGGTCAGGTCGCTCCGCAGGGGCAGGCGCAGGTGCCGGGGCGGGCGCCTCCGCGAGAGCCACGGGTTCGCCGAAGGGACGGATCGCGTATTTTCCGTTGCGGCGCAGCACTACACTCGCCCTTTGATACATTCCGGGATCCAGCGCAAAATTTTGGTTTACCATCCCGAGGGAAGCATCTTCAAAAGTCACGGACACGCGGTGAAAATCACCTTTGAGTCCTTCGGCTTTTACATTGGTGGCCGGGGCGTCATTTTGTGATACACCGTTGATGACCAAAGAAAATTTTTCTCCGTTCTCGGAAAAAACTTCAAGCGTAGATGTTTTCTGGGAAAACACACTTGAAATCAGCATTGTGACTGAAATCGCAAGGAGGGAAATATGTCTTTTCATGGGTTAAAAGTTTAGCTAATGTAATCGTTAGAATCATGACTTCACAAGCCTTGTGCCAAATCATGCCTGCGTAGTTTTACAGCCCTACTGTGGAAAACAAATAAGGTTGCAAAATGACACCCCGAATTTACTAATGATACCTTCGCATGACGTTTTCTAAACCTAGAATTTTATGCAAAATGTTCTTATCATCGGAGCGGGTCGCTCCTCGGTATACCTCATTGAATATATGGTGCGCAATGCTGCCCGATCGGGATATGCGGTCACCGTAGCAGATGCGGATCCCGACGCGGCGCGTGCGCTTTTTGGCGGCGACATCGGTTGTGAAACCGTGCATTTGGATGCCCGTGACAGGGAAGCCCGCACCAAACTGATCGAAAAGGCAGACCTCGTCATCAGCATGCTTCCGGCATTTATGCATGTTGAGGTGGCCAAAGATTGTGTTCGGCTTAAAAAACATTTGGTCACACCCAGCTATATCTCCGAAGAGATGCGCGCCCTGGAGCCCGAGGTGAAGGAAGCGGGCCTCATCTTTCTCAACGAGCTCGGGGTAGACCCCGGAATTGACCACATGTCGGCCATGCGCATGCTGGATGAGGCACGGGAACGCGGCGCTGAGATCACCTGGTTCGAAAGCTTTACGGGCGGCCTCGTGGCTCCCGAAAGCGATGACAATCCATGGAACTACAAGTTTACCTGGAACCCCCGAAATGTGGTGCTCGCCGGGCAGGGCGGAGCGGTGAAGTTCAGGCACAACAGCCGTTTCAAATACATTCCCTATCAAAAACTCTTTCGGCGCACCGAGATCATTGAAGTGCCCGGTTACGGACGGTTCGAAGGCTACGCGAACAGAGATTCACTGAAGTACAGAGGGCTTTACGGATTGCAAAATGTACCGACCATATACCGCGGTACCCTGAGGCGCGTAGGCTTCTGTCGCGCTTGGAACATATTTGTTCAAATGGGCATGACCGATGATTCTTACGTCATGACAGATTCTGCAGACATTACCCACAGGCAGTTTACAAACAGCTTCCTCGCGTACAATGCCTCGGACAGCGTAGAGCTTAAGCTCATGCACTATATGAAGCTCGATCAGGACAGCGAAATCACGGACAAGCTCAAGTGGATCGGTATTTTTGATGATGAACCCGTGGGGCTCGGGAGAGATGCAACCCCGGCAGAAATTCTTCAGCGCATCCTGGAAAAGAAATGGACGCTGCGTCCCGAGGACAAGGACATGATCGTCATGTGGCATAAAATGCATACGCGCGAAAAGGGGGAGGACCGCGACCGCGAGTTTCGGTCGAGTATGGTGGTGATCGGCGAACCACGCCCCCGGACTGCCATGGCCAAAACGGTGGGATTGCCCGTAGCGATGGCTGCGGAGCTCATCCTTTCGGGAAAATTCAAATCTCCCGGGGTGCACCTGCCCGTGATTCCCGAGTTGTACAATCCCCTGCTCGATGCACTGGAAGGCCACGACATCGTCTTTGAAGAAACCGAGATAAAAGGACAAGACGCCGCCAAACCGGTTTGAGCGCGCTTCACCCTCTGCCGGGCCGAGTTTGGTGCATCTGAATTGCAAAATGCATCTGCACCGCAGCCGTCGGAGCACCTCGGTGTGCAGCGCAAGCTTTTCGAATAAAAAAACGGAGCGGTCGGAAAAAAAACTGCCTTCAGGGAATCACCACACTCACGCGCTGACCGGGTTCCGCCGTGAGGTTGGGAAAGATGACCTGATCGGTCTCATCTTCGTAAGATTCATCAAAATTGGCGTCTCCGTAAACGGCTACCCAGAGCAGTGATCCCGGTGTACTCGGAATCAAATCAAAGAGTTCATCCTCGATCTCTACGGTAAAATTTTCATTCAGGGTGGTGAAGTGCTTCTGGAAAACGTAGGATGAACGGGACACATTGCTGTTGGTGCCCACGAATACCCGAAATCCCTTCGCTTGTCCGGTGGGCGGGGGAGGAGGACTCATGGTGGCGGAGACGGTCAGTACAAAGGGGTCATCCTCCTCTTCGGGATCTCCCGTGAGTAACGCCTGTACATTGTTGAAGGCGGTGGTCGGTAATTTGGTCAGCGTCACCGTATTCATCTGCTGAAAGCCTTCGATAACCTCGAATTGGGGATTTCCCGTGCGGATGGGAATGCCCGTGCGGAGTATCGTGCCGAAGCCGGGCTTGGAAAAACGCATGAGGTAAGTCCCGCCCGGCGCATTGGTCAAGCGATATACTCCGGTGTTGTTGGCCTGAACGGTAAAATTCCGGAAAGCGGTTTCGAGGTAGACCGTAACCCCTGAACGCTCATTCCACAAGGGCTGTCCGAATTCATTTTGGGTAAATACTCTGCCCTCAACGGATGCGGTGGGCGGCTCATCCGGAAAATCATCGTCATCACACGAGGTGAGCACAAAAGCGGGCAGCATAACCGCAATCAGGAAGATGAATTTTTTTGTTCTGTTCATACCGTCGACGACGAAAATAAACCGCAAGATAAAAGAATAATTTGTTATTGTGTCTCGGCAGCGCCGGATAAACTTTACCTCACTGCCTGCGAACGGCTGTTGCCTCGATATCCCGTCATGCTTCGTCTTCGATATTCAGGTAGAAAGGAGCGACGAGTCGCTTGAATTCAGGGGTGTACTCATGGCGCACCCCCGTTTCTATCGAAAGGTCTTCCGCTGCGTGGAGGTGTCGGGGTCGCTCGCGGCGATGGGCTGCAAAAAGAATGCGGTGCGGAGTTTTGTGCGGGGCGGGGCGTACGGTCTGTTGAGCCGCGAGCCGGAGTCCGTGCCCGGACATCAATGACTGAATTTCTTCCCACATATCCCTCGGGTATATTGCCGCGAGTATCCCTTGATCGGTGAGCCGATCGGCAGCGTTCAGCAGTGCTTCACAGGTCAGGGTGTCAGCGTGCCGGGCCATTTGACGGCCCGCATTCACGGCGGGCATCGAATTTCTGAAAAAGGGCGGGTTGCTGACGATCAAGTCGAATTTTGCCTCGGTCTCGGTATTCAGATAATCTTGCAGTGTAATCTCTCTTAAATCGATGGTGCGGCCTGCCGCAGCGCGTCTGATATTCTCTCGGGCGTCTGCCGCTGCGCCGGGATGCGGCTCCAATGCGGTAATGCGGGCGGCGGGAAACCTTTGACGCATCATCAGGGCAATCAATCCTGTTCCCGTACCTATATCCAATACCGTTCGCGGATTTTCGGCCGGTACCCAGGCCCCGAGCAGTACGCCGTCGGTACCCACCTTCATCGGTGCGTGTTCCTGAAAAACGGAGAACTGCTTAAAGTGAAAAGGCCGGCTCAATCCTGCTTAAAGCTTATTGACCGTAAGCAATTCATCCGGAACGGAAACCTCAATTTGCCCTTTTTTCTTGTCCACCTTTTTTACGAAGTCGTCGTTCAGCGGTATGAGAATCTCATGGGTGCGGGTGAGCACCTGTATCAGGGGGTTGTGGCTGTAATCCAGCACTTGGTTTACCGCTCCGATCGCTCCGTGCTTCTCATCTCTCACCTCCATGCCTTTCAGCTCGTGGAGGTAGTACCGGTCATCGGGGAGTTCAGGCAGGCGGTCGAGAGGCAGGAACAGTTCCTTTCCGGAAATTTCTGTAGCGGCATCGCGTGTGGTAATCCCTTCAAATTTTGCCCGGGCAAAACCTTTGTCGTCTATGGTCAAGGATTCGATGAAGAAGGGGTGAAGGCTTCCCCGAAGGTCGATCAAAACGGAGTCGAGCTCCGCGTAGTCTGCGGGATTGTCCACGTCGAGGAAGAGTACGGTTTCACCTTTGAAACCGCGCACTTTCGAGACGTGGCCCAGGTGGTAGCATTGGTCTTTATCAAGGTTCACGGGGCGGGGTGTTGAGCCGAAAAAGCCCCTGATCGTTCATCGTAAAGATGGAATCAGGGGCCTTGAGATCACGGCTTCCGATCAATCGGAAATTACTTTTTCTCTTCTTCTTTTTTCTCAGCGGGAGCTTCTTCCTCGGCTTCAGCCTTCGGAGTCTCCTCTTTGGCTTCAGCTTTGGGAGCTTCTTCCTCGGCCTCAGCTTTCGGAGCCTCTTCTTTTGCTTCAGCTTTGGGAGCTTCTTCCTCGGCCTCAGCTTTCGGAGCCTCTTCTTTTGCTTCAGCTTTGGGAGCTTCTTCCTCGGCCTCAGCCTTCGGAGCCTCTTCTTTTGCTTCAGCCTTGGGAGCTTCTTCTGCGGCTTCAGCCTTCGGAGCTTCCTCTTTGGCTTCTGCTTTGGGAGCTTCCTCCTTCACCTCTTCTGCCGGAGCGGCTTCGGTTGAGGGCGCTTCTTCTGCGGGAGCAGCCGCTACGGCCGTATCTCCTTCCGCTGCTTCACCCTCGGGAGCTGCGGCAGCTTCCGCCTCCGGCTCCGGTTCAGGTGCATTGGCGGCGGCGATTGCAGCCGCACGTGCTTTGTTTACCTCAGCTTCAGCGGCAAGGCGGTCCCGATCTGCTTTGGAGGCTGCGTCGGAAATACCTTTCTTCTTGGCTTCGATTTTGGCTTGTTTCTCTTCGAGCCATGAAGCAAAACGTTTTTCGGCTTCCTCTTCGGTGAGGGCACCTTTGGTTACGCCTTTCAGCAGGTGGTTCTTGTACAAAACCCCTTTGTATGAAAGGATGGCACGGGCGGTATCCGTGGGCTGGGCTCCGTTTCCGAGCCATTTTACGGCGCCGTCTACATCGAGCTCGATGCTTGCCGGGTTGGTATTCGGATCATAAAATCCGAGACGCTCTATGTATCTCCCGTCACGCGGGGCGCGAGCGTCCGCCACTACAATGTGAAAATAGGGATGTCCCTTTCGTCCGTGGCGCTGAAGTCTGATTTTTACAGGCATGTGATGCTTTGTTATTAACGGTTTTGGAGTGCGAAACTCCGGTTATTAATTTGGGGCTGCAAATATCTGATTTTTATTTTAATTGCCCGATATTTTTTTCGGTTCTCGGGTGAAATTTTTATCTGACGGGCTCAACGGGGTTAAGTATATGTAAAACAAAATGATGCGAATGAATCTATTTCTTGTTTGTCCCGGTTCATGCTCCCTTTCGGGAAAATTTGTGGTGCGAATGTCCGGGCTGATTCCGGAAACTGCTCAGAACAATGGGTGCTTTATGGCCGGGGTACAGTCTTTCCTTTTTGAAAATTCGGCTGCATCATGCGTCGGCCCGGCAGGCGGGTATATGCACAAACCGCCTTCATTTGAAGGCGGCTGCCGGTTCTGAGGCCGAACATTGTGAAGATGTATTCCCGACCGTTCCCGCTGTTGTCAGGTTTAATCGGTTTCACTGCCTGAACCGCAGTCGCGGTAAATCCGCTGCACGGGCGACGATTTTGCGGGAGCGATAACCTTATATTACCCTGAAAGTACGATTACTTCGGAGATTTTTGTAATTTTCTCCCCCAACCCGCTGTTGTGAAAAAAGGCTGCTTCATCTTTCTTTCGGTTTTTCCGTTCGTCACTTTGGCACAGTACACCGCGGAAGACAGCGCCGCCGTGCGTGAGGCATTGAAAGCCACGTATCCCCTGGAATCGGTCGACCCTGATGCTGCGATGGCCCGCTACGACAGCCTTTTTGAAGTGAGTATTGCGAAAAGCTTTTATGAGGGAGCGGCACGTGCCAAGGCTTACAAAGGGATCATGTACAACGATGCCGGCCGCTATTCCGAAGCGCTCGGTCTGTACCGTGCAGCACTTTCGCTGATGATGAAGGCCAATGACCCCCAAGGGATAGCAATGATTCACAACAATATGGGTGTTACCTTCAATCTTACAGGTGTGCTCGACAGCGCCGCGACCCGCTACCTCAAGGCATTGGAAATTTATGAAAGTGAGCGCGATACTTCGCATCAGATTTCTGCCCTCGGCAATACGGGCGGCATCTTTATGGACCTTGAGCAATTCGACAAAGCTTCGGTTTATTTCGAAAAGGCCCTGACGCTTGCATTTGAACGCGGCGACTCTTTGCGTATCGCCGATTGCCTGATCAACCGCGGGTACAGTGCCAAGTCGCGCGAAAAATACAGCGCTGCCGAAAAGAACTACAAAGATGCTCTGGAAATCGGGCGCAACCTCGGCAACACCCATGTGACCTACCTCGCAGGAAATAACCTCGCCGATCTGTACTACCTGACGAACCGCACCTCGGATGCTGTGGCCTTTTCGAGAGCAGCGCTCAAAAGCGCCCGACTTACGGAAAATCCTTTTTACATCGCCCACGTCTCCGGTAATCTGGGCCTTTACCTCAAAGAAGCCGGCCGTGCAGATACGGCGGTGACCATCCTCAAATCCGTGATCGGCATGGCCGAAGAACTCGGTCAAAAACAGTTGCTGAGCAATGCGCACGTTTACCTCAGTGAGGCTTACGCTGAAATCGGGATGTATTCCGAAGCCTACGAACAGGCGCGCCTGTACACGGCGCTCGTCAAGGAGATGCGCAATGAAGAAAGCGACGCCCTTATCGGAGAACTCGAAACCAAATACCGAACCGCCCAAAAGGATCGCGAGATCGCCGAGTTGGATCTGAATGTAGCCCTGAGTGAAGCCAAAGCCGCCCGCCAAGGCACATGGCTCATTGTCGCGGCAGCCGGATCAGTATTGCTGATCATCACAGTGATTGCCGTCTTCAGGCACAGTAAAAACAAAGAGCGTTTGCACCGAGAACGCATGCTCCGCGCCGAGCAGGAAGCTGCGGTGGATCAGCTCAAAGCCCGCATCGAAGGGGAGGAGCACGAAAGAAAACGCCTCGCCCGCGAGCTTCACGACGGGATCGGCGGGCAGCTTGCGGTGATCCGGGCGCAAATGCGCAGCGGCGCCGACCAAAACAGCCTTGCCGGCGCCCTTCGAAAAACCGATGCCGAAGTGCGGCGCATTGCCCACAACCTCATGCCCGAAATATTGATTCGGCACGGCCTCAAAACCGCCTTGTCTTCCTTTGTCGAGCAATGTGACGGCCACCCTTATCCCGTGTCTTTGCAGTTTTTGGGCGATGACACCTCCGTTGACCCGGAGACCTCCCGTGCGGTGTACCGCGTGGCGCAGGAACTTGTGAAAAATGCCGTAAAGCACGCATCGCCGAAACAAATTCTCGTGCAGGCCGCGGTGGACGAAGAGGAAGTCCACCTCACGGTAGAGGACGACGGCACGGGCATGGACATCAGGGCCGAGGAAGGTGCAGGCCGGATCAATATCCGTGAGCGCGTCAGCGTGGCCGGCGGCAGTGTTGACATCGACTCCCGGCCGGGCAGCGGAACTTCTGTCACCGCCGTTTTTCCCAAAAACCATCCCGTATTATGATCAGATTGGGCCTCACAGATGACCATGAGGTAGTGCGCCGGGGGATTTGCGACATGACGGAAGGCGGAAAGTATTTGCGCGTAACGCATTGCTGGTCGGATGCTGCCGAAACCCTCAGCGGAATAACCGAGGCCGAAATTCAAGTGCTCCTGCTCGATATTAACCTGCCGGATATGCAAGGGGATGCGCTTTGCGCCAAAGTTTTGGAAGCTTGTCCTTTCCTCAAAGTTATCGGGCT
>PXBH01000140.1 GCA_003565555.1 Cryomorphaceae bacterium | reverse complement strand
GGAGCGTTTGCGGAGGAGGCGGAGACAATCCCCAATCGTCAATCGAAAATCCAAAATCCAAAATCGTCAATCGAAAATCCTTTCTCGAATTCCGGAGCGTTTGCGGAGGAGGCGGGGGCAATTGGCAAGGCCTGCCCGAACTCCGGAGCGTTTGCGGAGGAGGCGGAGACAATCCCCAATCGTCAATCGAAAATCCAAAATCCAAAATCGTCAATCGAAAATCCTTTCTCGAACTCCGGAGCGTTTGCGGAGGAGGCGGGGGCAATCGGCAATGTTCGGGGCGCGGCTGCGGATATGGCTCGGATACTCGGCCCTTTTCCTCCGATGCTCCGCTGCGGCATTCGCCCCGCGGAACCGTGCGTATTAAAGATGAACAGAAGGGATTGAAGGGTTTCGGGCCGCAGGCGGCGGCAGAAGGATGCATTGACGGCGGGGGTTTCGGACAGCACCTTCCTACCGCCGGAAGAACTGCCCCAGCTTCCTCAAGGGCTTCATGATGAAGGTTCCCGGTGGCGGCTTGAGTCCGTTGATCTGCCATGCGGCCCTGTCTTCCCGATTTGACTTCAGCCGATTTTTAAGTGAAACATTGCTCTGCCCCCCTGTTTTCATCTTGACGATCACCCGGTTCAAATACACGGCTTCGAGCCTGTGCTTGTAGAGCATGCGCAGCATAAGCTCGTAATCGGCGCTGGTGCGCAGGTCGGTGTTGAAATTTCCGTGCGCCTCATAGGCCGTCCTTTTCAGGAAAAAAGTCGGGTGCGGGGGCATCCAACCGGCGCGAAATGCACTGCGCTTGTAAGGGCCCGAAGTCCAGCGGCGCACCACTTTATCGGGGTTCTTGCGGTTCACATAGTCGAGGTCGGCGTAGCAAGCATCGGCTGAAGATTCGCTGAGGGTGCGCACCACATCGGAAATAACGCTCCCGTCGGCATAAGTGTCATCGCTGTTCAGGATGCCGATCAACTCACCGGTGCAGAGGGCGAGGCCCTTATTCATGGCGTCGTAGATGCCGTTGTCGGGTTCGGATACCAGCCGCGCAATGCCCGCTTCGTACTTGCGAATGATGCCGAGGGTGCCGTCGGAAGAGGCCCCGTCGATAAGGATGTGCTCGATGTCGGGGTAATCCTGTTCGGCCACGGACCTGAGGGTGTCCCCGATGGTTTCCTCGGCATTGTACGCCACGGTTACAATACTCACTTTCATTCGATCACCCTTGTTTTGACCTTCACCGCGGGATTGCCGCGATAGATGCCGTAAGCTTCCGCCCTTCCGGAAAAAACAGCACCGGCCGATATCACCGCGTGGTTTTCACAGACCGCGCCGGGCAACAAGAGGGAGCGCGCTCCTGCCCACACCCCCCGCTCCAAAGTGATCGGCGCGGCCGTGAGGTCAAAGGTACTCCGCTTGTAGTCGTGGTTTCCGGTGAGGAGCATGGCTTCTTGCGAAATGCAGACGTGGCTCCCGATGCGCACCTGCACGAGGTTGTCGATCCACACGCCCTCCCCGATCCACACATGATCGCCGATGTCCAAAAACCAAGGGTACTTGATCCGCACCGATGGCTTGATCACGAGCCCCTTCCCTACCCGCGCCCCGAAAAGGCGGAGCAAAATCGCCTTCGGGCCGGAAAAGGGGAAAAGATAAGATTGAAAAAACACGAGGCTTACGAGGTACCACGCCACACGCTTGACCACCGGGCCCGGGCGGTAGTCGTCGTTTCGAAATGAGGAAAGGTCCGTGCGGTTCATCCGAACAGTTTTTGGTAGGCGCGCAAGGTACTTGCTATATCCAGAGCGGCGCGGGTATCCGCGGCCAAATTACCGAAACTTGCCCGGTATTCCCGTTCTGACATCCGAGCGATGCGCACCAAAAAGTCGGTGTATGCTTTCGGCACATCAATCGGAAGGTCTGCCCCGGCATTTTTCGCCGCTAAATTTCTGTGGGGCGTAGCATCGCTGATCAATGCGGGCACCCCGCGCAAAAGCGACTCCGCGATGGCGTGACCGTAATTTTCACCCAATGTGGGGAGAAAAAAGAGGTCCGTTTCCGCATAGCACTTCTGAATGTCGTCCGGAGGCAGGGCGCCGCGCCATTCCGCGGCAATATTTCCCGGAAGGCGAACGGATTTACATTTTTCCGCATAAGCGGAGTCGTAGACCGGCCCCACGTGTACCCAGTGCACCGACACATCTTCGGGCATTTCGGCCAGCCGCTCCGCGATGAAAAGAATGTTTTTCTCCCGGGCTATGCGCGCCACGGTAAGCACCCTGAGGTTTCCGCGCTCTTTTTCCCTTTTTCGGGAAACCGGGGCCTCGGGAAGGGACGGCAGGTTCGGCAGGATCTGTATCTGAACTTTCGGTCCGATCACGCGCCGAATGTGGTCTGCTTCATGGTGGTGGGTGGCGTGAAAGCAGATGCCCCGGTAGAGGCCCAGCCCCTTGGCGAGGGTGAGGAAGGCGCGCTTCTTGAACGACTTCAACCCCAATGCGCCCGGGGCGAGCATGCCGCGCGGAGCCAAGATGACCCGCGACTGCGCGCGCCTCACCGCAAGCAGGGGAAAAAGAGAAAACACCTTGCTGAACATCCCGTTGATATACACGGTGCGGGGATCTGATTCCGCAATGAGCTCGGCGATACGGCGGTAGGAGCGCTGCTCCGGCGAGAGGTAACACACCCGGGCATGCTCCCTGCGGGTCCACACATTCGTTTTCACATTCGGGTAGGGCTGCTCTTCGCAATAGTCGCGGTCTCCGCATACCACGGCTATGCGCATCCGTTCCGAAAGCGCCCGCACCAAGTTGGCGCAAGATACCACGGGCCCGCCGGCTTTGTAGCCGGGAAGGTACCAATCGGTAAAAATCAGCAGATCGGTGCGGTCAGTAGATTTCATTCTTTTGCAGCCAAGCTTCCAAAGCACAAAGGTACCATATCCGCGACCACGGCACGGAGGGCCTCCCTTTGCGGAAAGCTTCATACCTCTTCAAGACGGCCTTTGTGTCGAACTGCGGCCTGCCCGCGAGGGCCGTGATGCGGTCACCGCAAAAGTCGGCCAGCTCCTTGCGCATCCATGCATCCCAGGGAAATACGAAGCCCGTCTTCTTCCGCTCGGCGATGCCCGGCGGCAGCAAGTCACCCGCAGCCTCGAGGAGGAGGCGCTTGCCGGGCGGCCCCGCCTTGAACCGATCGGGGATGCCGAGCACGGTTTCCGCAAGGCGGTGGTCCAAAAAAGGCACGCGCAGCTCGAGGGCATGCGCCATGGACATTTGATCGGCATCGCGGAGGAGCACGGAGTGAAGGTAGGTCATCATCTCGGCATAGGTCACGCGGCTGAGCAGGGGCAGCCGGTAACCCTCATTGCCGTAGCCCACCCCCTCGTGCACGATGCGGTACACCTCGTCGCCCCCCCCCGCGTATTGCTTCAGCGCACGGCGCACCTCAGCGAGGGGCATCACCTCACGGCTGTAGCGGTAGGCGTTTTCCGTGTCGAAATAATCTTCGCAAAGCACCGAGGCCGTTTTCTCCGAAGCGGGCCCCGGACGGCGCATGTTGAGGAAGCTTCCCGCTGCGCGGCGCAGAAATTTCGGGTAGCTGAGCACCCACTTTTTCGTTTGCAATTCGGTGATTTGCGAAAACACGGGATAGCCCGCAAAAAGCTCGTCGCTGCCGAGTCCGGAGAGGACCACCGTCACGCCGGCCTCTTTGGCGGCTTTGGACACCACGTAAGTGTTCACACCGTCACCGCCGGGGTGATCCGCGGCGGCGAGGGCCTCGGGTAGATCGCGGAGCAATTCACCCGCAGAAAGCCGGATCTCCGTATGGTCGGTTCCGTTAAAATCGGCGGTGGCCCGCGCAAACTTCGATTCATCGTGCGCCGCCTCATCGAAGGCCACCGTGAAGGTGCGCAATTGGTTTGCGCTCGCACGCGCCGCGAGTGCGGTCACCACGCCGGAATCGATGCCGCCGGAGAGGAAGGCGCCGCAGGGCACATCGGCGGTGAGGCGGAGCTTCACACTGTCTTCAAGGGTCTTTCGCACCTGAGCGACCGCTTCGGTGCGGTCGGTGCCACCGGGCATCATCCGCACATCGGTCACCGGGTGCCACCAGGTTTTGATCACCTCCTCGTCATCGTCGGCAGAGAGACAGGTGCCGGGAGGAAGAGAGAACACCCCTTCGACAAGCGTGCGCTCCCCGTGCGCGGTTTGGTAGCGGAGGTAGTCGGCCAGGGCTTTTGTATCGAGGTTCCTTTCGGAAAAACCGGCGCGGAGCAAGGCGCGTATTTCACTCGCGAAAGCGAGGTTTTGGCCCGAGCGGGTGTAGTAGAGGGGCTTGATGCCGAGGCGGTCGCGTGCCAAGAGGAGGCGCCGCTCGCGCACGCTCCAAAATGCGAATGCAAACATGCCGTTGCACCGGCGGAGGAATTGCGGGCCGCGGAGGGCAAGGCCGGTCAGGAGCACCTCTGTATCGGAGTCGGTGCGGAAAGGCATGCCGGCTTCGGCGGCTTCCGGCGCCAGCTCTTCGCGGAGTGTCCTGAAATTGTAGATTTCTCCGTTGTATGCGATGGCGTAATTCCCGCAGGCCGACCGCATCGGTTGATCGGCCTCTGAACTCAGGTCGATCACGGCGAGGCGTCGGTGCCCGAGGGCGATGCCTTCATCCTCCCAAAGGCCTTCGGCATCGGGACCGCGGTGCGCGAGGGCGGCATTCATGGCGGCCGTTCGCGTCCGGGCATCGGCGGCCCGTCCGTATATCCCGCTGATGCCGCACATCAGCGCGACAGGGAGGTATAAGCTTCGAGAATTTTCCTCAGGCCCGCATCGAGGGGAATCAAATCGCGCTTCAGGAGGCCCATCATTCGGCTGTTGTCCGGCATGCGCCGGGTCATGTCGCCCTCCTCAAGCGGGGGCCGGTGCACGATCTCAGATGAAGATCCGGTGATTTCAATGATTTTGCGTGCCAGCTCGAGAACGGTGATCTCCTTGTCGGAACCGATGTTGATCACATCGTTGACCGCTTCACCGTTGTAGTGGGCCGCCAGACAAGCGTCAATATTGTCATCGATATAGCAGAAAGTGCGGGTTTGACGGCCTTCTCCGTACACCTTGAGGGGCTCGCCGGCAAGAGCGGCACGCAGAAATTTTGCCACGACAAAATCAGGACTTTGGGTGGGTCCGTAGGTATTGAAGAAGCGAAATACGGTGTAGTCCAGTCCGAATTCCTGCTTGTAGGAGCGAAGAAAGGCCTCGCCGATGTTTTTGACAATGGCATAAGGCAGCCGCGAATTAAGCGGCGTGGTCAGTTCGTTTTGCGGAATTTCCACCGGCTCTCCGTACACTTCCGAGCTGCCGGCGAAGTACACACGTTTCACTCCCGTGTTTTTGGAGAGATCGAGGATGTTTCGGATTCCGTTGATGTCGTTGAGCACCATGACGGGATTTTTCAGGGTGCGCTTCACCCCGACCGTGGCGGCGTAGTGAAAGACATAATCAAAGCGGTAGGCGAAAAAGACCGCTGAAATATCCTGCCTGTCATTCACGTCGGCTTTGATGAAGTGCACATTGCCGTGAGCGCCTGCGGGCACATTGTCCCGGCTTCCCGTCTGCATGTTGTCCACCACCACAACCTGATCAGCGCTGTTGTGTGAGAGTTTTTCGGCCAGTCGGCCCGCGATGAATCCGGCTCCGCCGGTAACGAGAATTCTGCTCATCGTTCGGTTGGTTTCGTTGCTTCAATCTGCGGAGCCCGCGGCCCCGCTATTTCAAGGGCCGTTCGGACCCATGTTTCTTTGTTCACCTTCAGTGCCTCCCTGTAGCTGATGCGTCCCATAGCGCGTCGCTCCTCGGGTGTTTTTTCAGTCATCGCTTTCATGGCGCTGTGCAGGGCAGTCGGATTGCCGGGGGGCACTGTAATTCCGTTGATTCCTTCTTGTAAAAAAGCCGTGGCCGCACCCACCGCTGTGGTGGCGATCAGGGGAAGTCCGGCCGCCGCAAATTCCTGCAGCGCCACCCCCCAAGGCTCGCGTCTGCCGGGCATCACGAACACGCCGCCGTCCGCGACAAAGGTATCCAAATCGTCAGGTTGTACAAAGCCGAAATGGCGCAAGCCGGGCATTTCCGGACGCGTCTCGAATCGGGCCCCCGTGCCCGCGCACCAGAGTTCCCAATCCGTTTTTCCCAAGCGTCCGTAGGCCTCCCAGAGATCGTCGATTCCTTTAAAATCCAAATACCGACCGAAGTACAGAAACCTCTCGGCATCCGCATCGGCGGGGCGCCTTTCGGCAAAACGGGCGAAGCGTTCGGTATCTGCGGCGTAAAATCCGCGGTACACGGCACCGGCCGAAAATCCGAGGGCACGGGCATAGCGCACCTGCGGATCGCCGGGCACCCAGGCCGCATCAAAAGAGGATTTGTACAGCAACTTGGCGCGGAGCAGCCCCGCCTTTCCGCGGGCGGTGCGGGGGTAGGGATTGTCCAAAGCGAGCACAGTACGCACCCCGGAGCGGCGCAGGGCAGCGCATGTGCGCACATAGGTGCGGTCTATCCAGCCGCTGCATACCACCGCGTTCGGCCGCAACCTGCGAACGTATTCGAGCAGGGACTTTTCGTCAAAATCATTTCGGCGCAGGTAGTTGCATTGCGCTCCCCGGGTATCGAAATCGAAGGGGGCTTCGGGATTTACCGGAAAGGAAACCACATGGACTTCGGCACCCGAAGCCGCGAGGTGCTCCATACAATTCCGGATATAGCCGGCCAGCTCGGTGTAGAGAAATACGAATACGGGTTCAGGGTGCGGCATCTCGGATCAATCGGCGCAAGGCGGGTTCAAGGGCATCGGCGATTAGGGCCTGACCGGCTTCATCAGGGTGAATATCATCGCGGTAGGCCGAGGCGTTGCAAGGTACTTCCAGACCCGAAATCACGGCGACACCCAGCTCGGCGAAGAGGCTTTGAAGGGAGGTACCTTCCTCATTCCATTCTCCCGCCTCGCACTCGCTGCGGGTAGGGTGGTGGTACACGAGCAGGGGAATGTCGCGGTTTCGGCAGTAGTAGGTGAATTTTTCCCAGCCGGGATTGAAGGTGTCTTGCGGGCGCACACCCGCCCCCGGGAGGTCATTCCAATTTACGGTAGTGAAATACCGCGACACCGTCCAGGTTACCGCATCTGTAAGCGCCGTGAAGGGCTGCGATTCAGGGTAGAAGGGCACATTGCCCACCACCTCTTCGAAGGTCATGATGTCTCTGAAATCATGGCTGCTGAAGACAAGAACGATGGCGCGGGCGTCAAAATCGCCGTGGGCCTGCATCCACGCGAAGGCATTATCGGGGCCCCAGCTTCCGGCGGAGACATTGAGCATGCGCACCTTTTCGGGAAGAGGATTTCCGGAAGGGTCGAGCGGGGGCCTTTCGGCAAAACGTTTTTCCGAGAGGGAAGAAACAAGCCCGTCCTGATCGGTGGCTACCCCCCCGTTGAGCACGGAATCGCCGAATTTCAGAATGCGAAACTCGCCGGTGTCGAGGGGTGCACTGCGCATGCCGGCTTCATTGATGAAAAATCGGTTGCCGAAGCGGCGCAGGTCCTGATCGGGACGGAGGGCGTAGGCGTAATCCCCTGATGAATAGTACACGGGATGCTCCCCGAAGCCCACTGCGAACCGCAGCAAAAGCTCGGCGGCGATTAAGAGGCCTGCGGCAAAGACTGCAATTTTAAGCAGTCGCGGGTATTTCTTCTTTTTCCGGGACAAGGGGCGTTACTTCACCGCGAAGGTAAGGTTGAAAAGCGTCATCCGTCATCATCACGAGGGTCATGAGGAGAATGATGGTAAAAGGATTGAGCGAGGCGGCCAGCCAAGGTTCGAGTAAAATACTGAAAAGCACGAGAAACATGGCCGGGAAAGCGACGGGATTCTGCTTTCCGGCGCGGATAAAAATCAAGATCCAGGCGCGCAGAAAGAGCAAAAGTCCGACGAGGCCCGCGTTGAGCCACACGATAAGGTAGGTATTGTGCACGCCGCCCTGATGCCCGAGGGTATTGAGAAAATCTTGGTTCACTTCCATGAGCCATTCGTCAAATGCGAAGCCGCGTCCGAACCAAAAATGCTCCTGAACGGCCTCCCAGGCAAAGCCCCAAGCCACATAGCGGCCCGAGCCTTCGCTGACCGTATCGAGCCGCAGAAAGCCCTCCAGCCCGAGGGCGGAAACCACCGCGAGCAGGTTGCTCGACACGGCCTCAACCGCCGTTGCCAAAGCAAAAAACAGGATAAAACCGAGGTAAGGAGAACTGCGAAAAAAACGCACAAAAATCAGAAAAAGGGCAACGGCCATGATGGAGGTCCGCGAACCGCTCATCACCACCGCCGCGAGAAGGGGCAGGACCGTCCACCGCAAGTCGTTTTTTGAAAAAAGCCCTTTGAAATACTCCCGTCCCGCAACAATGAATACCAATAGGAGTCCGGCAAAAATGCCGAGCCCGTTGGGATTGCCGAAGACGGCCCGAAAACGCCCTCCGTGAGAAAAGGCCAATCCCGGCTCAATAATGATGAGGGCAAAACCCACCAAAACGAGCAATACACCTAAAAACAGGAAATCCTTCACGGCATCCGGGCCCCGTTCGCGAAAGGCCGTAATGAAAAATTGAGGCACGGCAAAGATCAAAAGCAGGTATGATACCGACTTTTGCAAGCCCGTGAATGCAACGGGAGATTCCGCAAGCCCCGCAAAGGAAACAGCCACAAAAGGCAGAAAGTAAAGCCAGAGCTTGTTGAACGGGCGAAAATCAGCCCGAGACAGCACCGGAATTACCGCCAGGAGTACGATATAAGCGTTCTTATAGACCTTGGCAAAATCCGTGGCGTGGCGGAGATTATCACTCAAGATGAGGATAAAAAAGAACCCGGCCAAAATCTCGAAGTACATCTTACGCCGCCACCAGAGCAAAACGGTAAGTGTACCTACGCCGAAAAATAGCGGCGTACCGGCCACACCCGCTACATACCAGAAAGCGAGGATCAGAATCAGTACAAGGTTTCTTCTTATGAAATCGGGCACGGAGCAAAGATGGGGCTTTCAGAGAAATTTGTCAGAATTGGTGTAATCCCGTCCGCCACTTCGGGCCGGCTGCTTCCTGAGGCACGGGCCGAATGCCTGTGCACAGGAGCGTTCGGATCGCACTGCGACTGCCGCAGACCGGTGGTTATGACATCCCGGCTGCCCGGCTTGAACGGGATATAAATCTCGGCACGGAGTTGGTTCACAAAAATCAAATCATATATTTACGCGAAAATTAAGACGATGAAAGTTCACATACTTCTTTTCCTTTTCTTACTGGGCACCGCTTATACGGGTGCAGCGCAGACACCGATTTACGGCGCCAATAAAAAACACTTCAATGACTTCAAGGACCGCCCCCTGCAAGTGCTGCTCACAGGCAATGATGCCTTCGACCGCGCACTGGTCAATGCCTTGGACGAGCACTGGACGTTTTCAGAGGTGAAGCTTCGCGGAGGTGATCCTGATCTGGAAGACGATTTTTTGAATGAGGATTATTACTTCCTGACTACCATTACCGTGACCGTTGACGGAGTAATGCGATCAAAGTACTTCAGCGTAGTTCGGGGAGGGAAGCAGCCCGGCGGAAACCTCAATCCGAGGCGTTCAATTTTTATGACTCCCGTGAACACGGTGTACGAGCGTGAGCTTCCGGCCATGGCCTGGCGGATTGCCCCCGTAATCAAGTTGATGAATGACGCCATGACCAAAATTCGCGAAGATAATCAAGCCATCAGCTCCGCTCCCGTCGGTATCAAATACATGAACAAAACCTACGTCGAAAACCGCGGAAAGCTGGAAAACAAAACACTGCTCATCGACGAGAATTACATTCAGCCGGACGGTTATGACGGGAATCGCTTTAGTCCTGACTACCGCATCAAAAAGAAATCATTGACCGCGGGTGAGGTGGGGGAAATCTACCCTTACCGATTTGAGGTAGCAAGCCAAAGAGAGATGGCCGAAGCGATTGCCGAAAAACGCAAGGATACGGCCGTGCTGATCCCGGTCAACGACAGCGTTTTTACAGCCATCGTCTACGACACGGAAACCTACGAAGTGCTCTATTACTCCGCCGAACCGAAAAAATTTACCCTGACGAAGAAATTTTTTAAGAAGATGGC
>PXBH01000026.1 GCA_003565555.1 Cryomorphaceae bacterium | reverse complement strand
GCCTGTCGAAGGGCGCTGCCCTGAGCGCAGCCGAAGGGCGCTGTCCTGAGCCTGTCGAAGGGCGCTGCCCTGAGCGCAGCCGAAGGGCGCTGCCCTGAGCGCAGCCGAAGGGACAGCCTGCCCGACTCCCGCAGGCGGGTTTTCAGACCAAGTGCAACGCAGATAGCGGACATTATGGACAGACACTAATTCGACCTCATTCGGCCGACATGACCACCACTTTGCTGCGCGCCGCCTGCCCTTCTGCGCCAGAGAGCGAAATGATGTAGACTCCTGAAGACCAGTCTGCCACAGATATTTCATTCATTCCGTTTTCCGTGAGGGCGTCAAAGATTTTAACCCCTTCGACCGTGAAGACCTCGCAGCGAATTCCCGGCCCGATTTCGTGGTATAGTTTCATTTCGTCGGTTGCGGGGTTGGGAAAAACCGTCAAATCAAATGGCTCACGGGTGTTGTACACCGTATCAAATTCGGCCGTACCGATCACGATGTCGTCCAGCCTCAGCATAGCGCGCTGCCCGGAATCTTCGAGCACCTGTTCTCCTGTGTGATAGTACCGCCAAAGGAATTGCACATAGGACTGCCCTGCGATTTCGTCAGGGAGCGGAACGTATTCAAACTGGGCTTCGTGCCCGGGGAGTTCGTTCCTTTCGTACTCCATGGGCACATCGCCGACGAGGACGTCTTGAAATTCCCCCTCGATTCCGATCCTGTACTGTAGCCGCAAGCGGTACACCCTGCTGTTGGGGAGCACTGTTCCCGCCGTCCACCAAGCGAAGAGCGGCGGCTGGGCGGCAGTGGTATTGACGGCTGCCACCGCACCTCCGAGGTCGCGGCCCCTTCCCGTGTTGATGAAGGCCACCCCTTCCTCACCGAGGCCGTTCACGCGGGTACGCCTCGTATTGTTGTACGGAAACCCCACGGTAGCGAAATCATCCTCGTGGTAATCTTCGTGCGGGATGCGGTAAGCAAACCGCAGCGGGGTTTCCAAGCCGGTATCGTCATACCTGCCTTCCGTAAAAATCATGTGATCGGGGTAGGTGTCTTCCGGTGCGTCAGCATCCCATTCCGTAAATGCAAATGCCTCAAAAGGAGAAACCGGTGCGGGATCGGGATGAACGAATACCTCAACCTCAAGGGAAACGGGGGTGTTGAAATCATCATCCGCAATCAAAACCACCGAGGCCTGCCCGGCGCTGAGTGGCTCAATTTCCAGCAAATTTCCGGAAAGGAAAAAAGACGCCGCGGTTCCTTCGGGATCCTCAAGGGAAAAAGCGAGTTCATCGCCGTCGGGATCGGTGAAGAGATCATTTAAATTCAGCACCTCAAGCCCCTCTCCCGCGATTAATTCACGGCGAAAAAGCGGCTCAACGATTCCCGGCGGAAGGTTGTTGCCGTCAAAGGGGACGGCGTCGAGGGCAACATTGTCCATTCGGCTGTTGCCCGCAAGTCCGCCTTCGCCCTGCGTGACGGTGATTCTGACGGCAAAATCGGGATTGTCCGCAGTGCCCGACAGCGCCGATAAATCGCTTTCGTACAAAACGGGATCATCATTGTAGACCTCAAAGCTGTCCACGGGAAAGAACTCCGCTCCGTCCGTTCTCACCTCGATCAAATGGCGTCCCGCCCCCTGCCCCGAACGCCTGCCTTCATAGCTGAAAACGGGAAATTTATAGCCTGTGGTCGGCAGGTTGAAGGTCAGTGTGCTGCCCTCGGGGTTGTTCACGCGCAGGTGGTCACCCGCAGGCTCTTCAAAGCGGGAATTTTCGGCTTCAAAGCCGGCACCGTCATCAAGAGTAAGCTCAGAAGTCGGGGTTGTCATTTCCGTAAGGAGTCCTCCGCCTTGCGTGAAAAAAGGTTGGTCCCACACCCCGTCATTGAAGCTCCAATAGTGAACGGGTTCCGACTGAGTCAGTGATTCAAATACCGCGGTATAGGTTACATCATCATCGGGTGATATGTAAATTGTGTCGGAAGTTTCACCCGTTTCGAGCCAATGAGAAAATACAAAATCCTCCGCCGGAACAGCCGTAATCGGCAGCTCTACATCTTTGAAGTAGCGACCTGACCAAGGATAGGCCTGTGCTGTTTCGATATAAATCGAATCGGGGTGCACGGGAATAGAATTCACCTTGACGATACCTCCCGGGGATGGGGTGCGGTTTACTGTAAGCGTGTAGGAACCGGGCAATTGAAAAAAGTCCGTGATATGGCCCTCGACCGCGGCTTTTCTGTTTTCCGCAAAGGTACGCACAAGGTTGACGTGCAGCGCCCTGTTTTCGGGCGTAGGTCGGTGCCAGCGCTCGTAATGTTCCTGCATGTAAGGTGCAATGCGGGCATCTGTACTGTCAATGATTTCCTCGAGCCGTGAAGGTAGGAAGGCCGTATTGAGCAAATCGGCAAAGCGGTTGATGAAATCATAGCGAAAAAACGGGCTGCGCAGCATGGCGCGCAGCGGGAGGGTTTGTGCCGGGCCGTTTGCCGCCCAAGACGGACTGTTCGAGGCGGAATTTACGGAAGTTGAATGAATATTGTTGAGTCCGCTGCAGAAGACCAATCCGTTTCTCGGGTAGTCGCAGTGCGGGCCGTAGGCAAAGCTGTCATCGAGATCGAAAAGGAGCCAGCGCCACTTTCCGCCCTCTTCTTTCGGACGCCACCAGCGTGCGTTCTTTCCCGGCTGGTCCGTATTCATTGAAAAAATCTGAAGAATGTGGTAATCTCGGAAATTCTCCGTGTCAATACGATCGATGACGTATTGGTAATTTTCTTCGACAGTAAGGTCCGCGTTCTCCCAGTGGTTACGAAGTGCAATATAGTCGGCATTGCTTCCGTATACAGTGCCGAAAATATTTTCGAGCATGTCGATTTCGTCGCGCTTGTAGCCGTAGTTGGCATAAATGTAATTGTCGTCGTAGCGTTCGCGGATATTCAAAAGCCCCCAGTACTCACCGTTGACAAAGGAGACCAGAGGTCGGTAATGCATGAAGTCGACATCCGAATAGCCCCGCAGCAATTGCTGGGCAAAGGGGTCGCGAAAATAAGTCCGTGCCCAATCCGATCCCGAGTTTCGAAGCATCATGCGCTCCTGAAAGTCCGGAGCTTCATCATCGTTGAATATCGGATAATCCATCTCCGTCTTGCCGTAGCGTCCGCGGAAGTAGAGCCTGAAGCTTTTGAGGGCATAGCGGCGTGAATTGCCCCCGTGCAAGCGGAGTCCGATATCGCTTGAGTAAACGGGGCTGCCATCACTTTCAAAAAGTTCGAAATGGGCCTCGCGCTCCCAATTCATTCCCGTCAGCAGGAAGTTCGTATAAATTCCCGAGGGGCCGAGCAGGCTTTCCTCGGGAAGCGTGAGCGCCACGCGGCCCAGATCGTAGCGGGTATCCGCATCGGGATCTACGATGAAGGTAGCCGTAGAAACCGGCGAGGGAATATCCCCTTCTCGAAAAGCTTTCACGCGCACCACCGTTCCCTTGTAGACGGGATTTTGCGGGGGAAACCATCGGTACCATTCCGGTACAGTGGGCGTCGTGGTGGGTATGGCTGATATATTGTCGGGCATCCCGAGGCGGTTCTCGATCGCGAGACTGCCGGTGAAAAGCGGCGAGTTCTGATCCGGTATGCTGCCGTCGAGCGTATAGCGCAATTCCGCATTGTCGACGGGATGCGTGATGAACAAGTCAAAAGGCTCGGTGTAAAATCCCGAAGGTGTCATGATCTCGGGCGGGTCCAAAAAGGTGTCGACTCCTTCAGCATTGTTGTTGGTGAAGCCGGGCGTGGGCAGGAGGAAATAGAAAAAATCATCCGTGCCGTCCGGCTGCCGGCCGTAGGTCATATTGTTGGCCAGAGGCGTCGCGGGCACATAGTCGACTTGCTGCCCGTCAGGTTGGGAGAGGATAACAGGCTCCCCGGCCGAGCTCAGTTTAAAATTGGCGTGAATGCCGCCGCTGAGGCCTACCTTGTCCTTTCCCGAAGCCCAAATGAGAAGAAATCCGGACGGCCCGATTTCCGCTTCGGGTATGATGTACATGAGGGGCTCGTCGTCATCGTCGGAGATGAACCAACCTTCGAGGTTTACGGATTCACTGCCCGCGTTGTACAGTTCGATCCAATCTTCGTGGTCACCGTCATCATCGGTGATAATTTCGGAATTGGAGGCGCATATTTCATTGATAAAAATTTGGCCTCGGGCCGCGAATGCTGCCGAGGCCAGAAAAACCAAAAGTACCGTGCGGGCAAGGCATGCTTCGAACCTGAGGCACACAGAAAACACAACGCCCATCATCGATTCGTCGCAAGAACTTGTATTTGATTTTTTTGTTTTCACAAATCACTTCCCAATTCTTCGACTTCCTATCGAAGCCGAGACATCATCCCACAGGTGTCTCGGTATCTGATTTTGTTTTTTTCAGAGCCGATGCATACGCTTTTTTGTAATTGTCGAGAAGAACACTCCAATCAAAACTCTCCGAAAAATCTTCCAGCTTATTGCGTTGGATCATCCGGTAGCGGGTCGTGGTTTTCACAAAGTGGAGCATAAACTGCGCAAGGTTCTCTGCGGCCTTTTTCATGCTTACGTTGTGGCGGCGAAGCACGAACACTCCTTTATCTTCGTGGTCCTCTCCCATGCCCTCCACATACTTACCGAAACCGGAGAGATCTGAAGTGACCGCGGGTACACCGCGTGCCACACATTCGAGCGGGGTATATCCCCAAGGCTCGTAGTAACTGGGGAAAACGCCCAAGTGGCATCCGCGAACAAACTGTCCGTAATCCATTCCGAAGAGGGGATTGGTCGATTCGATGAAATCGGGGTGGTACACCATTTTCACCCTGTCGAGGGGAGAATTGACCATTTGTTCATTGCGCATGAAGTTCAGCACTTCATCATCGATGTCATTGACGAGATTATGGGTAACCACGATGGGCCATGCTTTTGTCTTCCAAGATTGGATGGTGCGGCGGTAGCGGAGCTTCCAGTAATCGTCGATCAGGGCATTCAGGTCGGGCAGGCGGTGCTCGTCCTTGGAGCAGGACGCAGCGTAGAAGAGTCGCTCTCCCAATTGCTTTTCTATGGCTTCGCAGTTGCGACGTATCTCTTGCATCACCCCGCGTGATTCGAGCACATCGGGATTGATGGACCAAGTGGGCCGCTTGGTGATAAAGAACATGACCACCGTTTTCTTGATGC
Organism: Cryomorphaceae bacterium; assembly: GCA_003565555.1. GTDB lineage: Bacteria > Bacteroidota > Bacteroidia > Flavobacteriales_D > Cryomorphaceae > T3Sed10-241. The sequence goes on along the minus strand of PXBH01000026.1, from coordinate 29,162 downwards.
CTTCGCGTTCCATCATCATATTGAGCCACTTCAAGGCCATCAAAGTGATGTCGAAACCCTTGTTTTTGTACTCGTAGCGCCCTGACGTGAAGAAGTACATGGTATCCTCCAGCTCAAAATCATAGGAGCTGAAAAAATGCCCGATCACAAATTCATGAATTTTGTCCTTGTACTGCTGGTGGCGATTGTGCACCTCGTGGTATGCGGTGTACTTGTTTATGTTCAAGCCGTTCGGTGTGATCACGTCGGGATCCTTGCCGAGCAGGTGCTTGCATTCGAGTCCGGTCACTTCACTGACCGTGGTGAAGGCGTCGGCGGCGGCCGCCGAGGTGCGTTCGATTTGCACTTGCGGCAAAATTCCGAAGCGCTTGGATTCCGCGTACCAATCGTATTTGTCAATTTTCTTGTAAAAGGTATCATCCCCGCCTGCCAAATAACGGCCGAGCATGGTGGCGTGGGTGGTAAAAACCGTGCTTACGGGCAGCTTTTGTCGCTTGATATCGAGAATGGGCAAGCTCGCCATCCATTCGTGGAAATGCGCAATGCACGGGCGTTTTCCCCTGAGAACCTCCTTGCCGAGGATGGTAAAAAAGGTTCTGTTCAGATCGGCCCAGAGCACCATTTTCTCAAGGAGCGCATCTTCTTTGTTGGTGGTGATTCCGTGGGTCTCGTTCAAGTGTCGGTGGAGGGTGTCAAGTCGGTTGTAGACGTTCTGCGGGTTGAGTAAAACGGCTTTAGGGCGGCCGGTAACGAGCCACCTTCCGTACCATACTTCGTAGCCCATGTTCCGCATCTTTTCCACCGTGCGCCCCATGGGATCGGAGAGGTTGTGGATATGGTCAAATTCCGCCGCGATATCCTTGTCTTCCAGCGGCCCGAGAAGGCAGTAATCGTCGCCCCAAGCCTCGACGGCTGCGGGAATTTTAGAACGTATTACGGTGTATATACCCCCTACCTGATTGCAGACTTCCCAAGCGCATTCTACAATAATCGGCGGTTCTTTGTCGGCTTTCATATCCTCCTTTTTGGTGGGAGCCTAAGATAAATAAAAAAAACAGGCCGCCGAGAGCAGAATAAAATTGCGGACGTCGGGAGGCCGCGCCATCAAAGGGTTAAATCAACACTTTGATCGGTTCAGACCTCCGGGGAAAGGGATCAATTGGCCTCGATACGCTCCAGGCGGATATTGTCAATCAGGAATTCTCCTTTTCCCTCAGGACCGAAGAACATGTGCTTTACCCTTTTCAGGTCGGCATCGTCTTCCGGAAAGGATGAGAAGGGAATGCGAACCGTGGCCCAACCGATGAGATAGTCCCCCGTAGTAATCTGAGAAGATTGCAGTTTTACGAAGGTTACAGCCCTGTCGTAGTCCTCAAAGCCGACGCGCAAATTCAGGTCATCGGCCCCGGGGCCTGTAGGCACTTTAATGTCAAATACAACCGCGCCGTACTCCATGGCGGGGGTAATATCGGTAGGATGCCATTTGTTCCAGCTCACCCCGAATTCGACCAAGGTGCATTCTTCCGAGGTCTTGTCATAGACTGCCCGGATCATTTTACCCGTTCCGTCTTCCTTATCAACCACAGAGAAATCCTGACAATCGTCCTTAATCATACCCCAACCGTGGCCGTTGATAAACTCATCTTCAAATACCGTGATAGGGAAATCGAGCGGGTCGGGGAGGTCTTCCTCTTCGAGCCAGGGTTCTAAAGGAGGCGCCTCGTAGAACATGAGTTTCATATTGTCTACATATACCCCTCCGCTTTGCTGAAGCTCGATTTGCAATTGCTTGATATTGGTGACATCGAGGTTTTCAGTCTCAATATCGAAATCGCCGAGCGGGACAATGACTTGCTGCCACTCTTCGTCGAGGGCGGTGCGCTCAAAATACTTATTTGCGGTATAGCAAAAACCCAAACCCCCGCTGTAGTCTTCGAGGGTGAGTACGAAGGGCAATCCGAAAGCGCGGCCTTCGATGGTGCGCACGTAGAACGAGATGGCCGCGTGGTCCATGATTGCCGAAAGGTCCTTGCCGGCCCAGCCTTCCCATCCTATTCCGAACCCGGCCCAGGTGCAGCCTTCAGCTCCTCGGTCCCATTTAACTTTGATGGAAGCCGGGCCTTCGTAGGCGATATCATTGCTAATTGAAGCCACCTGGCATTCATTCGTTTCCATGCCCCATACGTCACGGTCGGAATCGACGAAAATGACGGGCTCCACCACCCGATCGATCTTGTCAGGCTTGGGCGGTTTGGGACGCTCCATTACACCGTCGTAGAGCGAGGCGGTTTTAAACTGTACGCATGAAGTAATGACGGAGAACAAGATTCCCGCGGCCGCCATGGGCAGCAAACTTCTCATAAACTTATGTTTCGCGGTCCTTTTCATGCCGATCAAAGTTGTAGCGGTGCGCCTTGCGTGAAAATCATGTAATCGATACCGAACCCTACTTCCAACGGAGGAGTAGGCTGGGCATTGTTATCCGAAATTAGCAGCACCCGAATGGCTACAATTTTTTCGAGTTTTTCCTGTGAAATGCCCGTTGCACTCATCGGATGGCTGAAATGCCGCCATCCCGTGTGCGCAAGCGGGAAGTCACCCTCGACGGCAAATGTTTCATCGATACCGTCGTCGAATTGTCCGTTGTCATTGGTATCATAGGCAAACTGAATCACCATGATGGTATGCGGACTGTTGTCGTGCAAAACAAAGAAGTTGAAGTACAACTGAGAAGGAACCGTGGTGGGAAACTGAATATAGGTCTCCCCGGTAATGGTCGAACTGATGTTGATCAGACCGACAAAGAAGTTGGGCACCACATCGTCTGTACCCCTCATGCTGTAGTAGAAATCTCCTTCTGCAGCGGTGATATCCTCTGTTCGTCCGGTCTGAGGCAGGTTGAGTTCAAATTCAAAGTTACCCAGCTCGATGTGGTTGCTTGCCGGCTCTTCAAAATCGGCGAATAAAGTGCCCGGGTAGTTTCGGGAGCCGAGCACTTCGACAAAGAGGGTATCCGTGTAATCATCTCTGCCCGGCAGGGTGAACACCACCTGACATGTTTCTTGTTTGAAAAAAGGCAATGCGGTTGTCCTTCCCGCCCACCTTGAATTATCTTCATTTAATTCGGTACCGAAACCGTCTATCCTTTGGAATGCGCCGCTTTCGGTTCCGGTAATCTCAATACGCCAGTCCAAGTTAATATTGAATTCAGCGGTGAAAAATATTGATTCCCCTTCCGAGAAATCCACTGACTCAGCTGAAACTTGCAGTGAATCTCTGAGCTCAAACGGGCCGAAACGGTCTTCGATACTCGGTCCGTCAGGGGTATCATCGTGATCGCAAGCGGCAAAAAGCACGGCGATGAGCAGCGTGAGCGTGAAATAGAATGACTGTTTCATATCTTCAAAAGGTGTTATCAGAACATCATGTTGTAGATGACGAATACCTGATTCAAGTTAAAATTATCGATCTCGGGCCGTTGCACCCTTGAGTTAAGTCCGTGATATTGTATCGTGAGATACACACCTTCTTTGAATCGGTAGCGAAAACCCGCAGCGTAGAGCTGTTCTCGGTCGTCGGCTTCAAATCGCGTGGGAAAATCCCGCACCTCATTGAATTGATCAATTGTCGGGATAAACTCGTTACCTCTGGCATCCAGAAACTTCATCCCGAGTAAGATATCAAAGCCGTCGAAAAGCTCCGTTTCCACACCTACCTCCAGAAGGTTTGACACCAAGTCGATCTGCTCCACGGGAAGTCCTCCGCGCTGTGTGGACTCATATTGATATCCCAAGGTGATGCGTTGACGGCTGTCCCAATCAATGAGTTTGTTCACGTTCAGGTTGGCGCTTCCGCGCAAAAGGAGGAAGTCCTTGAGTTCTTCGGTACCCTGTCCGCGTATTTCCGTCATGGCTGCGGCATCAATGCGGGCGTTCACGAGATCTTGATCGGCGCCTTGTTCGGCCGTAAATCGAAAACCGCGGCGGTTCGGCGTGGCGAGTCCGTAGGGCATGGTATTGCTGAACCGAGGATCGTAGGGCATGAGCACATCACTCAGTTCGAAGGTGTACAGGGCTCTGTCGCGGGTGATGTCAAACATAGAGAGCGGACGCCGCGCGGCTTCGTTGCCGATGCGGTCATAGAGGGCGCGTTCGTTTCGCAAATCGATGCGGCGGCTCTGGGCGGCCATGCTGAAATAATCGGGTCCGACATCGACAAAAGAAGCGGTCACAGACACATTGGGTTTCTTCCACAAGAACTTCAGGCCCACATCGAGGAATACATCATCCCGGTCGAAAAAAGTACTGTCTTCTTTATCAATTACGCGAGACATCCCCGTTTCACCGAGGAAATTCAAAGCATAATCTTCATCCTTGAAAATTTGAACGTTCCAGTTAAAAGTTCCGACAGTATTGCGAATACCTCGGTTGGCATCTCCCGACATGAGGTCGTCAAACGTGTGCACAAGGTTAAAGCCGAAGTCTGCTTTGGTATTCCAATCCGAATACAACTTACGCGTGGTAAATGAAGCTTGACCGCCGCTTGTAAATCGAGTGGGAGTAATCAGAAAATCCGTGCCGCGCACCCTTGATATAAAGGCGTTGAAATCAGCCTCGCGAAGAATTTTAGTAAATCCGAGCCCGAAATCCAATTTCGCTCCCTGCACCCGTCGGGTGTTGCCCTCGTGGTAAAATTGCTCGTAGTAGATCACCTCTCGCTGAGCGCGAAAAGCTTCCGGCAAATTGACACTCCCCTCTTCGTCAAAAAAGTAGAAAGTGTAAGGCGTCATGGCGACATCCATGTCACCCACATGGTACTCAAGTGCGTCGGCGATAATCCCTCGGGCCCAGAGCTCCCGCACTTCCACGGACATCCCCGCACCGAAAAATCCTCCGAATTCATTTCGCAGACGCAGGATACTCCCGACTTCGGTCTTCTCGTTCGGTTGGGCGTTGATTTCCAAGTCCAGCAGGAATTCTCCGTCGGTGAGTCGACGCGAGGTAACGGTATCTCCCGCGAGGGCGTCTCCGTCGATTTGGGTATCCTGAAGGATGGTACGGCCCAGGCCGTTGAAACGCACCGCGGGCCTTTCCTCCTTGGGCTTCTCCGTGGGCAGTGCAGACCCGTCCTGGGCGTAGCTGCCGAAGGGCAGACCACCGAAGAGGGTGAGCAAGGCAAAAAACAGTATGTATCTAAAATTTTTCATCCCGCATCAGAAAAAGGTTTTTAATTCAATCGTGATTTCGCGACCCGCATATCTATCCTCAATGAAGCTGCGGTCGCGGTAGTCCATCCATCGGTGCCTCACATAGATGCCCGCGTTTTCGGCCACGGCCCAGTCGAAGCCGATACCGATGCCCGTTCCGAACTGGTCGCGGGGCGTTTGGTTTTCACCGAAATCTGTGAATCTCCCGCCGCGCGCAGTTTCTACACCGAAATAGCCGGTAAACAAAAACTTCGGAAAAATCTCGTAGTAGATATCAAATTCGTGGGCTTGGGTGAACAGGTAGGTGTTCTCACCGATGCTCGGTATCGGGGAGGCCTGAGATTCGGCAGAGCCGATGGTACCGAGGTAGAAGACATAGAAGCTTTTTCCCAACAATTCGGTGCTCAGTTTCGCCTGGAGATCGACGCTGTTGTACCACTTCCGTGACAGCGCTTCACCCGTAGCGGGATCGACATCGGTAACATTGACCACTTCCGAAACGCCTCTGAAGAAGGAAATCATCCTGTTGTAGGGTCCGAAACGCGTAGGTGCCACGGCTCCTTCCGGAAAAGGATTGTACACCCGAGAGAGCGCCAGTCCGTTCACCCTGTGCAGATAGGTCAGCGAGCTCGAAAGGGCTTCCATTTCATGGGCGATGCCCCAGCCCACGTTAAATTTGAAGATTCCCTTTTCGAAACGGGCATTGGCATTCACTCCTCTGCGGTTGTGCACCAATTGGTTGACTTGCGAAATTTGCCCCCCCGCACCGAGCGCGCCCGGTATCAAACCGATATCGTTTACGATAGCGGGGTTGCCGTTGGTGAAAATCTCTCCGTTCTGATTGAAAAAATCGGGGCTGATTTGATACACCTGAAAATCCATCGGAACACCCGTGTACTTCTCCGGGAGATAGAAACGCAGCATCAGCGCCTCACCCCACTGCTCTTGATATGTAGGGCTGCGGTACGCTCCCGCTCCGAGTTCGCCCGTGATGTTGATATCGGCCACGTTCAGGTCGAGGGTCATGGTGTGAATCTGATACACCCGCTGTGTTTGCTGAATGCTGTCAAGCACCGAAGCACTTCTGAACATGTTGTACCCGATTTTCTGATCCTTCGCAGCGCCGAATGTTTTTTCGAGCTTACCCCCCGACACGATGCTCGGAAGGCTTCGCGCCGTTCCCGCCATGCCGAGGTAATTGGGCACCTGACCCCCGGCGAGGTTTTGAGGCATAAAGAAGGGGTCTTCAAGACCGCCGGGAAGCCCCGAAGCCGGTTGGGTCCTTCCCCAGAAAATGTCAAAAGCAAAGTCCAAGGGCAAAGAACCGCCGTTGAGAATCAAGCCTTGGAAGGCTTGATTGTTCCAGCGCAAATCACCTGCGGCCGCTACTCCTGTATTAAAGTAGTTATCGTACCTGACCGTGTTGTCAATACCTTCCCAGGGCGTCCGGTCAAAAATCGTAAAGCGGTCCAAAACCTGAAAAAGACCGATGGTAAATGAACTGAGGTTGTACCAGTGTATACCTCCCGCCCGAATACCGAAATTACCGTAGTCCGTACGGAAATTTCCGTAAAAATTGATCCCGAGGTTGGTGGTAAAGTCGTTGCCATCCAAATAAGTGCCCAGATACGGGGTAAACATGTAAAGTTCTGAACCGAACGTCGTGTTGGGTGTGGGACGCCCCACCACATTCAGTGAAAGCATGGGCTCGCGGTATCCGTCACCCACGGAATAAGCTTTTTCAAAAGGCGCAAGATTGGGAAAAGGCGTCGTCATATTTCGGCCGTAACCGAAGAAGCGATAATAACCGAAAACGGTAAGTTTTTGGTCAGGGCGCTGCATTTTTTCCCTCACGAAACCTTCATCGTATGCGATACCCGCGATGGTGTGGAAATTGTTCCAGTCGAGCGGAGACGGTGCGGTATCCGTTGTGTCGCCCTCGGCAATCGCCGTGTCAGGAGTCTGACCGACGGCCGTAAATGTACTTCCGACACATATAAACGCGAACACAGCGCAAAGAAGAATATTGCGCTTATTGCACAGATCGCGGATCAATTTTGTCGGAACTGTAAACATTTGCATTAATCGTTAAATCGCGTTAATAAATGCACTCGGCAAAATTAACTACGCAAGTTTTCGCCGAAACTTAATTACTACATCATCACTACATCTAAAAAAAAACAGCCGCATCACAAGTACATCATCTGTCGGATTCTTGTACAAAGTACACCCATACCCGTCAGCCTTCACTAAATTTGTTGTAATCCGCAAACAAAAAAAATATGCGTCTTCTTCAGCCCCTTCTCTTTACCGCAGTCATTCTTTTTTCAACCGCACTTTTCAGTCAGCACAAGTCGGGCACACAATTCGAAGGACCGATTAAAACCGAATTGCGCGGTGAACCGGGCAACTGGCAGCTCTACCGCGGAGGTGAGCCCTACTACATTATAGGCGTCGGCGGACAAACAAGACTGGACAAAGCCGTCGAATACGGCGCAAATTCCATACGAACTTGGGGTGCCGAAGAGGCAATTAATGTACTGGATAAAGCGCACGAAAAGGGCCTGTCCGTGGTATTCGGCCTTTGGGTAGGCGTGGAAAGACAGGGATTTGACTACAATGACGGGAAAGCCGTGAAAGCTCAGCTGGAAGCTTTTACGGAAGTAGTAAAAAAATACAAAGACCACCCGGCCATACTCTTATGGGGAATCGGCAATGAAAACGATTTGTTTTATTCCGACTTCAAGGTATGGAATGCCATCAACGACATCGCCAAGATGGTGCATGAAGTGGACGGCAACCACCCCACCATGACCGTGACCGCGGGAATTGACGTGGCCGAAGTGCAGCTTATTCAGGAGCGGGCTCCCCACATCGACATTCTCGGCATCAATACTTACGCGGGGCTGATCGGCATCGACAAAGAGATACGAAGCTACGGCTGGGAAAAGCCCTACATCATCGCCGAGTGGGGGCCCAGCGGCCACTGGGAAGTGCCCAAGACAGAATGGGGTGCTCCCGTTGAACAGACAAGCCGCGAGAAAGCGGCCTCGTATAAAAAACGCTACCAACAAGGCATCGCAAGCGATCCGGAAATGTGCATCGGCTCATACGTGTTCCTTTGGGGACAAAAGCAAGAAACCACCCCGACCTGGTATGGCGTATTCTTGGAAGACGGGCGGGAGACCGAAGTGACCGATGTGCTGCAGTACGTGTGGACGGGATCCTATCCCGAAAACAGGGCCCCTACCCTGCATGACATTTCCATTGAGGGCAAAGGGCGCTACGAAAGTGTATATGTGCAGCCGAGCACCTACATCACTGCCATGGTCGAGGCCGAAGATCCCGACGGAGATCCGATCACTTACAAGTGGGAAATCCTTCCCGAAAGTACCGATATCAAGTCGGGAGGAGATGCGGAGTCACGGCCTGAGTCGGTCGATTTCAGAAGGCGAGAGACCGGAGATCCGCACATCCTGATGTTCCGTACGCCCCGGAAAGAAGGTCCTTACCGCCTCTTTTGCTATGTGGGTGATGGCCAGGGAAAGGCTGCGGTGGCGAACATCCCGTTTTTCGTCAGCGGCGAACTTTGAACCCTCCGGTCAGGTCTGCCTTTTTCCTTTCACAATTAAGCATCCCATTTACATTGATGAAATTCCCCGCCTTTTTGATCTCCTTTGCCTTCTTGTTTTCAGCGCATGCCGGAAATGTCACTTTTAAGTTGAATATGGCGGGCTTCGCAGGCTTCGAGACCCCGGAAGTGAACGGCACGTTCAACGGTTGGTGCGGAAACTGCAACGCCATGAGCGATCCCGACGGTGACAATATCTGGGAAGTGACCGTCGATATTCCCGACGGCCCCATACAGTACAAGTTCTCTTTCGACAACTGGGCAGGTGAGGAAGAATTGAGCTATGAAACCCAATGCATCGCCACCGACGGCACTTTTCACAACCGCACCCTGAATGTGTCGGGTGATATGGTGCTTGATATGGTGTGTTGGGGGCTCTGCTCCGACTGCCTCGTTCCCGATGACGACATCTGGGTGTTGAACTGGTCTGAGGAATTTGAGGGCAACGCGCTCGACACCGACACCTGGTCGCATGAGTTCGGCAGCCACGGCTGGGGAAACAACGAACTCCAGATGTACACCTCATCGCCGAATAACCTCGAAGTGAGCAACGGAACACTAAAAATCACTGCGCGGGAAGAAAATGTGGGGGGAGCGGATTACACCTCGGCCAGGATACGCACCCTGGGCAAGATGGAATTCCTTTACGGAAAAATCGAAGCCCGGATCAAGGTTCCGCTCGGACAGGGAATCTGGCCCGCATTCTGGATGATGGGAGCAAATTTTGAAGAAGTAGGCTGGCCCCATTGCGGGGAAATGGATGTGATGGAGCATGTCAACAATGAACCCCTGACCAACTCGGCCATACACTGGTTCAACGGTTTCGGACACACCTACGAAACGAAAACCGCCCCCCTTGAGGCGGAAGAATGGAATGTATACGGTGCCGATTGGGATGAAGAGGGCGTGACCTATCTAATCAATGATCAACCCTATTTTCATTTTCCCTTTTCGTTGAATGACAATACCCAGCCCATCTTCACCCAACCCTTTTTCCTGCTGCTCAATGTGGCAGTGGGAGGAAACTGGCCCGGAAGCCCCGACTTCACCACCGCGTTTCCCGCAGTGATGGAGGTGGACTACATCAGAATTTTTGAAAAGAGCGGGCTCAGTGCCGGAACAGACGACCGTCCGGAAATTCGACTTTTTCCCGTGCCGACCACGGCCGTTCTCAATGTCGAATTCGGCGAAAGCATTGCCGAAAGAAGCATCGCAATCTTCGATGTAAACGGGCGACAGGTCCGGTCGGCAAAAGCTCCCGGGAGTCAGGTTTCCCTGCACGTTTCGAATCTTTCGCCGGGAACATATTTCCTCGGTGTGCTTACCGCGGGAGGTGAGGAACGTCGCTTCAAGTTCATGAAACAATAATCACCGCGGGTTTACACCTCCGTGATGAATTCGGTGAGGTTGACATCACTGTCGATATCCAATTTCTTTCTGAGGCGATAGCGGCTGATCTCCACCCCCCTGACCGAAATATTGAGTAAGGGAGCGATTTCCTTTGTGGTCAAATTCATGCGGAGGTAAGCGCAGAGTTTTTGGTCTTTGGGCGTGAGTTCGGGAAATTTCTGCCGCAGGCGTTTGAAAAAATTCTCGTGTACCTGATCAAAGTAGACTTCAAATTGCTCCCAGTTGTTGTCCAACTGAATGTCTCGCTCTATGGTGCGCTCCAAATTGGTTATTTTTCGGCTCAGACCGTCAGGTGCTTCGCTCCGCAATTTTTTCAAATCATCTTTGAGCTTCCGCAAAATTTCAGTCTTCTGCACGAGGTGCATGGTGGCCGAAGCGAGCTGACTGGTCTTGTGGTTGATGTCAGAACGCAATTTTTCATTTCTCAACTCTGTGAGCTCCAGCTCTGAGCGCTCCACCTCTTTGCGGTACTCATCTTCTTTTCGCTTGAGCTTTTCCGTTTGCTCAAGCTTAAAGGCTTCTGTTCTCTTTTTCTCCCTGCGCGAGACCGCGAGGAAAAGAAATACAACGCCCACCACCACAATCAGGGCGTAGGCCACTTTGGCATATAAAGAAGCATACCAAGGCGGAAGTATGCGAAAGGTGTATGCTACAGGGTCACTTTCCACACCGTAAGGATTGAGGGCGGTAACCCGGAAGGTGTACTTTCCCTGAGGGAGGTAGGAGTATTCCTTTTTGTTTTCATCCGTGAAGGCAGACGGGGCCTGATCAAATCCGATGAGCTGATAACTGTACTTGAGTTTGTCACCCTCACCGAAAAACGGTGCGGTAAATTCAAAGCGGAAATCATTGAGCTTGTATGGAAATTCCGGTACCTCGATTCCGCCGGTGACATCGTTCCCGGCAAATACCGTAGAATCGGCATCACCTGCGGAGATATGGGCGCGCAGGTAAAGCGGAAAAGAAAAACCTGTGCCGGGAGCCGCATCGGGATTAAACAGAATGAACCCCTCTTCAGCACCGACCAGTATCTTTCCGTCAGGCAAGGACTGTAAATGCTCGAATCCGTCTACCAGCAGGGGATGCAGCTGGTTAAAATAAAGTTTTTCCGGTTCTTCCCCGCCGTAGACCACAGCGCCGAACTCCTCATCTACGGAAAACCAAATTCTGCCCGCTTCATCCTCGATGAGGCGGTGTACATTTCGGCCATGTCCGATCAACTCCTCGAGGTCGGAATGGTGTTCGAAACGGTCAGCAATCCGATTGTAGCGGTAAATGCCCAAGGGCCCGGTCACCACAATTTCAGATCGCAGTTTGGCCACATTGACAAAGAGCTCATCGGGCAATCCCTGCTCCGGACCGTACATTTTAATCCGGTCTACAGACCTGCCGTCTTCTGAGAGGGCAATCCTGTAAAGTCCTTTATATGCATGCGATACCCACACGTAACCCTCACCGTCCTGTTCGAAAATTCGCGCAGATTCCGCGGGGCTTCCCTCTACACGTTCGGCGCGAAAACCTGCATTCCGTTCATGATCTTGAACCAGTAAATAGAGACCGTTGTACGTACCCGCCAACAAACGGTCACTTTTGCCGTTCAACGGAGAGGTCTTCCACACTCCGCGCATTCCTTCTATCCGTTCAGTAACACCTCGATGCCATCGATAAGCGCATTCGTGTCCGGAAATAATCACGTAGTCACCCCAATGATCAATGCTCCATATCTGCCCCGAGACGGGAAAAACGGGAGAGAAAAGCGGAGTGCCCGCATCGATGGGCGCATTTTCTTCGTAGAGGCCCTGATTGGTGCCCAAGAGCAATCTGTCGTCAATAACCAGAGAAGTGTAACCCGTGCCTTTCACACCGGACTCCGCGCCCAAAAAGCCGAAAGGCGACCTTTCGGCGATCACGGAAATCCCGTTGTCCAATCCGAGCCAAATATTCCCTTGACGGTCCTCGGCCAAGGCAAGCACTGTATTGTTTTGTAAATTCGTTTCACGGTTGTACCGTTTCAGTATCCGTCCCGAAGAATCAGCTACTGCGAGGCCGTCGCCCGCGGTGCCAACGGCATAATTTCCCTCAGAAGTTCTTATCGCGCTGTAGGCCCTGTGGCGCGCACAAAACTCAGAAAGCTCCGTATATCTCGGCCGAAAGGTTCCGTCTTCCCCGAGCAAAAAATTGCCCTGTGCGGCGGTAATGATCAGCAGATCTCCTGCCCCGTGGGGCAGCAAGGAGGCGATGCGGTCGTCGCTCAACTCCGGTCTGTCGCTGACAAGATCGAGATTGCCGTTATTCAGAACCAGCAATCCTTTATCGGAATCCTGAAAATAGGCACGGCCGCGAAGAAAAAAGAAATTTTCAAACCGGTCTCCGAGCGGAAGAATTACCCTTGCAGACGAATCACTCACGGCAAAAACGGCTTTTTCCGTACAAAACAAAACGTCCGAACCGCGGTCGAATATTTTCCACACGTCATCGAAGGCAGGTGCTTCGGCAGGCAAAAGGTGCTTCAGGGAATGAAATGCCATTGATCCCGAAGGAGATTTTTCGAAAAACCCGAATTCATTCTGACCTCCTGTAAAGATTATGTTTTCTTCTCCGAGCTTTAAGCTTCGTACGATGGTTCGGTTAGGAAGAGGGTAAAGACGCGTACCTGCACCGTCGAATTCCAGCAGCCCCTTGTTGTTTCCCACATAAACAAAGCCGCGCTCATCTTGTAAGATCGCCCAGTTTTGTGTACCCGCGCGGTAATCGGTTCTGCTGATGTTTTCCGTTACGGGCAGTCCCCGGTAAGCCATTTGCGCACTCAGGGGCGAGAAAGCGGGCAGCACAAGCAGGGCTAATTGTAAAACGGACAATATCTTTTTCACGCTCCTAAGATGCACCCAAAAAACCAAAAAACCCAAAATGCTGTAGTTTATTGCACGAGCGTCTGAACCTTAAACAATTCTCTTAAAGGCACTTGAATTTTTCTTGCGGTGGGTATAAAATCACATGAAGTATTATTGATGTAGTGCACTCAAGTGCCGATGTACGTGTGATGTAGCCGTAATCTCTTCATTAGTGTAAAGAGAACATAAATTTGAAGTTCTGAGAAATTTTTGTGTCAGACACTGCAAGAAAATGAAAGGAACGAGAATTTTAGTGTACTTCTTCTTTGTTGTTTTGGTCGCATCATGTGACTCCCCTGAAGAATTATCCGACTGCCGATTTCCCGCCGACTATAAATATCGTCTGGTATGGGGCGACGAATTTGAGGGCAACGCGCTCGATACGAGCAAATGGAGTTTCGATCTCGGAGACGGCTGCGATCGCGGAGAGGGAAATGAGCTCTGCGGTTGGGGAAACAATGAATTGCAGTATTACACTGATCGTCAAGAGAATGTAAAAGTAGAAGACGGAAAGCTTATCATCACGGCGAAAGCGGAAAGTCCACTTTACGAAGATGAATTCGCATACACTTCCGCACGTCTGGTCACAAAAAATAAAGGGGATTGGCGCTACGGAAAGATAGACGTGCGGGCACGGCTGCCGATCGGACAGGGCTTGTGGCCCGCCATTTGGCTGCTGCCCACGGAGAACGTCTACGGAATATGGCCCACAAGCGGTGAGATTGATGTCATGGAGGCTACCGGTGACAAAGACGATCAGGTATTCGGCACCATTCATTGGGGGCATGATCGCCACCGGTGGAATGAGCAACGATTCATCAAAACAGACAGCATTTTTTACAAAGAGTTCCACACCTACACGGCTATTTGGGTAGAAGATTGCATCCTCTTTCAAGTGGACGGTGAAGATGTGGGGGTGCCCAATAACCGCTCCACCACCCTTCCTTCTACATGGCCCTTTGACCAATTTTTTCACATCATATTGAATGTGGCTGTCGGCGGCAACCTTCCCGGAAATCCCGACGGAACCACTCAATTTCCCCAAACAATGGAGGTGGACTACGTCCGCGTCTATCAAGTCGAATAATTCCCTAACACCAACTTAAAAATTGAAAAAATGAAAAAAATCTACACCCTAATTGCCGCAGTAGGCTTCACCGCTGCTGCAGCCGACGCCCAACAGATTTGGGACAACTTCGAAAATACGCGCATAGCCAATTACGGCTTTATTTCCGGAGTCTTTATTCCATACAATGAAAACCCTGATCAGGCCGACGCAAACACCAGCCAAGTGGCCGCGCAATATGTGCGCAATGCGGCTGAAACCTTTGATGTCATCGTGATGAATGCCGTGATGGACAACGTAACCGATTACGCCACGGGGGCCAAAACCATAACCATGGACGTATGGAGCCCCGCTCCCGGTAAAACCGTTCAGATCACTTTGGAAAACAGCAATCTGGCACAGCCCGACAACTACCCGACAGGACGCCACAGTGAATATCTGGCCACCACCACCGTCGGGGAACAATGGGAAACCTTGACCTTCACTCTGGCCGCAACCCCCGACGGAAATGTTTCACCGAGTATTCTGAATCAACTCGTTATTCTCTTCGACCCGAATTCGAACAACGGCGATACTTACTACTTCGACAACCTCAACGGGCCGGAGCTCGCCAACCCGCCCTGTGAAGGCGTGACACCCGATCCGCTCATTTTGAACGATTTTGAGTGCAATCAAAATGTGAATTACATTTTCTCGCACTCGGGGATCAACTTCCGACGCATTCCCAATCCCGATATGAGCGGCAATGAATCGAGCCATGTGGCTACTTACACCCGCAACGGAGGCGAAGAGAACGATGTACTCATCGGTACCTTCCCGCAGGGAATTGATATCGCTCCCGATGCCTCGATGCAACTTGATGTGTGGGATCCGAATGCACCTACCACCGTGATCGTTTCTCTTCAAAATGCAGCAGGTGACGTGATCTTGGAAATGAGCGCCGAAACCTCCTCAAGCAGTGCTTGGGAAACCCTTACTTACGACGCGAGTCCCGTGGCCGGTGCCGACGACATCGAGCAATTCGTGGTCCTCTTCGACCCGGGAAACAACACCTCAGATGAGTACTTCTTTGACAACTTCGTCCTCGACCAAACAGTGAGCGTTGACAACCTCGAAAACGTAGGTACATTCAATGTGTACCCGAACCCTTCCGCAGGGCCTACTACCTTCGAATACGACCTTGTGAACGGAGCGGACATTCAGCTGTCGATTTTTGACCTGACCGGAAAAATGATCGAACAGAAGAACCTCGGGTTTCAGTCTGCCGGACTGAACCGCTACGTGTGGAACCCGGGCGGATTGACCAACGGTCTGTACTTCTACACCTTTACCGTAAACGGTGAAACAGCTTCAGGCAAAGTAATCCTGAACAGGTAAGTACACAGCCCTCCACCATTATTCGGCATGACGACTGCCCCCGTGATGAAGCCTTATGCCCTGTCGCGGGGGCTTTACGCCGAACTTTTATAGCCGAGCAACCAAACATAAACCGAACCGTGCATACCTCCCGTACGTCTGAAAAAACTGTTCACACGAAAAAAAACCCTGTGGGTGAACGCGTCAAGAAGCTCTTGGCGAAAATGACCTTGGCTGAGAAAATCGGCCAAATGTGTCAGGTAGCGGGAACGGGCGGTATCTCCCAAGGTCTGCGCAATGCGGTGCGCGAAGGCAAGGTAGGTTCTGTGCTCAACGAGACGGATATGGCAACGCTCAATGAAATACAACGCGTTGCGATGGAGGAAAGCAGACTGGGCATTCCCGTCATCATAGGCCGGGACATTATCCACGGATTTCAGACCATGCTTCCTATTCCGCTCGGACAGGCTGCCACTTGGAATCCCGATTTGATCAGAAAGGGTGCCCGAATGGCCGCAGTAGAGGGTCGATCGGCCGGCGTTCATTGGACTTTTGCACCCATGATCGATGTGACCCGTGATCCCCGCTGGGGACGAATCGCAGAATCGCCGGGAGAAGACCCTTACCTTACCTCCGTAGTCGGCGCAGCCATGATCGAAGGTTTTCAGGGAAAGAATCTCTCCGATCGCGACAGCCTTGCCGCTTGCGCAAAACACTTTGCCGGTTACGGATACTCCGAAGCCGGAAAGGACTATGCTTACGTGAACATTTCCGAAAGCGAACTGCGAAATATCGCGCTGCCGCCTTTCAAAGCGGCCGTAGATGCCGGCGTGGCAACCTTTATGACAGCATTCAGCGACATTAACGGGGTTCCCGCAACGGGGCATGCCTATCTCAACCGCACGGTACTTCGGGAGGAATGGGGCTTCAAAGGATTCGTAGTCAGCGACTGGGATTCAGTGATCCAACTCATCACCCACGGCTACTCTGAAAGCGAGAAAGAAGCCGCCCGCGCTTCCGTAGCGGCGGGCGTCGATATGGAAATGGCCAGCCAAACTTATCTCTACAACCTTGCGGCCCTCACCGAGGAAGGAAAAATTTCCGAAGCGATGATCGATGAATGCACGGCAAACATCCTTCGTGTCAAATTCGAACTCGGCCTCTTCGACCACCCCTACACGGATCCCGTGCATTTTCCCGAAAAGGGAAATCCCGAGCATCTGGACATAGCGGAGGATGCGGCCCGCGAAAGCATTGTACTCCTGAAAAACGATTACAACGTACTGCCACTCAATCCTGACAATCTGCAAAACGTAGCGATCATAGGGCCCATGGCCGATGATGCGCACGAGCAAATGGGTACTTGGACTTTTGACGGGAAGGAGGCCTGGTGCCGAACCCCGCTTCAAGCCATACGGGAGCGCTTGAAAGGAAAAGCTAACCTTCATTTCGCGAAAGGACTGAGCAACTCTCGGAGCCGCAGTCATGAAGGATTTGCGGAAGCGCTTGACATCGCGGCCAAATGTGAAACCGTGATCATGTTTATGGGCGAGGAGGCTATCCTGAGCGGAGAAGCGCACTGCCGGGCGGACATCAATTTGCCTGGAGCGCAAAACGAGCTGCTCGCGAAAATATCCAAGCTCGGTAAAACAACCGTCTTGGTCATCATGGCGGGCAGGCCGCTCACCATTGAGCAGACCGGACACTACACCAATGCGATGCTTTACGCCTGGCACCCGGGCACCATGGGCGGGCCCGCGATAGCCGATATCATTTTCGGCGATGCGCCGCCTTCCGGCAAACTTCCCGTGACCTTCCCGAAGCACGTCGGGCAAATTCCGATCTACTACAACCAACGCATGTCGGGCAAACCCGCCACGCATGACTCCTTCACCTATATAGACAACATTCCTCAGCGCGCGCCTCAGACCTCTGTGGGCAATACCTCCTTTCACATGGATGTAGGCTTCGAACCCCTCTACCCTTTCGGGTACGGTCTCTCTTACACCCGTTTCCACTACGGTGATGTGCGCTTGTCGGCCCACGAAATTAAAGCGGATGAAAGCATTGAAATCTACATTGACCTTACCAATACGGGCGAGCGCCGCGGAGCCGAAACGGCGCAGCTCTACATCCGCGATCGCTTCGGAAGCATTACGCGTCCGGTGAGGGAGCTGAAAGGATTTAAAAAAATATGGCTCGACCCGGGCCAAACCGAAACACTGACATTTACCCTGCACGCAGACGATCTGGCTTTCTACAATGCGGAGAACAAACGCGTGGTCGAGCCCGGAGATTTTGATCTCTGGGTAGGCGGCGACAGCAGGGCCGACCGTCATGCGCATTTTAAAATCATCGAATAAATCCATGGAAGCCACGCAAGCACAAAATCCCGGCTCGGCGGAGAAATACGACGGATCAAGGACGAAAAGATTTGTCGTACTCACCGCGCTGATCGTCGCCTTAGGCGGATTCCTTATGGGCTTCGATGCTTCGGTAATCTCCGGGGTCAACAAGTTCATCGAACTCGAATTTGAGCTGACAAAGCTGGAGCTCGGCTGGGCGGTGAGCTCGCTCACCCTGACTGCCACGCTGGCCATGCTGATCGCCGGTCCGGTCAGCGACAAACTGGGGCGAAAAAAGATACTGACCATCGCCGCCTTGCTCTACATGGTATCCGCGATCGGCTCGGCGGTCGCGCCTACCTTCACCTTTCTCATCATCGCGAGGATGATCGGCGGAATCGGCGTGGGAGCTTCATTGATCATCGCTCCGATGTACATCGCCGAAATATCGCCTCCCGAATGGCGCGGCAGAATGGTTTCGTTCAATCAGCTCAACATTGTTTTGGGTATTTCGGCGGCATTCTTCACCAACTACCTCATCCTCCAATGGGGTCAATCAGATGCGGAGTGGGCGAAAAATTTGAAGTTCGGCGAGTACAACTGGCGCTGGATGCTGGGTGTTGAAGCCCTACCCGCATTGCTGTACTTCTTCGGGCTCTTTGCAGTGCCGAGCAGCCCCAGGTGGCTGGCCATGAAGGGAAGGTACGGAGAAGCACTCAAGGTGATGACGCGTGCTTGCCACCCCATGGAAGCCAAGAAAATTATAGAATCGGTAAAAGAGAGCATGGCCGACACCTCCAAAAAAGAAAAGACCCCCATACGTACGCTCTTCAAGCCCGCCTTGCGAACGGTACTCACAATCGGAATTGTTATTGCCATTCTGCAGCAAATCACCGGAATTAATTCGGTGTTCTTCTACGCCCCGATGATCTTTGAGCAATCGGGAATCGGCACCGACGCTTCTTTTTCGCAAGCCATCTATGTGGGATTGATCAACTTGGTATTTACTCTGCTGGCCATATCCATGGTGGATAAACTGGGAAGAAAGCCCTTGCTCATTTTCGGCCTCACGGGAATTACCGCCTGCATGTTCCTGCTTTCCTACGGATTTCACTCTGCAAGCTATACCCTGACGGAAGAATCCTCTATCGGGCTGCCCGAAGAAATAGATCGGGTGCAGCTGGCACCCCTGCTCAATCAAACCTTCAGCGATGATGTGAGCTTCAAACAGGCCCTGCGCGAAAACCTCGGCGAAACAACGGCCAAAACCTACGAGTCTGAGCTGATCACGGGCGCGGTAACCATGAATGCCATGCTCATTTTGATCGGAATTCTGGGCTTTGTGGCCTCTTTCGCCATCAGCGTGGGCCCCGTCATGTGGGTGCTGTTTTCAGAACTCTTCCCGATTTGGATACGCGGCTTGGCCATCTCATTTGTGGGACTTGTAAACTCTGCCGTGAGCTTCGGAGTGCAGCTCGTATTCCCCTGGGAATTGGAAACTTTGGGCAGCACCATCACCTTCATGCTGTACGGAATTTTTGCCCTGGCAGGGCTGGCTTTTGTCCTGTGGAAAGTGCCTGAAACCAAAGGGAAATCACTCGAAGAACTCGAAAAACTCCTTGTAAAATGAACCGACTGCAGAAATATCTTTCGACTTCAGCATGGATTGCGCTCATCGCGCTTATCAGCGCCTGTGCCTCAGAGGGCGGGACTTCTGCAACGGAACAAACCTCTGACTCCGAAACAAACCCCACACCGCAAACCGAAGTCAGGTTGGCCGGCGGTGACTACACCGATTTTCACGGAAGTGTAACACGGAATGAAGCCGGCAACGCTGCCGTAACGGATACGGGCAATCACCACCTGGACTACACCGCGGAAATTCCGGAAGCCGGACGGTACAAAATCAGCATCAATGCTGCGCGACGCACGGACGACCCGGCCTCCCTTTGGATCGAAGATTACCGCGACAACAAAGACGACCGCACCTACGACATCACCGCTGAAATTCCGGTGAAGAACACCCTCGATGCGGGCTACTCCGCAAATGTAAAGACGGGCAGCCCGATGAACGAAGGCACGCACAAGATCAGACTCCATGTGAACGGCTCGGTGAACATCGAATCGATTCGCTTCGAATTGATCAAAAGCCACCGCCCCACACCCGAAAACATGGTGCAAGCCACCGACGGCGATACCTGGGAAGTGGTATGGGCGGATGAATTTGACGAAGGTACCATGCCCGATACCTCAAGATGGACTTACGACATCGGCGATTGGGGCTGGGGAAACCACGAGCTCCAATACTACACCAAAGCAGACGCCGACAATGCACGAATAGAAGACGGCAACCTGATCATCGAAGCGCGGAAGGACGCGGAAGGAAACTGGACTTCGGCCAGACTCACCACCCGAGAAAAAGTAAGTTTCACCTACGGGAAAATTGAATTTCGTGCCAAGGTGCCCGCCGAAAAAGGCAATTGGGCTGCCGGATGGACCTTGGGAGACAGCTATGTAGACGAGCTCAGCTGGCCCTACTGCGGGGAAATAGACATTCTGGAAAGTGTGGGCTATGAGATGGACAATGAAACCGGCAACGGAATCGCACACGCTTCGGCACATACACCGGCCTATTACTTCAAACTCGGCAATCAGCCTACGGGAACCATCAAGGTGGAAAACATGAACAACGCCTTTCACACCTATGCGGTGGAATGGACACCCGAATACATCACCGCATTTGTGGATGATACGCCCTACTTCACCTACGATGACACATCGAGCGAGCTCACATGGCCTTTTGACCAACCGCAGAATATCATCCTCAACCTGACCATGGGCGGCGGCTGGGGAGGTCTGAAAGGCATGGATGAAAGTGTAACCTCACAAAAAATGGTCGTGGATTACGTCCGCGTGTACGAGAAAAAATAATGCTCAAAAAGGGTCACATATTCCTTCTGACTGCCTTCTGCATGGTTTGCGGAGAGTACGCGATCGCCCAAATTTCCGGATGGGACGAAGCCGTGCGCAAAGCCGAGGCGCTCACCGAAGAACTGACCCTGGAAGAAAAAGCGGGGCAGATGACCAATATCAGCCTCATGGCCCTTGCCGAAGGTGAGTTTTGGATGCGGAGGGACACAGTAAAGCTCGATACAGCAAAAATCAGAGACCTCCTGATCGACAGCGGAGTCGGTTCCGTGCAAAATTTGGGCACCTACCCCATGGCGCCCGATGAATGGCACAAGCTCATCGGAATCATACAGGAGGTAGCGATGAACCGAACGCGCCACGGAATTCCCCTGATCTACGGCATTGATGCCGTACACGGCGCCAATTACAGCGCGGGCTCTACCCTCTTTCCCCACCAAATCGGGATGGCAGCCACACGCAACCCTTCGCTCACGGAGCAGGGTGCGGCCGTGACCTCCTATGAACTGAAGGCCTGCGGTATCCCTTGGAATTATTCACCCGTACTCGATGTGAGCCGCCACGCTTTGTGGGGCCGTATTTTCGAAACCTACGGTGAAGACACCTACCTCTGCACCGTCATGGGCGAGGCCTTCATCAAAGGCAGTCAGGGCGATAACCTTTCCGAATACGATAAGGCAGCCGTGTGCCTCAAGCACTTCTGGGCTTACGGCCATCCCGCCAACGGCAAAGACCGCTCCCCGGTGTACCTTCCCGAGCGCATGCTCCGGCAGATTCACCTGCCGCCCTTCAAAGCCGCTGTCGATGCGGGCGCACTCACCGTCATGATCAATTCGGGATCGGTGAACGGCGTACCCTCCCACGCCGATCGCGTGCTGCTCACAGATATTCTCAAAGGCGAACTCGGCTTTGAAGGCTTTACCATCTCTGACTGGGAGGACGTCACCAACCTGGTCAAAGTGCATCAGGTAGCCGCCGATGAGCGCGAAGCGGTGAAGCTGGCAGTCAATGCCGGCCTCGATATGAGCATGGCCCCTTACGACGCGGAATTCGCGAAGCATCTGGTAGATTTGGTGCGCACGGGCGAAGTAAAAGAATCTCGGGTGGATGATGCCGTGCGGCGCATTTTGGCCGTCAAATATGTTTTGGGGCTTTTCGAAAATCCCTTGCCCGATCCCTCCCTCTACGGAAAATACGGCAGCACCGAATTCGCGGAAATGAGTCTCGAAGCAGCGCGCGAATCGCTCACATTGCTCAAAAACGAAAATTCTGTACTGCCCCTGTCAAAAAATGCGAAAGTGTTGGTCACGGGTGTTGCCGGCCACTCTTTGAACTACCTCAACGGGGCGTGGTCCCGCACTTGGGGCGGTGAAGATACCTCTTTCAACGACCCGGGGAAAGCAACGATCTATGAGGCCGTTGCAGATAAAATCGGCCGCGAGCGAACGACATTTGTGCAAGGCACGCACTACGACAGGGACACCAACACAACGGCTGCGGCCGAAGCGGCCCGGGATGCAGATGCCGTCATCGTATGCCTCGGCGAAAGGCCGGCCACGGAAAAGCCTTCAGACATCGATAACCTGGAAATGCCCCGTGCACAGCTCGACCTCGTAAAAGCGGTGGCTGAAGCCGGCAAGCCCGTCATTCTGCTTCCGGTCGAGGCGCGGCCGCGCATCATCACTGAAGTAGCGCCCCTCGCTGACGGCATCCTCATGGCTTACCTTCCGGGAAATGAAGGCGGGCGCGCAGTGGCCGATGTGCTCTTCGGAGATGTGAACCCTTCCGGAAAATTGCCTTTCACCTACCCGCGCCACAGCGGAACCCTCCTCACTTACGACCATACGAAGGCCGACAGACGCGATGCGGGATTCGGCTTCGAAGGCTTCGATCCCCTCTTCGAGTTCGGTCACGGACTGAGCTATACCACCTTTGAATACAGCGACCTCAACCTGAGCACCGACACCCTTACCGGCAATGAGACCATCGTTGCGGAAGTTACCGTGAAAAACACCGGAGACCGCAAGGGAAAAGAGACCGCAGAACTTTACAGCGCCGATTTGGTGGCGAGCATTGTGCCCGCCGTGAAACAGCTCCGCCGATTTGAAAAAATTGAACTCGAACCGGGAGAATCCGAAACAATCCGGTTCACCCTGACTGCTGATGACCTCTCCTTTGTCGACAGGGAAAACCGCACGGTCACCGAGACCGGCGAATTCGAACTCGAAACGGGAGGTCTGAAGGCATTGTTCTATTACAAGGAAAATGATTCTGAGGGAACACGGTCCGCCTCGGCTGACAGTTCCCGACAAAAAAAGCGAAATAAATGACCGATCAGGAAGCAAGAAAAAGAGCGGAAGAAATGACGCAGCGATTGACGACCGCCCAAAAAATCGGGCAGCTCATTCAGACCGAGCGACTGTCGATCACCCCTGATGAAGTGCGCGCGCACCACATCGGCTCCGTTTTGAGCGGAGGCGGCTCCTGCCCCGGTGAGAATAAGCCGGAAGACTGGACCGCCATGAACGACGCTTACCACGCGGCGTCGCTCGAGAGTGATTCGGGCATCCCCGTAATTTACGGTGTAGATGCCGTTCACGGAAACAACAATGTGCTCGGCGCCACGGTATTTCCGCACAATATCGGATTGGGCTGTGCCCACGACCCCGACCTCATTGAGCGCATAGCACGCGTCACGGCAAAAGAAATCCTCGCCACGGGTGTGGAATGGACTTTTGCGCCCACGGTAGCGGCCGCCCGCAACATGCAATGGGGCCGCGTGTACGAAAGCTACAGCGAGGATCCTGAAATTATCACGGCCTATGCCGGCAGGTTCGTTCGCGGCATGCAAGACGACTTCGGAGAGGACTCGGTGATCGCCTGCATCAAGCATTGGATCGGTGACGGCGGCACGAAGTACGGCATCGATCAGGGCGATACCCAAATCAGCGAAGAAGAACTGAGGCGCATTCACATGCCGCCCTATCTCGCGGCCATTCGAGAAGGCGTACTCACCGTCATGGCTTCTTTCAACAGCTGGAACGGCTACAAAATTCACGGGCACAAATATTTGCTTACGGATGTGCTCAAAAATGAGCTCGGGTTCAACGGGTTTATCATTTCCGATTGGGACGGATGCGATTACCTGCACGACGATTTTCATCAAACCACCGCCCTCGGGCTGAATGCCGGCATCGATATGTTCATGGTGTCGCAAAAGTGGAGGGAGTTTGCGGACAGTGTACAGGAACACCTCCGCACAGGTGCCGTGAGTACGGAGCGTCTCGATGACGCCGTACGCCGCATACTTTACGTAAAAATCAAGTACGGGCTCTTCGAAAAACCCCGCCCCGCCGAGCGCAAATGGTCGAATCACAAGTCATTCGGCAGTGCGGAGCACCGCGAAACTGCGAGGGAAGCCGTCCGCAAGTCCCTGGTGCTGCTGAAAAACGAAAATGAAATCCTGCCGCTGAGCAAGGACGCACGCATCCTCGTAGCCGGCAAGAACGCCGACGACTGCGGACACCAGTGCGGAGGCTTTACCGTAGCTTGGCAAGGTATCTCCGACAGCGGTGAGGTCATCGACGAGAGCCTTCAGGGCGCGGCTTACTCGGGATACGGCGCCAACGCAGCCGTACAGAAAGGAAAAATAATCGGGGGAACATCGATATGGAGCGGGATCAAATCAGCGGCCCCTCAAGCCGAATTGAATATCGACGGCTCAAAGGCCGACCCCCGCAAGCACGACGCAGCAATCGTTGTGATCGGAGAAACCCCGTACGCAGAAGGTATGGGGGACATAAGGCAGGGAGACAATACGATTATTGAAATGGGCTCCCAAATCAAAGGACTGATGAAAGTCCTTCACCCTTACGGTGACTCATTGGAATTGAGAAAACTGCATCCGGAGGACCTGGAGGTGATTCGCAAGATCACCGATAAAGGCATTCCTGTGGTTGCGGTCATGGTCAGCGGTCGTCCGCTGATCGTAAACGAGGAATTGGAACTATCGGACGCATTTGTGGCTGCATGGCTTCCCGGCTCAGAGGGCGGAGGCGTCGCCGAAGTACTTTTCGGTGACTACGACTTCCGAGGAAAGCTCTCCTTCACCTGGCAAAAAGCCGAAGGTGATAATTTCAGAAGAGGAGACGAGATTTACGAACCGCTGTTTCCTTACGGATACGGCTTGGCGTACGGGCAAAAATACAACACCGTACGTCGCACCGCTGCGGAAAGCGGGGCTTAACGCGGCCCTTCGTGAACTGCTACACACAAGCATCTAAACCAACATAAAACCATGAAAACCATGAAAACTTTCAAATCAATGCTCCTGACGATGCTCTTGCTGTCGGGATCTGTAGCCTTTGCACAGAGCAATGTCTGTGAAGGCCAAGGAACGCAAGCCGCCGAGGGCTCATTCAATCTCGGTTACAACTACACCTTCACAACGGTAGGCACCGATGTGGTGGTTGAATTTCAGCTTTTAGATCCGCAAGTAGGTCTTGTAGCTTTCGCACAAACCTTTAACCCCAACTTTGAGGAACTCCCCATGGATCCCGTGGGTGACCCCTCCGCACAAACTTTCGGAATCACCTTTCCGGATCAAACCCCGGGTGAGGATTTCAACATGCGCTGTAAGTTCGCCTTTGCCGGCGGGCTGTCGACCACCGCGGTGATCACCTATGTAGTGGATGAGGGCTGTGCAGAAGGACCTGCTCCTTCCGATATTTCACTTCCGATCACCTTTGAAGATACAGAAATCGACTACGAACTTCAGGACTTCGAGGGTACTTCATCTCAAATCATCACCGACCCGGAAGATCCCGGAAATTTGGTAGTGGAAACCGTTAAGTCGGAAGCTGCAGCATTTTTTGCGGGTACCACCGTAGCTGATGTTTCAGGATTCAGCGAGCCGATTCCTTTCGAGGCGGGCTCGACCCGAATGACCGTTCGCGTTTGGTCACCGACAGCGGGAATTCCCGTGCGTCTCAAGGTAGAAAACGTGGCCGACCCGACCGTATCAGTCGAAACCGAAGCTACCACTGAAGTTGCCGAAGCCTGGGACACCCTGACTTTTAATTTTGCTAATCAGTCGCCGGGTACAGCCGCATTGAACTTCGGTGCAACCTACAACAAAGCCACCATTTTCTTCAACTTCGGCACGACGGGTGCGGAAGACGGCGAGCAGACCTACTACTGGGATGACGTGGATTTCCTCCCCGGAGATCCGCTCACACTCATCGACTTGCCTATTGACTTCGAAGATCCCGAGCTCGATTACGGATTTCTGGACTTCGGAGGAAATGTGAGCAGTATCGCCGTTGACCCGCTCGATGCCGGCAATACGGTAGCACAATCGGTCCGAACCGAAAATGCTGAATTTTTTGCAGGAACCTCATTGGGCGGCGGAAACGGACTGGCCAATCCCGTTCCTTTCGCGCCGGGAAGCACCAAGCTTTCAATGCGCGTTCTCTCTCCCGAAGCCGGAGTAACGGTTCGCATGAAAATCGAAAACGCAGCGAATCCCGCGATTTCAGTGGAAACAGATGCCGAAACGACCGTTTCAGGTGCATGGGAAACCTTGGAATTTGATTTTAGCAATGAAGTGGACGGCACCGCCCCGATTAATTTTGTCAATGTTTACAACCAACCGACGGTATTCTTCAACTTCGGTCTAGCCGGCGGCCCGGAGCAAATCTACTACTGGGATGATATCGAATTCATCCCCGGCGATCCCGTTCCGCCGCTCGCCTTTCCCGTAGATTTTGAAAACGACTTCATCAATTACGGACTCGTAGATTTCGCAGGTACTGCCTCAAGCAGGGTTACCGATCCCACGGATGCGAATAACACGGTGGTTCAAACAATCCGCGGAGCGGGATCAGCAGTTTTTGCCGGGACGCTCTTGGGAGAAGGTGTCGGTTTTGCAGAACCCTTCCCCTTCGATGAAGACAATACGACGATCACTGTACGTGTGTGGGCCCCTGAAGCCGGCACACCCGTGAGGCTCAAAGCGGAAGCTCTGACCAATCCCGGCATCTTCGTAGAAACAGAAACCGTTACCACCGTAGCTGAAGAGTGGGAAACCCTGACTTTCGACTTCTCTGACCAAGTTGAGGGTACGCCCGCCGTTGACTTCGACAACGACTACGAGAAACTTGTAATATTCTTCAATTTCGGAACAGACGGCGGAACAGCAGGTGAGCAGACCTACTTCTGGGATGACGTAGAATTTTCCGAAGAGGCAGAATGCCTTGCAAACGGCGGTACCCTGACCGCACTCTCCCCCGTGAGCGTATGTGTGGGTACGGGAGAACCGCAGGGCGTGAATATCCAGCTCACGGGAGCTGTGGGTCAGTTCGGACGCTACGGCCTCTTGGACACCGACAACAATGTGCTCGACGTACGCGCAGGCAATGCCAACTTCAACCTCGATGTGTATCCTCCCGGTCAGTACCGCATCCGCCACCTGCGCTATGAGGCCGATGTGGATGCCGCACAGCTCGCATCGCTCACGAATGCATCACAACTCGCCGGTGTAGAAGGATGCTGGGCATCTTCGAATACCGTCAATGTATTCCTCAGCACCGAGCCCGAAGGAGGCACACTGACCGCTACCTCGCCCACCACCGTGTGCGCGGCATCGGGCAGCCAAACCGTGATCACCACGGAGCTGACGGGCGCTTCAGGATTCGGCAGCCGGTTCTTCCTGGTGAACCTCTCCGCTCCCGGAAACCCCGTTTTGACCAACAACAGTTCGGGAGATTTTAACCTCAACGCTTACGGACCCGGTACCTACCAAGTGCGTCACCTCTCCTACCAACAAGGGGTGAGCCTGACCGGAATCGAATCTGCAGCGGACCTCAAAGGGTGTTTTGACATTTCTAACGGCGTAAATGTGTCCATCGTGAACTGCGGCGCAGCCTTGTCTTCATCGCCCAACCCAACGGCGGCACAGTCATACGTGACCTTCTCCAACCCGGGCGGGGAGTACACCACCCTTGAAGTGTACGATATGAGCGGACGCATGGTAGAGCGCATCTTCAGCCAAGTGACCGTTCCCGGAAAGGAATACCGTCTCGAATTTGACGGTGCGGGCCTGCCCAACGGCGTATACCTGTACCGACTCACGACGGAGTCTGAAACTGTAATTGACAAATTCATGATAACCCGATAAACATGATAACCCGATAAAAATGAAAGGTTCGGGCTGCCGCAAATTTGCGGCAGCCTGAACCTTTAAATTTCAAAGCGTATGAAAAAAAATTAACGCCCCTCTTACGCATTTTCGGGCATCCCCGAGATGCACGCAAAGCGTGTTTAGGCACGACCGGGCAAAAGTTGTCATCGGTCAAATATCAAGTATGCGCTGTTCCGACATTTTCAAAACGGAAGCGCGAAATTTTCACCAAATAAACCACACCATGAAATCACTGAAATTTTTATTTCCCGTGCTCTTAGGTGTCCTTACGGGCATACAGGGAGTACAAGCACAAGAGCCCGATTGCTCCGACGTCTGGACGGATGCGGCAGAAGGCTCATTTAACGACGGTTTTACATTTGCATTCACTTTTGCCGAGGGCGATCTCACCCTCGATGTAGAGCTGCTCGACAGCCAAGACGGACTCGTCGCATTTGCCCAAACCATGAACCCGGATTTTATGGAGGTTCCCATGGACAACGCAGGCGGACAGTCCTTCACCGTCACCTTCCCCAATCAAACAGAGGGTGCCGATTTTAACGTAGCCGTCAAATTCGCATTCGCCGGAGGCTTGGCGACAAGTACGATGATGAACTACGTGGTCGGCGCAGATTGTGATGTGCTGGCGGGCGGCGGCAATGAAGGCGGCCTTGAACTGCCCATCACTTTCGAAGAAGACATCGACTACGGACTGGTTGACTTCGGCGAGAACCTATCCGAAATCGTGACCGACCCCACCGACGCATCGAATAACGTGGTGCAAACCATAAAAACAGAAGGATCAGAACCCTGGGCCGGAACCACCGTAGGTGAAGGTATCGGATTTGCCGAGCCCCTGCCCTTCGCGCCGGGTGCTACCACCATGACCGTACGCGTGTGGTCGCCCACAGCGGGTATCCCCGTGCGCCTTAAAGTGGAAAACCTTACCGACCCCACCGTTTCCGTAGAGACGGAGGCCACGGTGACCACAGCTGAAGAATGGGAAACGCTGACCTTCGATTTCGCCAATGAGGCGGGAGGAACCGCTCCGATCAATTTCGCAAGCGTGTACACCAAGGCATCGATCTTTTTCGACTTCGGTACCCCCGGATCGGGATTGACCTATTTCTGGGATGACGTGACCTTCGG
>PXBH01000004.1 GCA_003565555.1 Cryomorphaceae bacterium | reverse complement strand
AACGCGAAGAAAGTGCAACAGACTCCCAACGCTTTTGTAAAGTGCATCTTCATAATGAAAGAATTTGGTTAAAAATTTGGTTTAAACAGCTTGAAAACCAAGCCTAAATCCTCGCTTAACAAGCCAAAAAAGGCGATTAATAAGCGAAAATCTGCCCTGAAGGTAGGGGGATTCAAGATGATTTCAAAATTTAAGAGAAGAAAAATGCATCATTTTGTAACCCCGGGGATACTTTTTCCGTAGCGGCCGCGCACAAAAAAACCGCCGTCGGGATTCCGGCGGCGGTTCTAATTCACTCAGAAATAAGAATTCGTTTACTTCTTCTTATCGGTTTTCTCACCTTTCTCCATCTCGGATTTGAGATCTGCCAAGACATTGATGTCTCCCAAGGTGGTTTTTTCCTGTTTGGACTGAATAGACTTAACGGCTTTAGCGGACTCCGCTGCCTCCGTTTTGCGCTCTGACATTTCGCGTGACTTTTTCAACTTGGCGTCTTCTTCAAAAGTGCGCGTGTGCGAAACGAGAATGCGCCTTCCGGCCTTGTTGAATTCGAGCACCGCAAAATCGGCTTTTTCATCCGTCCGGATCGAGGTTCCGTCCTCCTTGCGCAGGTGCTTGACGGGTGCCACGGCTTCCACCCCGTAGGGCATGGCCACTACGGCGGTATTGCCCTCTACGGAGGTCACCGTGCCTTCGTGTACCGATCCTTCTCCGAATATGCTTTCGAAGACATCCCACGGATTTTCCTCGAGTTGTTTGTGTCCGAGGCTCAATCGGCGGTTTTCTTGGTCCAGTTCTAATACGACGACTTCCATTTCGTCGCCGATATTGCAGAATTCCGAAGGGTGTTTCACCTTTTTGCTCCAGCTCAGGTCTGAAATGTGTACGAGTCCGTCTACACCTTCTTCGAGTTCTACAAAGACTCCGAAGTTGGTAAAGTTGCGAATGGTCGATTTGTGCTTGCTTCCCACCGGATATTTTTCGGCAATGTCAGCCCAGGGATCGGGCATGAGTTGCTTGATACCGAGGCTCATTTTTCGCTCTTCGCGGTCTATGGTCAGCACTACGGTCTCCACTTCATCGCCCACCTTCAAGAAGTCTTGGGCGCTGCGCAGGTGCTGTGACCAAGACATCTCGCTCACGTGCACCAATCCTTCTACGCCGGGAGCAATCTCTACAAAAGCACCGTAGTCGGCCATCACCACTACTTTTCCTTTCACTTTGCTGCCCACTTCGATGTCGTCGCCGAGGGTGTCCCAAGGATGTGAGCTCAGTTGTTTCATTCCGAGCGCGATGCGCTTCTTGTCATCATCGAAGTCGAGAATCACCACATTGATCTTCTGATCGAGCTCTACCACTTCTTCGGGGTGGTTGATGCGTCCCCAGCTCAGGTCTGTGATGTGGATCAATCCGTCTACACCGCCCAAGTCGATGAATACACCGTAAGAAGTGATGTTCTTCACGGTACCTTCGAGCACCTGTCCTTTTTCGAGACCGCTGATGATCTGCTTTTTCTGCTCTTCGAGCTCGGCTTCGATCAGGGCTTTGTGTGATACAACGACGTTTTTGAACTCTTGGTTGATTTTCACTACCTTGAATTCCATGTTCTTGCCCACGTACATGTCGTAATCGCGGATAGGCTTCACGTCGATTTGCGAACCGGGAAGGAATGCTTCCAGTCCGAACACATCGGCGATAAGTCCGCCCTTGGTACGGCACTTGATATGTCCGGTAATGATTTCGTTGTTTTCGAGGGCTTGGTTCACTTTGCGCCACGCCTCGTGCATGCGCGCAGTTTTGTGGGATATGTTGAGCTGTCCGTTTTTGTCTTCGAGACTCTCTACATATATATCAACTGTGTCACCGACGCTCAAATCGGGGTTGTATCGAAACTCGGATGCCGATACCACACCTTCAGATTTATAGTTGATGTTGACGATGACCTCCTTTTTGGTCATATCTACCACCGTACCTTTTACTACTTCGCCTTCCTGAATGGCATTCAGGGTGTTGTCGTACCGGCTGTCCAGCTGTTCGCGCTCTTCCGGCGTGTAGCGGTCTTGGTCCTTTTCGTATTTGTCCCAGTCGAAGTTTTCGAGGTCGTATTGCTGCCCTTCTCCGAAGAGATCGGGATCTTCCTCATCCTCGTCGTCGCTTTCCGCATCGGCATCGTCGCTCGCGGCTGCGGGAGCTTGCTTCGCTGTGGCCTTCGCCGGCGCTTTCTCCTCTTCGGCTTTCGGTTCCTCGGCTTTTTCTTCCTTAGCCTTGGGCTTTTCCGCCTCGGCTTCTTCGGCTTTCGGCTCCTCGGCTTTGGCTTCTTCCGCCTCGGCTTTCACAGCTTCCTCGGGAGCGGCTTTGTCTTCTTTTTTTTCTTCAGCTTTCGGAGCTTCTTTTTCAGTGTCCGTGGCTGTTTCTTCGGCTTTGGGCTGCGTTTCCGCCGCCTTTTGCTCTTCTGCGGTCTCTTCCGAAACCTTGTTTTCTTCTTTTGCCATCAAGGCTTAAAATTTGTATCTCGGATTGTTACGGCATTTCCGAGAGGGTTAAAAAGGGCCGCCGCAAGACCCGTTTCCAAAAGGAGCGCAAAGATAGTGTTTTCATATTGAAAAACAAGGGCTCGGCACCTACAGGTCTTCACGGCTAACGGTTTGTGAACACATGTTACCGCTTCTGCCGAAAATAATTGCAATCACAGCACTTACCTGCCTGCGGTTACAACAAAAACATACCTTTGCGGTTAAACGGACAAACCCAGGCCATGAAGCAATTTGATGTCCCCGTATTTTACAGATCTCCGGTGATCGGAAAAGTGAAGGAAGCACGCAAAATTACCGACCCGCGCAAAAAGGATTTTACCCCTGCGCTTTTGGATTTCGGTCCCGTGCAGTTTTTGATTCCGCGTCATTTCGGGTTCTGTTACGGCGTGGAAAATGCCATCGAGATCTCCTACCGCGCCATAGAAGAAAATCCGGGTAAGCGGATCTTCCTGCTCAGCCAGATGATCCACAATCCGCAGGTCAATGCGGATCTGCGCGCAAGAGGAATCGAGTTTATCCTCGATACAGAAGGCAATCAACTCACCGATTGGAGCGAGGTAACCGCCGACAGTGTGGTCATTGTCCCCGCTTTCGGAACCACGGTGGAAATCGAAAACCTCCTTCGAGAAAAAGGTATTGAGACCGCCACTTACAACACGACTTGCCCCTTTGTAGAGAAGGTGTGGAAACGCTCCGCTAAGCTCGGCAAGGACAATTATACCGTGATTATCCACGGCAAGCACAAGCACGAAGAAACGCGCGCCACATTTTCTCATACCAATCAGGGCGCACCCTCAGTGGTGATCAAGGATATGGAAGAGGCCAAAATATTGGCCGATGTCATTCGCGGTGCCATCTCTCGGGAAGAATTTTACCGCCTCTTCGAAGGAAAGTACAGCGAAGGCTTTGACCCTGCACACGACCTGCAAAAAGTGGGTGTTGTCAACCAGACCACGATGCTGGCATCGGAGACCCAAGCCATCTCTGATTTTTTCAAAAATGTAATGGAAGAAGTTTACGGCGCGGCTGATCTCAAGGACCGATTTGCCGATACGCGCGACACACTGTGCTATGCCACCAATGACAACCAACAGGCCACCTACGGAGTGCTTCGCGAAAAAGCCGATCTGGCTTTGGTGATCGGAGGCTACAACAGTTCAAATACGTCCCACATCGCTGAACTTTGTGCGGAGAAGATACCGACCTACTTCATTCAGGGAGAGGAGGAAATAGCAGGTCCGGCGCAAATCAGGCACTTTAACTATCCGCAGAAAAAATTCGAAGAAGAGCGCAATTGGCTGCCGGTACACCGAAATGAGGACAACCCCGTGCGCATTATCCTCACCAGCGGCGCTTCATGCCCCGATGCGACGGTAGATAAAGTGATGCACAAGGTGCTTTCCTTCTTCGAAAAGGTGCGCGGTACCGAAGAAGTACTCGAAGAAGTGCTCGGCGAGGCCTCCTGATTTAGGCTTCCTTCAGGCCCGACCTTACTTCCCGGGCCCATCTCGCCGCAATTTCGAGTTGCTCTTCGGGGGTGAGACTGCTGTTGTCCAAAAGGCGGGCCTCGGGCACCCGCACCAGCGGATTTTCCTTACGGCCGGTATCAATGCGGTCGCGCTCCGCAATGTTTTCACGCACTGCTGCACGGGTAGCGGGATTTCCTTTTGCCTGTAGCTCAATGTACCTGCGTTCGGTCCTCACTTCGGGATCAGCTGTCATAAAGATTTTCAGTTCCGCGTCCGGGAGTACGGCACTCCCTATGTCGCGCCCGTCCATCACTACCCCGCCTTTTCCGGCGGCCTCCTGCTGGAGTTCGCGAAGTTTTTTTCGTACTTCGGCTATTTTGGCCACATGACTCACGTGGTTCGATACCTGCATGGCCCGTATTTCGCCTTCCACATTCACCCCGTTCAATAAGGTGTGGTTGCCTCCGTGCGCTGCATCAAAGTCGATGTTGATTTCGGGCAGTGCGGCGACCAAGCTTTTTTCATCTACCTTGCCTTCGCCGGCCATTCCCGCATTGAGGGCATACAGTGTCACAGCCCGGTACATGGCGCCGGTGTCGATGTAGCGGTAACGCAGTCTCTCTGCCAGTTGGCGTGCCAGGGTGCTTTTTCCCGTGGAGGAATGTCCGTCTACCGCGATATTGATCTCTCTTTCGGTCATGATTTTTTGAAATCGTCAAAGCGCACGCTCAGCCCGAAATGGTTGGCCACACCGGCCAAGTTGAAGTTGGCACGTGCATAGCTGAGGTGAAATTTAGAAATGCGAAGCCCGAAACCGTAGGTGAAGCCGCCCGTACCGGGGCGGGTATCGATTTTCAGCTCTTGCCTCCGGTTGTAATTGTATCCCGCCCGGATGAAAAAATTCTCTGTGAGGATAATCTCGGCATTGAACACCAAGTGGCGGCCGAGGGTCTCAAAAAATCCCTCATTTTCTACGGGAATCACTTCGCCGGTGAGCGGATCGGTCACGGTTTGACCGGTTCGGTCTTCACTCAGCCGCCACACCTGCAGGTTTTCACCGATCACGGAAAAGCGCAGCGGGGCCTTGTCCAGTCGCTTGGATATGCCCGCCTGTATTTCGAATGGCAGGTGGTCTTCCGTACCCGGCGTATAGTTGGTCAGCACATTGCCGATGTTTCGCATCATCAGCGTGGCGGTAATTTGATTCTCGGGGTTGTGGTATGTCCCGCTGATGTCAGCGGCCAGTGCGGAGGCATTGTACTCCGCCATCTGACTCACCACGTATTTTACATTGGCCCCGATGCTGAAGAAGTCATCGAGCTGACGGGATATACCTACCTGAAAGACATACTCACCTGCGTTGAAATTTCCGAGTCGGGTTCCCGTTTCATCTGTCATTTCGAAAGTACCGTAGCCCAGGCTCACCAATCCCGCCGATACGGTACCCAATCCGCGCACGTGATGTGCATAGCCCACATGGGAGATATTGGCCTCGCCGAAGAGGCGGTTAAAGCCCATCGCAATTTGCTCTGTGGCGGTAGAATCGAGCAGGGAAGGGGCGAAGAGGCCCAGGTTGAGATCGCCGTCCTTTACCGCTATGGCATTGCCGCCCAGGGCCGCCATCCGCGCGGGTGAGACCGCTTGGAGGACCTGAAAGCTCGTGGTGCCGCCTATTTGCCCGAAGGCCCCGGCGCTGCAACACAACGCCGCCATACAAGATATCCAAGCACCGACACGATTCATCTGTTTACAAACGTAAGGAGTTTCCCGCTATTTTACGGCGTGCAGATTTCTCCTTTCGGAAAACAGCAGTCAGCTCGGTCATGCAATTTCCCGGACAGCATGGGTCCGCCCTCCGAACGTTGCGCGGTCACCTACGCATTTGCCGATCAATGCTGATCCCGCCGGTGATTGCGGAGAAACGGCGTACACCGATTCGGCACCGAGTTCGATTTTGCCGAAAGGCAGGGAAATCAAAAAAAGACCTCCGTCCGTCCGCACAAGACTCCCGCTGCTCACCGTGTCGCAGCTTTTGCCAAAATCTGTTTGCCGAAAGGCCCCTCTGAGCTCGCGCGCCGCATTCAGCCGCACGGCGCAGCGGTCTGCTTCCGCCTGCATCAGGGCGCGACCGGTTTCGTGCTTGTCACCGGCCGTGCTCTTCTCTGCGGTGTTTCGGGAGGCCACCGCTTCCGCATAGTCGTCTTCGGCAGCGCGTACTTTTTCTTCGGCGTATTCCGCAAGCCGAGCGGCCGCAGCAGCTTTCAACTTCCCGAGCTGCGTCATCAGGCCACCTTGAGCGCTTTCTCTACTTTTTGATCGGTGAGGGCTTTCTGCACCACTTCGATCATCTCGTCTACGTAGTGAAAGGTGAGCCCTTCGATGTACTTGGGATTGATCTCTTTGATGTCTTTCTCATTTTTCGTGCTGAGAATGATTTCGCGGATGTCGGCACGCTTGGCGGCGAGAATTTTTTCCTTGATACCGCCCACCGGAAGCACCTTGCCGCGGAGGGTGATTTCCCCTGTCATGGCGATGAATTTTTTCACCTTTCGCTGCGTGAAGGCAGAGGCCAATGCCGTGAGGATGGTGATCCCGGCAGAGGGTCCGTCTTTCGGCGTGGCGCCTTCGGGCACGTGCACGTGAACATTCCACTTGTCGAATACTTCCTGCTCCAGCCCGATGGTATCGGAATGTGACTTCAGGTATTCCAAGGCGATCATCGCTGATTCTTTCATCACGTCACCCAGATTTCCCGTGAGGGTGAGTTTGCCCTTGCCCTTGGTCAGGGAGGTTTCGATGAAGAGAATGTCGCCCCCGGTGGGAGTCCATGCCAAGCCGGTGACTACGCCTGCCGTATCGTTGTCTTGGTACTTGTCCTTGGCGTGCGAGGGGCCGAGGATGCGGTACACATCTTCTTTGGAGACGTTCGGCGTGAACTCCTCTTGCATCGCAATCTGCTTGGCGCGGTGACGCACCAGCTTCGAAATTTTCTTCTCGAGCCCCCGTACGCCGGATTCGTTGGTGTATTCTTCCGTGATGAGCTCGAGGACGGGTTTGGCCAGCTTAATCTGGATAGGCTTCAGGCCGTTTTCTTTCACCTGCTTGGGCAAGAGGTGACGCTTGGCGATTTCGATTTTCTCCTCTACGGTATATCCGTTCACCTCGATGATTTCCATGCGGTCGCGCAGGGCGGGATGTACGGTATTCAGTGTATTTGCCGTAGCGATAAACATCACCTTCGAGAGGTCGTAATCCATCTCCACATAGTTGTCATAAAAGGTGCTGTTTTGCTCGGGGTCCAGTACTTCCAGCATGGCAGAGGAGGGATCGCCGTGGGAGTCTCGGCCCAGCTTATCGATCTCGTCCAAGATAAAAAGGGGGTTCGACGTTCCGGTTTTTTTCAGGTTTTGGATGATGCGGCCCGGCAGGGCGCCGATGTAGGTTTTGCGGTGTCCCCGGATCTCTGCTTCGTCGCGCAGTCCGCCCAGTGACATCCGCGCGTATTTGCGCCCGAGGGCTTCGGCAACGGACTTTCCCAGAGAGGTTTTACCCACGCCGGGAGGGCCGTACAGGCAGATGATGGGCGACTTCATATCGCCTTTCAGCTTGAGCACGGCGAGGTGCTCAATGATCCGCTCCTTGACTTTTTCCAGGCCGTAGTGGTCGCGGTCCAGGATGCGTTGGGCCCGCGCCAGGTCAAATTTGTCTTTGGAGTACTCGTTCCACGGGAGTTCGAGGAGGAGCTCCACGTAATTGAGCTGTACGCTGTAGTCGGCGCCTTGGGGATTCATCCGCTCCAGTCGCTCCAGTTCTTTCTTAAAGGCTTTGGCGGTCTTTTCGTTCCACTTCTTCTTTTTGGCGCGCTGAGCCAGCTCCGCGATGAGTTCATCTTGAGGATTTCCGCCGAGCTCCTCCTGAATGGTCTTCATCTGCTGGTGCAGGAAGTACTCGCGCTGCTGCTGATCGATGTCGACCTTCACTTTGGATTGAATGTCGTTTTTCAACTCGAGAAGCTGAAGTTCTTTGGTCAGAAACTGAAGGACCATTTCGGCGCGTTTCCGCAAATCGGCGGTCTCCAAAAGTTTCTGCTTATCGCTTACCTCGGCGTTCATATTGCTCGAGATGAAGTTCACCAAAAAGCTGTGGCTCTCAATGTTTTTAATGGCAAATCCCGCCTCGCTCGGAATATTCGGCGATTGCTTGATGATCTGCAGGGCCAGGTCTTTGAGGGAACCCACGAGGGCTTCAAATTTCTTCGGCGCTTTGGTGGGTTTGATCTCGGCAAATTCCTGCACCCGCGCCCGGAAGTAAGGCTCTTCGGTGATAAGCTCGAGCATTTCGAAGCGCTTTTTGCCCTGAATGATGACGGTGGTGCTGCCGTCGGGCATCTTGAGCAGGCGCATGATGCGGGCCACGGTACCTATGTTGTTGAGGTCGGCAAATTCCGGATTTTCCGTGGTCTGCTCTTTTTGGCTCACCACGCCTATGGTGCGGTCGCCTTTATAGGCGTCTTGTACCAGCTTGATGCTCTTGTCCCTGCCTACGGTGATCGGGAGCACCACGCCCGGAAAGAGCACGGTATTGCGAATGGCGAGAATGGGCAATTCCTGAGGCGTTTCTTCCTCGTTCATAGCCTCCTCATCCTCGCTGCTGATCAGTGGGATAAATTCGGTTTCCGATTCGATGATATCTGAGAGTTCGACGGGTTCAAACATGGATGGTTTCCGTTTCAAAATTCTTGTTTTCTTGCGACAATATGTCAGTGCATTCGGCTTTTCGGCCGAGGAATCTGCAGCGGGGTACTTTGGTCAATGCCCGTGCCAAACTACGCCCTGTCAGGGACGGAAGCCGGCATCTGCTTCGAAAATCGCTGAGAGCAAGTCCCGATCTGTTTCCGTAAAGGGAACTCCCCGGCGCGCCATCATGGCCTCGGCCGTTTGGCAGGCCTTATCGAAATCGTAGTCGATCAAGCCCTCATCACCGCCCCATGAAAAGGAAGGGATGAATTTTTTGGGAAAACCCCCGCCGTAAATATTGCAGCTCACGCCCACCACGGTGCCGGTGTTGAACATGGTATTGATGCCCGCCTTGCTGTGGTCACCCATCACCAATCCGTGAAACTGAAGGCCCGTATCGCGCAGCTCTTCCGTCTCGTAATCCCAAACGCGGATTTGTCCGTAATTATTTTTCAGGTTTGACACGTTGGTGTCGGCGCCGAGGTTGCACCAACTCCCCACCACCGAATTTCCGAGAAAACCGTCGTGGCCTTTGTTTGAGTAGTCGTCGATGATGCTGTTGTTTACCTCGCCGCCCACCTTGCAGTGCTTGCCCACGGTGGTGGGGCCGTAGATCTTGGCGCCCATTTTCAGGATGCTGTCGGGCCCCAGATACAGCGGTCCGCGAATCATGCAGCCCTCTGATACCTCCGCACCGGCGGCTATGTACACGGGGCCTTCGGCGGCATTGATGAAGCACGGACGGAGTGTGGCGCCGGGCTCCGCAAAGATGTCGCGGCCCGTGACCATCACCCCTTCCGGAAAATTTGTGGTGCGTCGCCCGCGGGTGAGGGCATCGAAGTCATCGCGCAGCACGGCACCGTTTTGTGCAAATATGTCAGATGGCCGTTCGATAAATGTCAGGGCCTCCGGAAAGACTTCAGTCTCTGTTGCCATCGGCTTGAGGTCGGGGTATTCTTTGAGGTTGACCTGTTGGGAAATCAGCTTGATCTGATCCGCCGTGCAGTGCATGGCCACGGCGAGCCCTCGGGAGGTGAGTAAGGTGCCTTCGGGCAAACTCCGAATTTTCGCTGCAAGCGCCGCGTTCGGGATGACCGATGCATTTACGGCAAAGCCGCCGGCCGGCGGAGCACAAGGGAATTTTGCTGACAAATCAGACGCCGTGCACACCTCTGCGCGCTCACCCCAAAGGCGTTCCCACTTGTCGATGATGCGGTCCGCACCTACCCGAAGGTGAGATACGGGGCGCGTGTAGGTGAGCGGAAGCAGGGCGCTGTACCGAAAGTCAAAGAGGGTGTATCGCATGGCGGGAAGTTTTGCGTGAAAATACGGATTCTCGGCGCGGATGCTTACGCGGCGGGGTTAAGTTTTGAAAAACCGCATGCCGGCTTTCCGATTCGACAGAGCCACAACGAAAAAAGCCCCTCCGATCCGGAAGGGCTTCAATGTCATTTCGCGGTGACGGTTACTTCTTGTCGAACTTCGCGTAGCGCTTGCGGAATTTGTCCACACGCCCGGCGGTGTCCACAAACTGCATTTT
>PXBH01000032.1 GCA_003565555.1 Cryomorphaceae bacterium | reverse complement strand
GTGCGTCCTTCCGATCGGTTGCGCACGCGGAGAGCTATTCCTGCGGGCTCGTCCATTTGCAGGTTCAGTTCAGATCCCGTTCCGTAATCGTCCATGAAACCCACGGTGAGCTCGGGGTCTTCTTCGTATTCGGGAAGAAAGCCGTAAACGATGCTCGGCACTGTACCGGAAATTTCACTGTGATCGGCCGGTACTTCCGTCACTTCGCCTTCCGGCAAATCATTGAAGTGCCAATAGTACACCAAAGTGCCCGGCAGGTTGCTCAGGGTCACTTCCGTTGTCAGGTCTTCCGTAAGCTCGATTTCTCCGGATACTCCGATATAGCCTTCGCTGCTCACGGCGTAAGTGTATGTACCCGGCAATCGCTCGAAGCTCACCGTTCCGTCTGCTACCGTCACGAGCACCTCTCCGTCTAAGGTGACCGTAGCACCCGGCAAGGGGCCTTCCGAATCCGATACGATGAACTCCGCGGTAACCGGTGTAGTTACGGTCACATTCACTGAGGCTTCAAAGCCGCCGTCTTCCGTGGTTGCGGTCACAGCGGTGGTGCCTCCGCCCGTTGCGAGCACCAGGCCCGAACCGCTTACGGTTGCAATGCTCTCATCGGCCGAGCTCCACATTACATTTTGGTTGGTAGCGGTGGGCGGACTCACCGCGGCCGTCAGTTGCAAGGTTTCTCCGAGGTTCATGGTCACATCGCCTCCGAGAATCTCAACGCCTTCTGCCGCTCCTCCGAGCGAGGTGCCCTCGAGCACCACATTGTCGATGCGGTTGTTTCCGCTGCCGCCGGTATTCTGGCCGAGGAATTGGATTTTAGCGGCGAAGTTTTCATTGTTTTCGGCGGCTTCCGTTCCGGAAAAGTCAAATTCAACGAGGCTGTAGTCCGTTGTGATTTCCACGGGATCGCCGAAAGCCTCCCAGTTCTCGCCGTCCGTTGTGATGTAGAGTTGCTGCTCGAGCATTCCCTGTCCGGAGCGCTCCGTGGCGTAGCTCAGCTTGAGGTTTGCGAATCCGGATGAATTTAACGTGATCACCAGCTCGGCATTTTCCGAAGGGTTGCGCGGACGTATTCCGTTGCCTGCTTCAAAGCCGAGGCGCGAATTCACCGCCGATCCGCTTACATCGTCCATGATGCCGATTTCGTCGCCGTTCGGATCGATCTTTTGGTAGGTAATTGAGGAAGGTTCATCGCCGTTGAAGAAATCCGCTTCCACGGTGGTCACCTCTCCCGAGACCTGGTTGAAATGCCAGTAGTGCACGATGTTTATGTCCGATGCAGCGCTTCCTTCGAGCACCAGATTGTCGATGCGGTTGTTTCCGCTGTCGCCCGTATTCTGTCCGATGAAGCGAATTTTTACCGCGAAAAGCGGATTGTCATTTGCCGCCGCAATGTCGGTGAGGTCAAATTGCACAAGCTCGTAGTCGGTGTCGATCGGCACCGGGTTGCCGAGGGTTTGGTAGTTTTCGCCGTCGGTAGTGTACCACACTTGCTGCGTGAGCATGCCCTGTCCCGAGCGCTCGGTGGCATAGCTGAGCAAGATGTTCTCATAGCCCTCCGTGCTCATGGCGATCTGGAGCTCACCGTTGGCGGAAGGATTTCGCGGACGAATCCCGCGGCCGTCTTCAAATCCGAGACGCGCATTGATCTCCGTGCCGCTTACATCGTCCATAATGCCGATGTTATCGCCCTCTTCGTCGATTTTTTGGTATACCAAAGTGCCCGCGGGGGCCGTATTGCTCAGGTCGGCGGTTACCGTGCCGAGTTCTCCGTCAGCATCATTAAAATGCCAATAATGAATGATTTCCTGAGCGGAAATACCTTGAGCCGACAGGAGTAGAAATGCAGAAAAGAACAGTAGTTTTGATCGCATGGTGCTGTTTTACTTGTTTCTGCAAAGATGTTTTTTTCCGGCCGACTTTTGCGGGGTGTACGGTTAAGAAATCGTGAAATTATGGGAAGGCCTCAAACGGGCACACTTAACATTTGCTCTGCACTGCATTTTCGTCTCGGGCGGAAGGATTGCTGCGGGGCTTGCTGAAGAAAAAGAGTTAAGGTTCAGGCGGGCCGTCCGTTCGCAAAGTTTTTTACACAATGGAATTGCAGAGGTCCGTATCTTTTCGAGCAAATTGAACGATTCCCTGCGGCAAGGGTTAAGGAGTTGATTAAATCTTTATGCTGAGCGATTTGGTGAAAGCAGAAATTAATCAATAATTTAGGCATTTCAGAGCAAGCACTAACGCCGATAAAACCGTGAACGAAGAAGAACTGAGAAAAGAAATTGCAAAAGCAATCGAGGCACAGAACAACCGGGGAATTCCCGAGTTCAAAGGGTATTCACCTAAGGAGTTCGAATCCCTGCTTTACGATCCGTTCGGCCCCGAGAGCCCGATCAAACTGAACCGACTTTCCGAGGAGGACTGCGAAAGGGTGCCTGTGCTGAACCAAATCGTTTGGCTCATGGATTTGCTCAAGTCAGAGAAGGGGATCAAGCTTACATCCAAAGGAAACCTGCCCGTGAAAGTGGTGGCCGAAGTTTATGCCCGCGGGCCGGGTGATGATGGTATCGAGCGGGGTATTTCGAAATTGTATAAGGAAACGGACTCCGATTCGGTGCACTTTGTGAGAATAATTCTTGAAGTCACAGGCCTGACAAGAAAGCGAAAGGGGGTGCTTTACTTGACGAAAGAAGGTGAAAAATTGCATTCAGACCGCAATGCACTTTTGCAACGCATCTTCAGCGGACATACTCAAAAATTCAATTGGGCTTATTTTGACTATTCTGACGACGACGGGATCGGCCAAAGGGGCTTCGGATTTTCATTGATTTTGCTTTCTCTGTACGGGGATATGCGGCGTTCTGCCGGGTTTTATGCAGAGGAATATTTCAAGGCTTTTCCCATGCTTCTTGAAAATCTGATGCCGCGCTACGGAACGAAGGCAGAGCAAGGGGCACATGTTTGGACTTTCCGCACTGTAAAACGCTTTTTGCATTGGTACGGATTGGTCCGTGTGGAAGATGAAGTGAAAAACTATGAGCGCCTGTTTTACATTACGGCTACGGACCTTTTCAATCGTTTCATTACCTGCACACCGCCGAAAAGTATACGTTGATGCGGCTTTGCTCACTGCCGTATGCAGGCCTGCTTCATAGATTCAAACGGTGCGTACATGGGCTTATCGCGGAAATTCAATTTCCGAAGGGGCCGGCATTGTTATGTATGATTTTCGCTTCAGGCATCGTTTGCTTCGGTCAGCCATTGAAAAAAGAAAAAGTCATTCGCATCGAATCGTTCCTTGAGCCGGGGAAATCCGATGATGAGATACGGACCTTGCCCCGAGGCCCCAATTACCTCGCCCTTGCACTGCTCGACTCTTCCCTTTCGCGGGCGGTGGCGCGGGGCGGCCTGATCGATCCCGAAGAACTCGCGGCCGCGAAGAACTACCTCCGCAATGCCACCCCCGTTCTTGAGATGCCCGCCGTTGAAGCGGATACGGAGGTGCTTTTCTCCGATCGGGCTTTTTGTTTTGATCTCCTCGGTCTGCTTCGGGAGTCGGAGAACAACGATTTGAGCAAGACGGCCTTGGTTTTTCCGGTTTACGTACGTGATCACAAGGCAGTTTTCGAAACAGCAGGGCCGTCGGGAGGGGACACCTATTACGGCACCGTGCGAAACGGAACTTTCCGAATTTTTTGGCTCGAAGGAACGGTGGAGTAGGCGCCGGACATTTTTTACGGCTGTAAAATCGAAATATCCCCGCCGATCTTTCCCGCCAGGGTGTCGCCCGCACAAAATTGAATGGTTACATTTACCCGCTCATACAGAACAACTAAACGAGATTCTATGAGAACTTTACTGATTACCGCATTCGCCGCGGCGGCCGTGTTTGCGGCTTCCCACACCTCAGATGCCTGCACCCGCGTGGTGTACAAAGGTCCGAACAACACCGTCATCACCGCGCGCTCCATGGATTTTTCCATCGAAATTCCCGCCAACCACTGGATTTTTCCGCGGGGCATCGAAAGAAACGGCGAGGTGGGTAAGAACTCATTGCGGTGGAAGTCGCGGTACGGCAGCCTGGCCGTGAGCTCTTGGGATATGGCCACCACCGATGGGATGAATGAGAAGGGCCTTTCGGCAAACCTGCTTTGGCTCACAGCCTCAGAATACCCCGAATTCGATCCCGACGGCGACCGCAAGGGCATGTCTGTATCGCTCTGGGCACAGTACGCTTTGGACAATTTTGCCACCGTGGAAGAAGCCGTACGCGAATTTGAAAAAGAAGCATTTGCCATCGTGACGGATTTCATTCCCGGCACCGATAAGTTCACCACCGTTCACCTCTCCCTGTCCGACGCGACCGGCGACAATGCCATCTTCGAATACATCGGCGGGAAGCTCGTCATCCACCATGACCCCGATTACACCGTGATGACCAACGACCCGCCCTATGCCGAGCAGCGGGCCATCGCGAAGTACTGGCAAGGCATTCCGGGAAAGGTCTTTCTGCCCGGTTCGGTGACGCCTTCAGACCGATTTGTGCGCGCGTCTTTCTTCATTAACGCCGTGCCGCAAACCGACAATACACGTGTGGCGGTGGCGAGTGCTTTCAGCGTGATTCGCAATGTATCGGTGCCTTACGGATTTGAAATCGAAGGTTACCCCAACCTCTCCACCACGCGGTGGCGCAGCGTGGCCGACCACAAAAATCGCGTCTACTACTTCGAAACTGCCCTCACGCCCAACGTTTTTTGGACAGACCTCCGGAAAATCGATTTTGCGGAAAGCAGCGGCGTACGAAAACTCGATCTCTCGGACAACCGCACCTACGCGGGGGAGTGCTCGGCTGAATTCGTCGCGGCGAAGGCATTCAAATTTCAGGGACTGTAAAATACCGCCGTCGTGAAAAAGTTTGAATCAGTCGTATTTTATATCCTCTCGGGCATCATCGTGGTCTACGTTGCGGTGGAGGTTGTGGAGCTGGTATACCAATTCGGTAAGGCGCTCATTACTCCGCACGATACTTCTGAGCGGCTTTTGGTCACCCAACAGCAGACCAGGGCCGTGCTCCCCGTATTTTTCAACATCCTCATCGCCATAGAGCTGATCAGCACCTTCGATCGGTATGTAAAAGAGCACCACATCAAGGTGCAGAGTATCCTTCTTATCGGACTCATCGCCATGGGCCGCAAGCTCCTTGTTCTCGACATTGCTCATGCCGACGGCATGAGCAATGTGGGCATTGCCTCGGTGATACTTGCCCTTTCGCTCGGATATTACCTCGTGAAAAGGGCCGATGACTCCGCAAAGGATGTCGGATGAGGTTCGGCAGTTGCGAATGTCTGATGCAAATGCAAAATCAGGTGACCGCATCCCCGAATACTGCAGCCAATCTACCCTTGGTCGAAACCCTTCCCGCGAAGATTACTTCATACCGAATTTGTGAACAGGAGAA
Source organism: Cryomorphaceae bacterium (assembly GCA_003565555.1). Taxonomy (GTDB): domain Bacteria; phylum Bacteroidota; class Bacteroidia; order Flavobacteriales_D; family Cryomorphaceae; genus T3Sed10-241. The sequence continues at coordinate 4,860 of PXBH01000032.1, read as the reverse complement.
CACGGGCGTGAAGCCATCAATCGAAACCGGGGGTATCTTTACCCGCCTATGAAAAACCTCGCTTTCCCCGCTTTTACCGCCATTTTGCTCGGGTCGTTATTTGCGTGCTGTACGACGCTCTTTAAAGGCAGTGGCGGGGTGGATACCGTGCCGCTTTCCTTTTACGGTCAAGGGAGCTATACCCTGCCCGGCGGGACAGACGCTATTCCGATCCGCTTTGACAACCGCCTGCCCGTGTGCACGGTTTTCATCGCCGGCAAGCCGCACAGGTTTCTTATCGACACCGGAGCGCTCACCGTGATCTCTGAGGAACTCTTCGCGGAGCTCGGCCTCTCACCGGCGTACCGGGCTTATTTCAGCGACATTGCCAACCGAAGCATGCTCACCACGTACACCGTGCTTCCCGAGATGCAAATCGGCCGTGCCGTATTCCGTCACATCGGCGCTGCGGTAGTGACCTTGGGCGAGCCCTTGAGCTGTTTTTACGACGGCATCATCGGGGCCAATCTGATTGCCAAACTGCATTGGAAATTCGATTATCGAAACAATGTGGTCACCGTGAGCGACGACCCGGCGGCAGTGGACATCCCCGATCCCGATTACATTTGGTCCTTCACCACCAACAATCAGCAAACCCCCTTCGTGAAGGGCGGCCTCCTGCAAAGGCAAGGCCCCTTTATGTTTGACACAGGGGCCTCCTTCGGCGTGAATGTGACCAATCATTACGATTTTTACGAAAGTGCCGCGGATTCCGGTCGCTTTATCACCAAAACGGGCATTCAAAGCTTCGGAATCTACGGGCCGGGTAAGGCGAGCAGGTCATTTATCATGAAAACCGATCTCGTGATCGGAAGCGACACCCTCAAAGATACCGTCGTCAAAGGCGGCACAAAGGCCCTGATCGGAAACGACTTTTTGAAAGATTACCTCTTCGCCGTCAACCCGAAAGCGCAGAACATCATCTTGAAGCGGCATGAGGATGCCGCTCCGGAAAAAATCTTGTACGAAGGTTTTGGCTACAGCGCTTACTTGGCAGACGGAAAAGTCAGGGTGACAGGTCTTATCGAAGAAGCTGAATTGCCTCTGCTCTTGGGGGACGAAATCTTAACGGTCAATCAAAAGGACTATTCTGCCGTCAGGGCCGACAATCTCTGTGATTTCATCGGTATCGAAAAATCGTCGGATGAGAGCGAGGAGCACATCACCGTGGTGCGTGACGCGGACACCCTTCATTTTCAATTGAAAAAACAAACTTTTCGCTGAAGGGTGAAGGATGAAGGCGGGTAGGAGGGGGATGTGTGACCCGCGGGCAGGGCTCAATATGCCACTTGTGCAGTTCGGCACCGTACCCCGAAACACAGAAAAGTTTTATATTTGAGAAATAAGCGTCGAGAGGAATGCCTTTTCGGGAATTTTCATTCGATGTGATGCAGCCGTTTTATTACAAATCACGCCGAATGCGCCGACTGTAGCTGAGGTTTCGACATATTTTAAAAAACGAAAATCAGTAAAATAACATGGAAGATTCCGGCGGTGCCCTCTTGTTGATATTGCTGGTGATGGGCCTCATTTGGCTGATACCGCTGATGTCCATCCTCTCATCCCGAAAAACCACGGGAGGTGAAAAATTGGCTTGGATTCTCGCTGTGCTTTTCATCTCTTGGTTTGCGTGGATATTCTACCTTTTATTGGCTCCGATCAAGAAGAAAAACTGAGGCGGACAACCGCCGTGGTGCCCGATTTTTAGGAAAAACAACTGCTGCAAAGCGGTGAAAATGTGAGATCCGTCATTGCCGGTCTCGGGGCAGGGTGGTCAGACAGTGCCCGGGAGCGTTGCCCTCGGGCTTGCGGCCTTATGATTCATTCACCGACGGCGTATTCAAAAACGCGCCCGTTGTCGGTGTTCATCACGTAAGCCCGCTTTCCGTCCCGGCTCCAACAAAAGCCTCGGGGGTTGGATAAATACAAGGAGTATTCATTGCGGTATACGGCTGAACTCAGGTCCCAAGCCACAGACAGCCCGTAGGCTTGCAATTCACGGCGCTCCGTATCGAGCAGGAACATGCGGCTGCCGTCGGGGTCAAAAACCACGGCCCGAACCGCATCGTGACGTGCGGATATGTCTAAGGAGATATGCGATACCGTTTCGGAGATGCTCCACGGTGCGGCCAAGTCATATTGATGCACTGTTGCGCCGCCTCTGTCGTCGATATAGAGGCGTGTACCGTCCGGGTTGAAATAAATGCCGTGGCCGCGCTCCACTTCTCCCGCCACGTCGAGATATCCCGAGTATGCGGCCGAACTCAAATCGCCGGCATCGGCGAGGTCAAATTCCCAAACTTCCGTTCGGTTGAATATCCACATCTTCCGCAGGTCGGTTGTGCGCAGATAGATTCCGTGACCGTTGGCCGTCTGCTCGGTGGACCCGAGAAATTCATCTGCCGAAAAGTGGGAGTGGTAAACGGCAGAGGTGATATCGCCCGCCGTTTGCATGCGGAAATTAATCGCCTGATTGTTGTCTCGGGAAAATACCGTCAAAAGCGTGTCACCGATCAATTGAATCCCTCTCGCATTCTCCGTATAAGCGGCAGTGCCGTAAAAATGGGAGGTAGGCGTGAGCCGGGTGATGTCGAATGCAACTTGATCGCCCGAATTTCCGGATCCGGCACTGTCATCATCATTACACGCCGTCAAAAAAACCGCAAAGAGCACCGAGCCGATTGCGGTGATAATTTTTTTCATTTTCGAAAATTACAGGGCAAAAGTAGTGTGCGCCGCAGCATGGGATGTTAAGCAGAGATGAAATTTCGCTGCGACCGCTTCTCCGCAGGGCTATTTCGCCTGCTCTTTTAAATTCCCGCCACCGGTTATTTACTCCTTCACTACATGTACACCTGAACTCAGTTCTTCGTTCAGCACATTCTTAATCGGGGGGATGAGTTTCTTCAGTGTAGCATACGTGTTGTCGCGGGCATGAAGTACCAACTCGGCCACAGGATACTTCGAAAAATTTTGTTGGTACCGCAGGTTTCGGTGAAATGTAAACAGTGCGTCAAATCCCCCGTCGCACAAAAGCTTCAACAGCTCACCGTTCTTCTTTCTGTTCCAACATTTGTCGATTACTGTGAAGAACTCATGTTCAGAAAAATCAAGTTTTAACCGCTTGGGCAGGTTCTCATCAAGCAGCAGTTGCATAGAGCGCCTGAAAATTTTTGGCAGTGATAATTTTTTCCGCAAGTCCGAGCACTCCCACAGCCTGTTTTCTGCTTACTGATGGAAAATCAGTGAGAAATTCATCGAGGGATACACCGTTTTCCAAATGCAGAAACAGCGATTCAAGGGGCACCCTTGTTCCGGTGAACACCGGCTGACCATTTTTAATTTCAGGGTCAATATTGATGAAGTCTTTGATGCCGGCCGTGATTTACTAAAAGTTTGATCAGTGAATCCCAATAATGTGTGCTATTGTCAACCTTACCTAACCCTGAAGTTAGGGGAAATCTTTCAACGGAGGAAGATTAAAGTTCTATATCACTTGTGCCGCTCTCCTTTTATACCCCCTCCACCTCCTCCGGCGCCACCCCCTTTGGCCCGCAGCAGCGCGAGGTAGTGGAAGAGCAAATCAGCCGCCTCGCCGAGGAATAATTCCCAAACAGTGCAGCCTCCGTTTGAAAAATCGCATTGCCGTAAGAAAATCCTTAACTTTGAGTAAGACATCTAATCCATGAGAACGCTGCATCTGAACCTGCCGAATGATCTGAAACAAAATGACGATGAGTTAAAAATGCTCATAGCTGCCAAGTTATACGAGGATGGAACACTTTCTTCGGGTCAGGCTGCTGAGTTGGCCGAAGTTTCGAAAAGAACGTTTATCGAGCAACTGGGTAATTACGGCGTCTCCGTTTTCAGCGACTCTGTAGATGATTTGAGATCTGATATTGACAATGCCTAAGCTTGTTATACCTGATACGAGTGTTCTTATCGTTTTAGAAAAAATAGCAAGCATCCATTTGCTTCGCGATGTGTACGGAGTCGTTTATACAACTCCGGAGGTCTTAGAAGAATATGGTCAGCCTCCTCCTGAATGGCTACAGATTGTTGCGGCAAGTAACCCGGCACTACAAAAGAAATTTACAGCCAAGGTTGATCTTGGAGAGGCATCTGCGATGGCACTCTATTTCGATTTCGAAGATGCGACACTTGTCCTTGATGATAGAAAAGCAAGAAAACTTGCAAGGGAAATGAAGATGAAGGTGACAGGTACTTTGGGTGTTTTGAGTAAAGCAAAAACTATCGGAGCAATCTCGGAGTTGAAGCCTCCGATTTTAAAATTGATGCAAACAAATTTTCGAATGAGCAGAGAGATTATCGATGAATTGTTGCGTACCCATCATGAACAATGGTGATATGATTTGCAGAGGCGGAACTCCTGCTTTTTTGCTTGATGCTGCTGTTTAAGCAATCCATCCACCTCCTCCGACGCCACCCCCTCGGCCCGAAGCAGCACAAAGTAGTGGAGGTTCAAAGTCTTTGATGCTGACCATTGATTGTTTGAATTTTTGAACAAGCGTACTTCGGAAGTGCGAACTCCCGCAAATTTACCTGACGCCAATTCAGTGAATTCTTGCAAAGGATGATTTTCAGGTTTGAAATCAGTGTTTGCCCGCTCGGGCACCCCTCCTGACTTCCGCACAGCATCTCGACAGTTTAGATAGCTAATTTAAAACCAATTATTTAAATTGGTGATATTGACTATTTTGGGTGTTAAACGAGAGGAAATACCCGAGTTTAATCTGAGAAGTATGGGTATTCTAGATTTGAACCTGTGTATTTTCAGATGATACCGCTGAACGGTATGTT
>PXBH01000057.1 GCA_003565555.1 Cryomorphaceae bacterium | reverse complement strand
ATCATCTCCGCAGGTTTTTCTATGACACGCCCTCCACGGCCAGAGCAGCTTTATCCGTTATTAAACGTTTATAAACGAAAGTAAACGTTTATCCTACGGCTGCAGGACGCCGCAGTCCACAACTTTGTTCTGTCGGCAATCCGTCACTGAAGCCGTTCGGGCCGAATGCCCGTCCGCCGATGCGGAAATACACCGGCAGTTACCTTTTGTTTTTTCATGTCACTAAGCACCAAAAAACCTTACATTATGAACACCCTCGTAAACAAAGTCAACCTCATCGGCCGCCTCGGCGCAGACCCCGAAGTACGCACCCTCGACAACGGCAAAAAAATGGCCCGGTTCAGCCTCGCCACCGACGACAGCTACCGCAACCAAAACGGCGAGCGCGTCGAGCAAGTCCAATGGCTCAACATCGTAGCCTGGGGTCCCGCCGCAGAACGCGTCGAGAAAATCCTCGCCAAAGGAAAACAAGTCGCCGTGGAGGGCAAACTCGTCAGCAATTCCTACACCGACAAGGAAGGTGTGAAGCGCTACTCCACCGACGTCCACCTCAACGAGTTTCTCATCCTCGAGCGCAAGCCGGCAGAAGTCTGAGCCCGCAGCCCTGCCGCGAAGGCGGCGCCCGGCCCGTGCCGGTGCCGGAGGGCTCCGGGCAGCACCGAGCGCCTGCTTCGCTTCGGTACAGGTGTCCCGGCGGTACTTGAATGCCGCCGGGATGCTCCTCCCACGCCTGCGGATGCGGAGGTGCGGTTGTGATCCGCACCGCTAATTGCACCGCCGGCCGTGCACCCGCACCGGCAACCGTGCGCAGGCACCGGCCCGCACCGGGCCTATCACCGGACGCAGTCCCGGCCATCCTCCCCTGCCCCGGCGCAAAGCTTTTTCGTACCTTCAACCTTTCAAACCATGATCGCCGAATTGTCCATGCCACAAGCCGAAACGGAAACCACCGAATCCACCGAACAGATCGAACTCGCCGCCCGGATGATCAACAATACGGGAAGGCACGTCTTCCTCACCGGAAAGGCCGGAACCGGAAAAACCACCTTCCTCCGCAGCCTCGCCGAAGCCACACACAAACCTTATGTGATCGCGGCGCCTACCGGCATTGCGGCACTCAATGCAGGCGGGGTCACCATCCACTCCCAGTTCCTCCTCCCCTTCGGTACCTTCCTGCCGGACGACAACCCCGCCGAGCAGCCCGGCGCCTTCTACTGCCGCCGCGACCTCACACGCCGCCACCCCATCAACAGCGCCCGCAAAAAAGTGCTCCGCAGCATCGACCTCCTCATCATCGACGAAGTCAGCATGCTGCGCGCCGACATCCTCGACGCCGTCGATGCCCGCATGCGGCACGTGAAAGGAAACTACAAAAAGAGCTTCGGAGGGGTGCAGCTCCTGATGATCGGCGACCTCTACCAGCTCCCGCCCATCGTGAAAGACGACGAGCGATACATGCTCAACAAATACTACAAATCTGCCCACTTTTTCGAGTCGCACGGCCTGCGGCAAGACGGCTTCGTGTACATCGAGCTGGACAAAATCTTCCGGCAGAGCGACAACCGCTTTATCGACGTGCTCAACAACCTCCGCAACGACACCTGCACGCAACGCGACCTCGATATCCTCAACGAAACTTACGCCCCCGAGGCCGCAAGCGAACCAGGCGTGATCACCCTCACCACCCACAACCGGCAGGCCGATGCCATCAACCGCCGCGAACTCGATGCCCTGAGCACCGCTCCCGTCAATTACCCCGCGGAAGTGCGCGGGGACTTTCCCGAACACCTCTACCCCCTGCCCGAGACCCTCATCCTCAAGCCGGGCGCCCAGGTTATGTTTGTGAAAAACGATTCGGTCGAAAAGCGGTATTACAACGGCAAGATCGCGCGGGTGGTCAGCTTGGAGCACGATCAGGTGACCGTCCTTCCCGAAGGCGAAGAAAAGGAACTCACCATCGGGCCCTCGGTGTGGGAAAACAAGAAATACGCCGTGGGCGAGGGCTCGGGCGAACTCAAAGAAGAGGTCATCGGCACCTTCACGCAATTCCCCCTCAAACCCGCCTGGGCCATCACCGTCCACAAAAGCCAAGGGCTCACCTTCGACAAAGCCGTGATCGATGTGGGCCAAGCCTTTGCCCCCGGTCAGGTCTACGTGGCGCTCTCGCGGCTCCGCTCCCTCGAAGGATTGCGGCTCAGCGCCAAAATCAGTCCCTCCGTGATTTCCAACGACCCGGAAGTGGTGCGTTTTTCCGGGATGAAAGAGACGCAGGCGCCCCTTCCGGAAATTTTGCGCGAAGCCCAGCAGGCCTGGCTCCGCGAATCCCTCAAAGCCACCTTTGATTTTTCCGCGGTTGAAAACCAAATCCGCTACGCTCAGCAGAAAATGGCCGGAAAGATGGATTTCGAAGACGCCGAAATGAACATCGCCCTCGACGGACTTGCGGCAAAATTGGCCTCGGAGGCCGTCAACACCCGCAAATTCCGAAACCAAATTGAGCACCTCCTCATCGCCGAAGATTTTGACCTCCTCCGCGAACGCATCGTGAAGGGCAGTGCCTACTACACCGACTTTTTGAAAGACTGCGAATTCTACCTTCTCAAACACATCGGGGAGGTGGAAATGCTCACGCGCACCAAGACCTACCTCAACCTGCTCCGCGAGATCGACCAGCTCCTCAACCGACAGATCGGCGATCTGCTCAAAGCCGAGTACCTGACCGAGTGCATTTCGGAAAACCGAAATACCGAACGCAATCCCGCCATTGACGAGCGCCACAAGGCCATCCGCGAAAGCCTTCGTGAAAAGGTCTATGCCTACCTCAAGGAAAATCCGAAAAACCTCACCACCAAATCCGGCCGCAAGCGCAAGCCCAAAGATCCGAATGCCCCGGCCAAAGTGAAAAAGCCCAAATCCCCGCCGGGTGAAACCTACCAAATCACCCGCCGCCTATTTGAATCGGGCAAGACCATGGAAGAAATTGCAAAAGAGCGCGAACTTGCCGTCGGTACCATCGAGAGCCACCTCGCCCGCCTCGTTTCCAAAGGCGAGATTCCCGTGGAGAAAGTCGTAGCCGAAGATGATTTCGCCGCCATTGCAGATGTGGTGAAGGAAAACCCCGACCGGCCCCTCGGCGAACTCTACAACATCACCAAGGCCAAACACTCCTACGCCAAACTGCGCATGGTACAGGCGCATTTTCAAAAGGAGGCGGAGAAAAAGGAGAAATAGCCGGGACCCCGAGAAGTACTCGCACCCGCTGCGTCACGGCCGCAGTTTGCCTTTCGCGCAGCATGCATCGCCGGATTTGCCCGCCTGCCAAAGGGACGCCGTTTTTACCGGAAGGCCCACCACCCTAAGCCCGCGGCAGCGCGCACTTCCGGTCGGTGGATGAACGGCCGGCGGATTTACTTGGCAATTACCAACCTTCCGGTCACCGCTTCATTCTCTTGCCGCAGCTGCGCAATGTACACCCCGGGAACGAGCGCATCGGTTCGGAGCGTAAACGTGTTTTCACCGGCGTTCAGCGCTCGCGATTCCTGAACCACAAGGCGCCCGCTAAGGTCGAATACGCTCAGCGAGGCCGCTTGCCCCGATGTGCTGAAGCAGCGCACGCTCACTTCATCACGGGCGGGGTTGGGCCAGAGGGTCAGCCCTTGATCGGATGCGGATTCCCGCGTATTCATGCTTCCCGGAGCCGCCACCTGGATGGCAAAGCCGCTGCTGCTTCCGAGCATAGAGGCGTCCACCTCCATACAGTATGAGGCTGTACAGTCTTCACCGTCTGCCATTTCAAAGGAAACAAAGATGCAGAGTTCATAAGGCCCGTCACCCTCGTATTGGTGAAAGGGATACATATCAGTGCTCAATGCTCCGTCGCCGAATACCCACAATACCGTGACGGCGTCGGCAATATTGGGCGAAGGGGTCACGATAAGCACGTCGTCTTCTGTTTCGGAAGGGGCGACCTCAAAAGAAATTTCGCAATCCGCATATTCGCAGCTCCCGTCATCCAGTGTGGCATCGGGATTGAAATTTTCCGCATCGGGATCGGTGCAACCGTACACGGCAGGCGGGCCGATGACCAACGTATCGCAATAAGTGCTGCTGCAGTCACTTCCGTAAAAGGTAACGCAGACTTCGTACTCACCTTCATTGTACTGATAGCCCATGAAGCCGTCCTGGCTCACATACGGAATGTCTGTCTCGCCCATGTGGAAAATCAGCATGCCCTCGTCGAGATCGCCGTCAAAATTCGCCTCAATCATGGCCACACCCGGATTCGGCACCACGTCATTCATCAACGTCCAGCTGATGTCACCACAGCTTTCCGAGCAGGCTTCAGTCACCGTGACCGTTTCGCAGAGCTCGCATTCCGTGAGGTTCGGCGTGGCGCAAAAGGTATAATCACCGGGTTCGTCAATCAGGTGGGTGATTGCAGTGCCGTTCGGGACATCGGCAGGCACACCGTTTACAGTCCAGGTCACCCAATTGCCGACGAATAACGCGCGCATACGTATCGCACCGCAGCTCACGGCATCCGCCTCGAGGGTGAATTCGCAGTCTTCGCTGAATGCTGCGGCGGGCTCGGCGCCGCCTGTTCCGGCGGGGTCTTCCGCGCCGTGGGCGAATCCCGCTGTTGCAAGGAAGACAAATGAGGTCGCAGCTAAAAGGGTATAAAAATTCAATAAAAATTCTCGGGGGTCGGGAGCTTCTTTTATCATGGCTCGAGGTAGTTGGTTTGCAATTTTGACGCCTTCCGTGCAGGTAGGTTGCACGGTTGGATGGTTTAATCTCTCCCTTTTTGAACACGGCAGCCGGCGCATGCGTTACGTCACTGCCGAAAAAAAACGCTGCCCCCCCCTGCGTATCGCAAGGTTCCCGCGCAATCCTTTCCGGAAAAAACATACCCGCCGGGTACCCCCCGCGCGCATCGCAGGATTTATAATCCTGCGTCTTCTCTCATTTCCCCGCCTGCGAAACGGACAGGTAATCCTGCGCCATTCTACCTTGAACTACTTCGCTGCTGCGCAGAAGCTTCGCAGGATTTGCCCGCCTGCAATTCGGACAGGTAATCCTGCGGTGCCCGTATAAACATCAATTGTCTGAATTGATTGAAACTTGAACTTAAACGGAGTTCCCATACTCGCTGCGTCACGACCGCAGTTTTCCTTTCGCCGGAAGTGCATCGGAGGATTTGCCCGTATGCGGAACGGACAGTTAATCCTGTGATGCGGAAGTCGTTTTTGCCGAAAGGCCCATACTAAGCCCGCGGCAGCGTGACGAAAAACACACTCCCCTCGCCCGGCACCGACTCGGCCCTGATACTGCCGCCGTGGGACTCGGCGATGCGCCGGCAGGCAGATAGCCCGATACCCGTACCTTCAATCTGATCGCGCGATTGAAGGCGCTCCATAAAACCGAAAATTTTCTCGGCATGGGAAGGATCGAAGCCCGTACCGTTGTCGGCCACTGCTGTGATGATTTTATCGCCTTCCTCCCGGCTGCTCACCAGGACTGCGGGGGGAGCCTCGGAGCGGTATTTGAGGGCGTTGGAAAACAAGTTTTGAAAAAGGCGCACCAGCCGAATCTTCGCTCCGCTTACCGCCGGCAATGCGCCGATGTCAAACGAGGCGCCCGTGGCCTCAACCTCTCCGGCAAGCCCTTCCAATGCCTCGCGGCACACCTCCCCGAGTGATACCCGCTCAAAATCCGAGTCGGACTCCCGAAAGCTTTGGTATTCCAATAGGTCACTGATCATAGACTTCATGCGCCGGGTATTGCGAAAGATCAAATCAAGGATTTCCTCAGATTCGGCGTTGCGCTTCAGCAGGCCCTTTATTTCCATAAGCTGAATCAGGCCCGTTACCGTGTTCAGCGGAGCCTGCAAATCGTGAGAAGCAATCTGCGCGAAATGCTGCAAGTCCGTATTGGCGATGCGCAGCATCTCCGCATTGGATTCCGCATCGCGCTTGGCCTCGATCAGTTCTCGCTCGTAGCGCTTTCTCAGGGTATAATCGATCACCGTGAGCCGGTAATACTCCTCACCTTCCTGATCGCTCTGCACCGAGCGAATATTCACCAAAACGGGAAAGGTCATCCCGTCCGCAGCCCGCATATCGAAGGACACCTCATTGACAAACCCCTGCATCTTGACCAAGGGCATGATATGCGTTTCCGCAAAAAGGCGGCTTCCCGTGGTAAGCAGTTCGGAAAATGAACAGACCGCAACGGTTGATTCGCGCGTTCGCCCCGTCAGGCTGAGCAGGGTATCATTGATCCCGGCGATTCTTCCGTTCGTATCACAGGTGAGAAAGCCGCAGGGCGCATTTTGATAAAAATCCTCCGTATCCTCGATGTACTTACTGCTTCTCAACTGATCTCGTTCAAAAATGTGTGTACCGCCTCAGCCGTGGCTTCGGGAGCTGTGAGGTGGGGACAATGTCCCGGCACTTTAAGCTCCGTGTAGGTGCCCTGCGGAAGGCGGTCGGCGACGTATTTACCCACTTCAACGGGCGCAATCACATCCGGGTTGCACTGGATGACGAGTGCGGGCAGATCTGCCTGCATCAAGTCGCCGCGGTTATCGCTCGTAAAAGTCACTTTGGCAAAGTGCTTTGCGATGGCCGGATTCATGCGGCAAAAGCTGTTTTCCAGCTCGCGTGCCGTATCCGCATTTTCATCGCCCCCCGCGATGACCGGTGCAATATGGCGCGACCAACCGAGGTAATTGTTTTCCAAAGTGAAAATCAGCTCATCGATATCGCTCGGGGTAAAACCGCCGAAGTAATCCCCGTCGTTCACATAGCAGGGTGAGGGGCCCACCAAGACCATTCGGCGGAAGAGTCCGGGATTTCCGGATGCGGCGAGCACCCCGATCATGGCGCTCACCGAGTGGCCCGCAAATACGGTGTTCCCGTCGCAAAAGGCCGCGCATATTTCTGCCACATCATCCGCATAGCCCTGCAGTGAAGCGTACTTGTCAAAATCATAGGCACGTTCATCCGACTTTCCCGAACCAACGTGGTCGAAGCGCAGGATGCGGTAATCGCGTTCAAAATGCGGTATAATACGGCGCCACATATTTTGATCGCAGCCGTATCCGTGGGCAAGAACCAGGGTGGTCTTCCCGGATCCGCTCAAGTGAATATTGTTGCGCTTTTTCAAGTCCGTCTGCATATCGGCCGTATTCGGTGCGCTTGCACAGGGATCCTCCCGTGCCGCGCGCGATCTTTGCTCGAAAATAACAGAATAAATCGAATCCGGGAAGCACAGCCTCGCGAAGGCACGGCCGGAGCGCAGCATTTTCTGTACTTTTGGCCGCCTTTCGGCAAAACCTTTTCCGCATGAATAAAGAAGATGCCATTCGCCATTTTAACCCGGACGGTGCCGGGGCACCGGGCACACTTTTCGGCCTGCCTTTTGACCCGAACAATGCCCGGCTTATCATCATCCCCGTGCCCTGGGAGGTGACGGTATCCTATGCGGCCGGATGCGCGAAAGGGCCCGAGGCGGTTCTGAAAGCCTCCTCCCAGGTGGATCTGTACCAAAAAGATATCCCCGATGCGTGGAAGTACGGCATCGCTTTGCTGCCCTTTCCGGAAAAAACGGCCCGACTCAGCGACTCCCTTCGGCGCGAAGCGGAAGCCTATATCCGAAAGCTCGAGCAGGGAGAAATTGCCGAAGACAGTCCCGAGGCTGCGGAGATCATTGCGCGGATTGACACGGGCTGCGCCGAGATGAACGCATGGGTGCAATCTGAAGCGGCCGCTTGGCGCTCGAAAGGCAAAACCGTGGCCCTCCTCGGCGGCGACCACAGCACACCCTTGGGCCTCATCCGCGATTTAGCCGCAGCCCATCAACACTTCGGCATTCTTCAGATCGACGCGCACGCCGACCTCCGCGAAGCATACGAAGGCTTCGAATACTCCCACGCGAGCATCATGTACAATGCGCTCAAGCTGCCCGAGGTATCAAAATTGGTGCAAGTCGGCATCCGCGATTTTTGCGAAAGCGAGGCCAAAATGATCCGCGACTCCGGAGGCCGTATCGAAACTTACTTCTATCCCGACCTCGCCGCCCGCTGCTTCAACGGCGAAAACAGGAATGACCTCTTCAGGGAGATCATCGAGAAGCTGCCGAAAAAAGTTTACATTTCCTTCGACATCGACGGGCTCGACCCGAAGCTCTGCCCCAATACCGGCACCCCCGTGCCGGGCGGATTCGAATTTGAAGAAGTGAACTACCTCCTCACCCTACTCGCCGCATCGGGCCGTGAGATCATCGGATTCGACCTCAACGAGGTGAGCCCGGGCTCCGATGTCGATGCCCTCGACCACAACGACTGGGATGGCAATGTGGGTGCGCGCCTACTCTACCGCATGTGCAACCTGATGGCGGTGAGCCGGGGGGAGTTGAAACTGATATAAGGTTTCTGCCGCGCGGGAGAGTACAAGCCGCCCGACTTCGGCAACTCAGCGCCTGCTGTACTTAGCCGGAATTCTCGCACACGCTGCGTGACGGTCACACTGCACCCTTCTTTCGCGCGAAGCGCCTCGCAGGTTTGCCCGCCTGCGATACGGACAGGCAATCCGGCCGGACAGCTGACCGTGCAATCCGAAATTGTGACGAACGGTTTGCACCGAAAAGAATTTTATGCTACTATTGTGATATCATTTTAATATCACTCTCATGAAAAACGAAAAAATCGTGCAGTCGGCCTCCGGCTATTTGGGTCTCTTCATCCTGTTGATTCTCGCCGTCGCGGCTGTAGGCGGAGCGATATGGTCGGGGAATGCCTTGTTCTACCTCCTGTTCATCCCCTTTCTTTTTGTGCTGCCGGGATTTTTTATTGTGAATCCGAACGGATCGAAGGTCTTGGTCCTCTTCGGTGAGTACAAAGGCACGGTCAAGAAAAACGGGTTCTTTTGGACAAACCCGTTTTACACCAAGACGAAAATTTCGCTTCGCGCACGCAATTTTGACAGCGAGCGTCTCAAGGTAAACGACCTCAAAGGCAACCCCATCCTCATCAGCGTCATCTTGGTTTGGAAAGTAGAAAACACCTACAAAGCTGCTTTTGAGGTAAACGACTATGAGAACTTTGTAAAAGTGCAGACCGATGCAGCCGTGCGGAAGCTGGCGGGGAGCTACGCCTACGACAATTTTGACGACGACGGGAAGGAATTCACACTCCGATCCGGCCTGCAGGAGATCAATACCGATTTGGAAAAAGAGCTCGAAGAGCGGCTTCAAATGGCGGGCATTCACGTCATCGAAGCGCGGATCGGCTACCTGGCCTACGCCCCCGAAATTGCGAGCGCCATGCTGCGCAGACAGCAAGCCGAAGCCATTGTGGCCGCCCGTATCAAGATTGTGGAAGGCGCGGTAGGCATGGTGGAGCTCGCCCTCGACAAGTTGAGCCGTGACAAAATCATCGACATGGACGACGACCGCAAGGCTGCCATGGTGAGCAACCTCATGGTGGTGCTCTGCGGCGACAAAGACGCCACGCCGGTGGTCAATGCGGGAACGCTGAACCATTGATTGAATGATGAAGCTACTTTTGGAAGAAAAGCAAAAATTCACCCTGCCGTGGGTGTGGTTGTTGATCGTAGCGATCACCTCCGCGGCATTGATTCCGGTCACCTTATCTTTTTTCAGGAATTGGCCTTCACAGGGCGACCCCGGCAGATCTGCTGAAATAGTGCTCGCGGCCTTATTGACCTACGGAAGCTTTATCGCCCTATATTGGCTCCTGCTCCGTGCTTGTCTTGAGACCCGAATCACCACAGCGGGCTTGTCTTTTCGCTTTCCGCCTTTTATTCGAAACCGGCGCCATATCGCGAAAACAGATATAAAGGAATACACCGTGACGGCCCGCAACCCGGCGACGACCTGCGGCGGACGGGCCTTGCACATGTACGGAAAGTACGTACTGCAAGTAGTACACGGCAAAAAAAAAAAGCAATGCATCGGCACCCGTAAACCCAAAGCTTTGGAAGCCGCAATGCGGGAAATGATGCAGTCAGAACAGCCTCCTTCCCGCGGAGCGAATTAACCTTAGTCCGAAAACCATGAAGAAATACCGACTTATCCATCGAAAGCCCTTTGAATCCTTGCCCAAATACGAGGCCCGGCTCAATGAGGAGTGCGCACGCGATTGGCGCATCATAAACATCACAGGACAAGGCTCCATGCTCACCGCCCTCCTCGAGCGAGAACAGCGGCATTAATTCCCCATAAGCCCATGGCAAAGAAACCATTCGCATTGCGCATCGACGAAGAAACCCTCAAAGCGGTGGAGAAGTGGGCTGCGGACGAATT
>PXBH01000042.1 GCA_003565555.1 Cryomorphaceae bacterium | reverse complement strand
TCTATGATCGATCGCGGCCCTTACCTTTCTGTGCTTTCTTGTCCTCCTCCTCTTCGAGTTCGTTCTGAAGATCCTGTATTTTATTGGCCGCTACGAAAGATGTGGTGAGTTGTGTCAACATATCTGCAGCGGAACTGGGATTGTTCGGAAGGAGAATGAGGTTGCTCTTGGTGTTTTCACTGATTCCCTGAAGGGTGTCATAGTGCTGGGTGACCACAATCAGTGCTGATGCCTCTTGGGACCCGATACCTACCTTGTTCAGCACATTCACCGACTCTTCAAGCCCGCGTGCAATTTCACGGCGCTGATCCGCTATTCCTCTCCCCTGGAGTCTCTTGCTTTCGGCTTCTGCCGTGGCTTTTGCCACGATGCGAATGCGGTCTGCTTCACCCTCAAATTCAGCCGCGGTTTTTTGCCTTTCCGCAGCATTGATTCGATTCATTGCCTGCTTCACCTCCACGTCGGGATCAATATCGGTGACGAGCGCCTTAATAATGCCGTACCCGTATTCCCCCATCGCCTGCTCCAGTTCCCGCTTGATGGCCACGGCGATATCATCTTTCTTTTCGAAAACATCGTCAAGCCGAAGTTTCGGCACTTCGGCACGCACCACATCAAATACATAGGAGGTAATCTGCCCGTGAGGGTCTTCGAGTTTGTAAAACGCTTCGTAAATGTATTCTCTCAGCACCTTGTACTGCACAGATACCTTAATACGCACGAAGACATCATCCTTGGTTTTGGTCTCTACGTTCACATCAAGCTGGCGCACGCGCAGGTTGACACGGCCCGCCACCTGATCCACGAGGGGTATACGCAATTGGATGCCCGCATTGCGCACCGAATGAAATTTTCCGAAGCGCTGCACAATGGCCGCTGTCTGCTGTTTTACAATAAATATTCCCGCCGCAAGGAGCAAGACGACGACCACAAATACGATTGAAGATACGGGCATGTCCATAATAAAGGGTTTCGGTAAATGTAACCGTTTCCCGGGTTCATGGGTTGTCAAGTTTGATAAAAAAATTGAATACAAGATTATTACACGCCTTCTTTTGCCGATTGCCGTGCGCCCGGCAGTATCTTTCGCACGGTTTCAAGCCAATATTAAGAGGAAGTTTTATGTGACCAACGTCACCTTGGGCAGGATTAATTGTTAAATTTCACAGATGAATTGACTTTTGCTCAAGATATATGCATCTTTGTGTTAACCAAATTGAATCGTTATGATTAAAAAACTACTATTTTCAGTATCGCTCACTGCTTTTGTGGGCATGCAGGCAGCCTCTGCGCAGTCTGACTGTGAGAACTTTAAGATGTACTATGTCAATATTCCCGCAGGGGGACCCGCTGAGGGCAATTCCATTCTTTACGAAGGGGAAATTGACGAGACAGGCACCGCTGTCATGCTTACCGAGCTCACTTCATTTGCCGGCGGAGCACATATCGCCCTGACTACAGAAGGTACCCTTTATGTAGTAGGAGTAAACGGTGTTCTTTACGACTACGATACCGCGACGAATACACCGTCTGCCGGCGAACAGATTACCGTTGACGGAGAAGACTTGACGAATATTCCCCACGCGGTTGCCGATCCGACAGACGGAACCCTCTACGTGGCTTCGGCAAATACCAACGCAGTGTACAGTGTGGATCCTCTTACTGCAGAAGCAACTTTGGTGCAAGCCTTGGATGTAGATGTACGCGGAGGTGACCTCGTTATTACCAATGACGGGATCCTTTGGTTGGCAAACCGTTTTGACAACACCTTCTACAATATCTCTGCGGGAGGTGTTCCCGGGTTTTCGACTGCTTTGAACAATATCAACGGAGCAGGCGTACTTGCCGACGGTACCATTATTGTGTCGAACGCAGGAAGCACCGTATTTAATTTGATCGACCCGATGACGGGGGAAGTGCTCCCCAATGTTCTGGAAACAGAAATTACCTTCGGCAACGGTGACATTGCGGCAGCTTGCGTGACCGGCGACGATATCGTCATTCCCGGTTGCTTCGGTGCGGAAGTGCTCGACTTTTTCCAAGGACCGCAGACCAACGGACAGCCCGTTGCAGCTGACAGAAGTGACCCGAATGTGGTACTCGGAGAGCCTTCACTGGACAACTCTGCAGGAAACTTCTTCTCTCTCGGTGTGGGAGGCTTTATCGACATCGCCTTTGATGGTATTGTACCGGACCTTCCCGGAAATGACATCCTCGTGGTAGAAACCTCCTTCTCAGGTGATGAGTGCGGTTTCAGCGATGATGAGTTTGCCGACATTGAGTTGACACAGGACGGAATCAACTGGGTAGAATACGGAACCATATGCCGCAACGAAGAAATCGACATCGCCGTGACCGGCCTCGAATTTGTCGTTGCCATCCGTATCATTAACTCAGCGATCACCACCACACTCGACGGATACGATTTAGACGGTGTAATAGCCCTCCAAGGCTGTGAGCCGAATGATTTCGATATCCCCGAGGGTGAATGCTACGCAACAGAAGTATTGGTTTACGACCCTGTAGGGCCTATCGCTGCTGATCGTATGGATCCCACGCAAGCATTGGGTGAGCCCGAACGCGACAATACCATCAACTTTGTATCACTCGGATTCGGCGGAAGCCTGATCCTCGGATTTGACGGATTCGCTCCGGCACTCCCCGACGTAGATGACCTCGAGGTTGTGGAAACCACCTTCGGCAACAATGACTGCGTGTCCTTTGAAGAGCGTGCCGATGTGTACGTATCACAGCAGGTAGTGAACGATCCTTCCGAAATCGATGACGCCCTCTTCGTGTACGTAGGACAGAGCTGCACCAACGGTGAGTTCTTCGACGTGCACGCGGAAACAGGATTCGACTACTTCACCCTCGTGAAGATCGTAGATGTAACGCCCGAAGAAGCCCAGCTTCCCGGACGTGACGGTTACGACGTGGACGGAATTGTACTCATCCACAACTGTGATGAATACCAGCCTACTCCGAGCGCACCGCTCGAGGCTACCGGCGGCAGTGTGGTAATGGAAACATTCCCCAACCCTTCGGTAGGTCATGTGAATGTTGAATTCGTATCCGATAAGAACAACCTGGTCACCGTTGAGGTAATCGATATGAACGGTCGTATTGTGGAAACACTCTTCCGTCAGAATGCCAACGCAGGACAGGAGTACAGACTCTCTTTCGAAGGCTCAAACCTTCCGAACGGGGTGTACATCACAAAACTTACAACGGAGTCAGAAGTAGTGATCAAAAAAGTTTTGATCGCGCGCTGATAACAATTTGGTTGATTGACTATTTTAAAACCGTCCCGATAATTCGGGGCGGTTTTTTTTGGTGCTTTCACCGATCATAAAGTGTACCTTTGCGGCGCTTTAAAAAACGGCTATGCAGAACATCAGAAATATCGCGATTATCGCCCACGTAGACCACGGCAAAACGACCTTGGTAGATAAAATGATTATGCTCGGACAGGTGTTC
Source organism: Cryomorphaceae bacterium (assembly GCA_003565555.1). GTDB lineage: Bacteria > Bacteroidota > Bacteroidia > Flavobacteriales_D > Cryomorphaceae > T3Sed10-241. The sequence goes on along the minus strand of PXBH01000042.1, from coordinate 76,580 downwards.
GGAGAACATGAGCGCCCCGGAGAATTGATCATGGACAACAACGATCTCGAAAAAGAACGCGGAATCACGATTTTGGCGAAGAATGTGGCCGTTAATTACAAGGATTACAAGATTAACATTATCGACACCCCCGGCCACAGCGACTTTGGCGGAGAGGTAGAGCGGGTGCTGAATATGGCCGACGGCGTCTTGCTGCTTGTCGATGCCTTCGAAGGCCCGATGCCGCAGACGCGATTCGTTCTTGAAAAAGCCATTCAACTCGGCCTTAAACCGATCGTGGTGGTCAATAAGGTAGACAAAGAAAACTGCACGCCGGAAGAAGTTCAGGAGGGAGTTTTCGATCTGATGTTCAGTTTGGAGGCCACAGAGGAGCAACTCGACTTCCCGACCATCTACGGTTCAGCCAAAAACAACTGGATGAGCACGGATTGGAAGCAAGAAACGGACAACATCACCCCCTTGATGGATGCCATTATCGAACATATTCCTCCGCCTGAAATTGAAGAGGGCAGTCTCCAAATGCTGATCACCTCGCTGGATTACTCCTCCTTCATCGGCCGTATTGCCATCGGAAGGGTGAAGCGGGGATCATTGAAGCCGGGGCAGCGCATCAACCTCATCAAGCGCGACGGCAGCATGACGGTATCTAAGGTGAAGGAGCTTTACGTATTTGAAGGCCTGATGAAGAAAAAGGCCGATGAAGTGCTCGCCGGAGACATTTGTGCCGTTGTAGGTATCGATGGTTTTGAGATCGGTGACACCATTGCTGACATCGATGCTCCCGAGGCCATGCCCGCGATCAATATTGACGAGCCGACCATGAGCATGGTTTTTACGATCAACGATTCTCCCTTTTTCGGAAAAGAAGGAAAGTTCGTAACCTCGCGCCACCTCAAGGACCGCTTGGAGAAAGAACTGGAGAAAAACCTTGCACTCCGCGTGGAACCTACGCAAACGGGAGACTCCTTCAATGTATTCGGTCGCGGTGTACTCCATCTCTCTGTACTCATCGAGACCATGCGTCGCGAAGGGTATGAATTGCAGATCGGTCAGCCTCAGGTAATCATCAAGGAAATCGACGGTGTGAAATGTGAGCCCGTAGAGGAACTGCGCATCGACCTGCCCGAGGAATATTCCGGTAAGGCCATCGAGACCGTCAACCTTCGAAAAGGCGAAATGATTGCCATGAATCCGAAAGGTGACCGCATGCTCTTGGAATTTTCCATTCCCTCGCGCGGCATCATAGGTTTGCGAAACTTTTTGCTCACCGCTACAGCGGGAGAGGCCATCATGTCACACCGATTTACGGGATTTGAACCCTTTAAGGGACCCGTACCCGGTCGCCGCAACGGCTCCCTGATCAGCATGGAAAACGGAAAGGCCATCCCCTACTCGCTCAACAACCTTCAGGACCGCGGAACTTTCTTCGTAGCAGCGAATGAAGACATCTATGAAGGGCAGGTGATCGGAGAAAACACCCGTCCGGGCGACCTCACGGTAAATGTGACAAAAACCAAAAAGTTGACCAATATGCGGAGCTCCGGTGCGGATGACAAAGCAAATCTCACTCCGCCCAAAAAATTCTCCCTCGAAGAAGCGCTGGAATACATTCAGGCCGACGAATATGTGGAGGCTACACCGCACTCTTTGCGCATCCGAAAAATTCACCTCAAGGAACACGACAGAAAGCGCAATAAAGTGACCGCCGAGACCAATTAATTTCTCAGGTTTCTATTTCGGGGCGGTAATCCTCGGGGGTCTTGCCGAATGACCAGGCAACGGCCTCAACTGCAGATGTGATGTGCGGCGGTACACACAGAAAATAGCGCCGTTGCGTAGACGGACAAGTGACCCCCGCAAACCTGATATAATTGCCCGCCAATTTGTCCTTGTCGCGCGTACGGTAGAGCGTGATGTCATGGCCGAAGCGGTCCACGTCTGAATCGAGGGTGACCAAACCCAGACACTTGGCAAACCTTTCACTGCCGAGAATTTCCTGGTAGCAGCGACGCACTTCTGCATTGGTTTCCGATACGATGTCTTCGCGGGTGACCTCATCGGGACGCATCACGGGCTTCTCGGGAATTGCCACGCCGTTATGGAAGTACAATTTGGTGCCGTCCTCCCACTCAACAGCCGCTGCTTCTTCCCCGTGCAAACTGAAACTTTCGTTGACAGAAATAAGTCGGGGGCGCGGAACCAAAAGGGCAAAATCCGAAAAAGCAAACAGCTGCATACCTCCCGATGTGAAAAAAGCCCTGAAAGCGGCGGGAACCGGGAAATTTATGCGAAATACCTTGCCGAGAATGTCGTAGTAAGAAATCCAATCGGCGTCCTGCAAACTCGGGTACACGGAGGAGCGCAGAACATACCTGTCCGGGAAATGGCCCGAAGCGCTCAACGTCGTCATCACCGGCTCCGCAACACTTCGAAACATTTTAAAATTCAAATCCCTGAAGACCATATTGGAGAGGTTTCCGATTACCTCACCGGGCAGGGCTTCTGACAATGCCAGACGGCAATTTTCGGCGTGACCTACCGCAAAAGAGAATAAGTCATCCGCTAAATTTTTTCGCTCGACTTGAGGTGTCAGGTTCTGCTTCAGAAGCTCACCCGCATGTGACGGGCCTCGGCCCAAGCGGATAGCAGGACAATCGGCACCCGTGACCTCTCGGTACAAAGCATTCACAGCCCATGCCGCTTCGGCGGAATCGAAAGGGGTGTGTCCTTGAATAAAAGACGTCACTGCGTTTTCCTTGGCTTCGGAAAGCGCGTTGAGGTATTGATCAGTGAGCACCGCGGTCAGTCCTTCACGGCGCGAATGGCCTTAGCATAAGGGTTGTACTCACGCTGCCGGATCACCCGGTATGTGCCCGGGGGTATAGTAATCGGCGCGTGTTCCCCTGTCCACGCCTCTGCATCGATTAATTTATGCTCCAAGGTGCAGGGTTCCGACACCTCAAGGTAGTGGGTGACGATGCCGCCACCTGAGGTAAGCTCCCCGTCAGCGGCTACGCTGATCACCACATTGTCTCCCGTTATAAAATGGCCGTGGTTGCGCCCCTCTCCGCGCACCAAAAGACGTTCATCTGTGAGATCAGTTCTTTCTCTCTTTCCGGCGCGCTCAATCAACACATCTCCTTGTCTGTACATCACAAAATATCATTTTGAAAAGAACACATTAAATTTATGAAGGTTTACTCAAAAGAAAAAACACTGGCCCGAATGATCGAAAATTTTTTCTCGTGTCCTTACTGCTTCCAAGAAATTTCCTTCTTGATAGACCCATCCGTACCCCTGCAGCATTATATAGAGGATTGCGAAGTATGTTGCAATCCTATTTCGGTCCGAATTGAGGTCAAAAACGGAGAGATTGAAAATTTTTTTGCAGAAAATTTAGGCCAATGACCATGTTTTTTTCACTCAAAAAAAGCGTCGACAAACACAGCTCTGTCGAAGGTTTCAAAGCACTTTTCGACATTGCACAGACTTTTGTCGAACAAAAGAAAATTCGGACACTTTTTGTGATTACAAGAAAGGTGCATTCTTGAAATCGCATTAACGAAAATTTACTTGCGCAGCACGGACTCGCGCCGTACATTTGTAGTGTAATACCGTTCAGGTATTGCAGCGAGGTTTTGGTTAGCCCGATGACAATTCGAAAGAATTGTCATAGCCGCAAGTTGAGCCCGGTCTTTAATGGTTGTTTTAGATTGATTGGTTATCGATTCTTTGAATCGCTTTTCAGGGCTCGCTTGCGGTTTCTTTCTTTTCTTCGCTTTTCTCCCGCGCGGTAGTAACTTTACCGCAACTTGGAACCCTCCCTGCCCATCCGCATCCAATTTTCACAGGACAGCCTCTATGTTCTGAATATTTGCCTTGCAGTCATCATGTTCGGCATAGCGCTGGGGATGGATATCGGGGATTTCAAGTCCATCTTTCGCAAGCCTCGCTCCGTCGCGACGGGAGTGGTTTCTCAGTTTTTCCTGCTTCCGTTGCTCACGTTTATTCTGGTTTGGTTACTCCGCCCCTCTCCGGGTATTGCATTGGGTATGATGTTGGTAGCAGCATGTCCAGGGGGCAATGTATCTAATTTCATTTCATCACTTTCAGGCGCCGGCATCGCGCTGTCGGTATCCCTCACAGCGGTAGCCACCTTGCTCTGCCCCGTCTTGACCCCGGTGAATTTCCGCTTCTGGGCGGGTATACTACCGGAAACTGCCGGTTTGCTGCAGTCATTTGCGATTTCCTTTCCGGAAATTTTGCAGACCGTACTCCTTGTGCTGGTCCTGCCCCTTGCCGGCGGAACGGGCCTTAAGGCACTTTCGCGCAAGGCCGCCGGAAGAATCGAAAAACCGGTAAAATACCTCAGCTTTGCGATCCTCGTCGGTTTCATCGGGATCGCCCTTTTCAACAATTTTGCTGCCTTCAGAGCCCATCTGGCCGCCATATTTGTGCTGGTAGCCTTGCACAATGCCGTCGCGTTTGCCACAGGTTACGGTTTCGCTTATCTCAACGGGCTTCAAGAGCCCGAACGGCGATCCGTATGCATCGAAACGGGCATTCAAAATTCGGGGCTGGGTCTGATCATTATTTTCACTTTTTTCGGCGGAAACGGGGAAATGGCTCTGATTGCAGCATGGTGGGGCGTATGGCACATTATTGCCGGACTGGTACTCGCAAAATATTTTACCCGCCGCAATCCGTCAACTGCCTGAAAATCTATAACACTCCCTTCTGTAGCGGAGGAACTTCCTACACATATTCGTGCTTCACCACCAAGGTAAACCAATCATTTCCCGTGTGAATGTATCCGAACTCGTAGCAGAAGAAATAGCTCTTTCCCGTTTTGGTTCGGTAAATATTGGTGAAGTAGTCAAAATTAAATCCGCGCTTTTCCAGATCTTTTTTGGTCACTCTGGCCTTGCCTTCCGGATTCAGTGCTTCAAGGATTTTTCGGTTTTTCCGGAGTATGGTGTTCACCTTGCGCACGAGGGGCGCTTTGGTGCCGTATTTTCTGTTGTGAAAATTACTGCGGCAATGGTCCGAGCAGTACTTCGCATCTGCCCGGCCGTTGAAAGTGTCGCCGCATTCTATGCAGGTTTTTTTCATCTGAGCGCAGGAGTTTGGAGATGAATATAGTACATTTTTTTCTTTCGCAAACTCCCAACTTATTTTCCGGCACTTCCGAAGGTGAAGCGATATATTTTTCGCAAAGCTTGTCTTTAATGATGTACCTGCAAAAGCTACCGCCGTGGCCGCAGGGGATTAAAAAAATCTAAACATTGGCTCGGTCGTCTACTTTCTTTGTTAATGCGCAGTGACTTTATTCTCGCTTTCTTTATCTTCGCGCCAAAATCTGCTGATATGCTCGATAAGCCCGACAAAGAACTCGAACCCGAAATTGCAGGCCCCGTCCTTTTCGCATTGTTTATCCTCAGCCTGATCGTGCTGTTGATTTGGATGGCATCCTGAGTATGCCTCAGAGCCGCCAGTCTATCGGCGTCTTTCCCGAATTTTTCAGGTAACCTTCTGCTCGGCTGAAGTGTCCGTTGCCCAAAAAGCCGCGGTGGGCCGAAAGCGGTGACGGGTGGGGCGATTCCAGGACCAAGTGCTTGGCCGGATCAATAAAAGCCGCTTTTTTTCGAGCATAACTGCCCCAGAGCATAAAAACTACCCCGTCGCAATGTTCGTTCACAACCCGAATGATGCGGTCTGTGAATACTTCCCAACCCTTATCACGGTGTGAGCCGGGCGCCGCGTCTCGCACGGTAAGCACGGCATTCAAGAGCAGCACTCCGCGTCGGGCCCACGGCTCCAAATTTCCCGATAAGGGATGACCATACCCGAGATCGCGCTCAATTTCTTTGAAAATGTTCCGCAGGGATGGCGGCACTTTGACCCCCTCCTGCACCGAGAAGCACAGGCCGTCCGCCTGACCCGGACCGTGGTAAGGATCTTGTCCCAATATGACTGCCTTCACGGCACCGGGCGGAGTGGTATTTAATGCACGAAAGATATTCGGACCCTCGGGATAAACACGGGCGGTGCGGTACTCATTTTTCACGAAAGTGACCAGCCTCTCAAAATAAGACTTGTCAAACTCACCTGCCAGCAAGTCTTTCCATTCGGGATGCAGCTTAATATCTTCTGCATTCACGGCTACATCATTTCTTGGCGAATTCTGCTTTTCAGCTTGCGCGTGTAGGTGTCGATGAGCCACTGACAGTAGCTTTCCGTAGCACTGTGAAGGCTGTTGCAATACACGCGGCAGCGGTACTCTATCTCTTCTTCGAGCAATTCGACGAGTTCGAGGCCGTCATAATAATCTTCAGCATTCTTGGCAATCTGCGTCGTGTGGTTTTCTATGGAGATGTCGATGGCCTTCTTAGGCTTCTGTCCTCGGGACTGAAGATGGCGAATGGTCTCCTTCATATCAAAGTCATCTTCCTCGGTATTGGCAGAAAACTTTTCGATGAGAGAGGGCGGCCTTTCATAATTATAATCGGCCATCAGGCCGGAGTCTCGCTCGTGGATCTGCTCGAAGTACTTTTCGGGATACTTAAATATGTCGGCCCAATTGATGTAGTCCTGCCACAGTCCGAGTCGCTGCACATTATTGCCGAGGTCGATAATGACAAATTTGCTTTTGGTTTCGGTGATACGCGAGCCTCTGCCGATCATCTGGTGGTAAAGCGTAAGCGAACGCGTAGCGCGGTTAATGATAATGGCTTCCACCGAGGGCTCGTCAAATCCTGTGGTAAGTATACCCACAGAGGTGAGTATGGCATCAGGTGTATTGCGAAACCACTCTAAGGTCTCACGTCGGTCACCGGCAGAAAAGGTGCTGTCGAGGTGCTTTACCTTGTATCCCGCATTTTTAAAAAGTTCATACACGCGCACAGAGGTGGCTATCCCGCTGTTAAACACCAGCGTCTTCTTCCCTTGGGCGCGCTCCTGATATGCCGAGAGCAGTCGGTCTTGCATCGTGTAAAGGCTGTAAAGCCTGTCGAGCGAGCCCACCGTGTAGTCACCGTCCGGGCCTACTTTCAGCGAGCGTAAGTTGACATTATAGGTGTAGGTGACCGCATTGCTGAGGTAGCCGTCCTTGATCAGGTCTGCTATGCTGTGGCCTACGATCAGGTGTCCGTAATTCTCGTTGAGCGGTAGGTTTCTGTTAGAGCTCAGCGGTGTAGCCGTGACGCCCAGCATATTGGCTTTTTCAAAAAATTTGAAAAGCTTCCTGAACGAATTGTAGTGCGCTTCGTCCACAATGACCAATCCTATATCGGCCAGGTAGTTTTCATTCTCATTCAGCCGGTTATTGAGGGTCTCAACCATAGCCACGAAGCAGTCGTATTCGTCGCGGTCGTGAAGCTCCTTTACGTCGCGGTCAATGATTTTGCTCTTGACCCCGGCAGCTTTTAATGCCTTGGTAGTTTGCACGAGAAGCTCCACCCTGTGGGTGAGTATCACGACCTTTTTGCCGCGCAATTCGATAAATTTTCGAGAAATCTCAGAAAAAATCACCGTTTTTCCGCCTCCCGTAGGAAGCTGAAAAAGGATGTCAGCCTTCTTCGGAGACTTATCCAGCTCACTGAATATTTGCTCTATAGCCTCCTCTTGATAGGGGTATAACTCTTTGAATCCCGATGTGGTAAACGACGCCTGTTTCTCTTCCATAAAAGCCGTGCAAAGTTAGCGCAATTCTCGGGGGGCAAAAAATGATTTAATGCCCTTGTGTCAGAAGACTGATTTTGTACCTTCAACCGACGAAAACAGAGACGCGATGAACGAAAACAAGGAAATTTTTTCTGAGCTTGTATTGCTTAAATATCAGGTATATAATTCACTTTTTCTGACCCTCGGAATATCGGGAGTGCACCGCACGGGAATTTTGCTGCCGCTGCTCACCACTGCCTGCCGCGAGGGTCTGGACCGAAAAATGGCACCCGATGCCATTATATCCTCCTTTTTCGACAAAGTACCGGGATACAACGAGGAAAAAGAACAAACGGATCAGCTCTTCCGTTTTGTGCAGTTCATTGAAAGGCAGATCACTCTGGTCGACGCCTTAGAGGATGCGGCCTACAAAAAAGTACATGACCTGCGCGGAAGCGGATCATTTCAGGCCTTTTACCAAACTGCAGAAAACCGCAACGCACTTGACAAGCTCTACCGCGCCCTGGAAAAGTTCAGGGTGCGTATTGTACTTACGGCGCATCCTACACAGTTTTATCCGGGCGCAGTGCTGGGAATCATCACCGATTTGGCGGAAGCTGTTAAAAGCAACAACATCGGTGAGGTCAAACTCCTGCTGTCACAGTTGGGAAAAACACCATTCTTTAAAAAGAAAAAGCCCACGCCCTACGACGAAGCGGTAAGCCTCACCTGGTACCTCGAGAATATTTTTTACGAAAGTATCCCGGCCATATACCGGGACGCCGTGCGGCTGATCGGCCCCGAGGCTGAGGAAATCATGAAATACAACAGCCTGATACAACTCGGGTTTTGGCCGGGAGGAGACAGGGACGGAAATCCCTATGTGACCACAGAAACCACCCTTAAGGTGGCCGACAGGCTGCGCACGTCAGTATTTAAATCATACCACCGCGATATCAGGAAGCTCAAGCGCAGGATCACCTTCCGCGGGCTGGAAGATTTGATTACCGAACTCGAAATCAAGATGTACAATGCCGGCCACAAGAATACCCACAATCCGGGCATCGGGCTGACGGAGTTCAGGGAAAAACTGGACGAACTGCACGAAAAAATAATGACCGAGCACAACGGGCTTTTTTCGGAGCAAGTGGACAACCTGCGTGTGAAGGCAAAAATTTTCGGCTTTCACTTCAGCACCATTGACATCCGACAAGACAGCCGTGTGATCAAAAAAACCTTTGAGGCCCTGCTGCCCCATTTGCCGGAAGACATCGACAGGCAAAAGCTGGAAACCGATCCGGAAGCCCTCTTTTCTCTGGAGCCGCTCGCTGAAATTCCGAAACTGGAGGATCCCGTGCTCAACGATACATTTGCCAGTTTTCAGGCCATGATCGAAATTCAAAAGCGCAACGGTGTAAAGGGTTGCTACCGCTACATCATCAGTAACTGCCGCGATGAATTTGACGTGGCCCGCGTCTATGCCATGGGGCGCCTTGCGGGCTTGGGGTCCGGTCAAAATATGTACCTCGATGTCATTCCCCTTTTCGAAACGGTGGACGATCTCAAGCGTGCCGGAGGTGTCATGAATAAGCTTTACCGTCAGCCCCTGTACCTGTCCCACATCAAGCGGCGGTACAACAAGCAAGTAGTCATGCTCGGCTTCAGCGACGGCACCAAGGACGGTGGCTACATCACTGCCAACTGGGGCATATTCAGGGCGAAAGAAGAAATTACCGAAGTATCGCGAAAACAGGGGCTGCGCGTCATTTTCTTTGACGGCCGCGGAGGCCCGCCGGCGCGCGGCGGAGGCAACACCCATAAATTTTACGCATCCCTCGGCCCCACCATTGAAAGCGGGCAGATTCAACTGACCATACAAGGGCAAACCATCAGTTCAAATTTCGGAACCCACGCCTCATCCCGCCACAATATGGAACAGCTGCTTACGGCCGGTCTCGAAAATCAAGTCCTCGACAATCCGGACAAAGTCCTTACCGAAAAGGACCGGGAAATATTTGAAGAACTCTCTGCTGCGAGCTACCAAACTTACAAGGCTTTTAAAGCCCATGAGAAGTTCATTCCGTTTTTGGAAAAAATGAGTACCCTTCAGTATTACGGCGAAACCAACATCGGCAGCCGCCCCTCCAAGCGCGGTAAAAGCGATGCCCTCAAATTTGAAGACCTCCGCGCCATTCCTTTCGTGGGAGCGTGGAGCCAATTGAAGCAAAACGTGCCGGGTTTTTACGGCTTGGGAACAGCCTTTGCCGAATTTGATCGTGAAGGCCAGCTCGACGAGCTGAAAAAGCTGTTCAAAGACTCCCTCTTTTTCAGAACCTTGCTGGAAAACTCCATGCAGTCATTGGCCAAGAGTTTCTTCCCGCTCACGAGATACATGCAAGACGACCCCGAATTCGGCGAGTTTTGGACCCTGATTTATGATGAGTCTGAGCGGGCCAAGCGGTATTTGCTCGAGATCTCCGGACAAAAGGAAATGCTCGAAACCAATCCCTCCGTCAAACAGAGCATTGCACTCAGGGAGGAAATCGTACTTCCGCTATTGACCATTCAGCAGTACGCGCTGATCAGAATCAAAAAACTCGAATCGGCCGGAAAGGGAAACTCCCCGGAAACAGACGTACTCAGGAAACTCGTGGTCAGGTCCCTTTACGGAAACATCAACGCCAGCCGAAACTCAGCATGACCGAGGCGCAATGCGGCCGATCTATTCCGCAAATTTTGTATTTTTGATAACCTGCCGATAACAGCAGTATACCTTGAATATAAAAGCGCTCAAATACCTTTTGGTCTTTTCCGTCCCCGCATTCTTTGTGATCGGCGTGTATGCGGGCGGTATCCTGACTTGGTCAGCAGTGATTTTTGCATTCGGCATTGTACCGCTTGCGGAATTGCTCTTTGCTCCCGACCCCGAAAATGCGGGTGCGGCAGAAATCGAGATGCGCCGCCGAGACCGCATATACGATGTGATGCTTTGGGCGGTGCTGCCTGTGGTCTATGCATGCGCGGTTCTTTATATGACGGCCCTGCGAGACTTCAGCTACAGCACGATCGAAATTGCAGGCCTCACCGCCTCCTTGGCCGTGGTGCTCGGAGGCCTCGGCATCAACGTAGCACACGAGCTGGGGCACCGGCCTTCTAAAGCCGAACAAACCATGGGCAAGCTTCTGCTGCTGCCTTCCGGATATATGCATTTCTTCACCGAGCACAATTTCGGACACCACAAAAATGTGGGCACCCACGATGATCCGGCTACTTCGCGCAAAAATGAAAGCCTTTATGCTTTCTGGCTCAGGTCTGTGACCTCGAGTTACCGCTCCGCGTGGCGCATTCAAAAAAATATGCTCAAGCGGGCCCGGCGACCGTTTTGGAGCCTTTCGAACGATATGTTGATCTTCTCCTTCGCACAGGCCGCTTGGTGGATCCTGATTTTCGCCGTTTTCGGGGCCAAAATCGGGCTGGCATACACCCTTGCGGCCATAGGAGGATTTTTACTCCTGGAAACGGTGAATTACATCGAGCACTACGGCCTGTCGCGAAAAAAGGAATCCGAAAACCGCTACGAGCGGGTGAAGCCCGTTCATTCCTGGAACTCGGACCATGTGGTGGGACGCCTGATGCTGTTCGAACTTTCACGCCACAGCGACCACCACTACCAACCCGCAAAAAAGTACCAACTCCTCGACCACCATCCCGAAAGTCCGCAAATGCCGACGGGGTACCCCGGTATGATGCTTTTGAGCGCATTGCCCCCCCTGTGGTTTGCAGTGATGAATCCGCGCATTCCGGGAGAAACAGAGGCAGCGGGCCCGAAGGTATCTGCCGCGGCATAATACCGCAGCTCTTCTCCTCGGCAAAAACTTCATACTTTCAGCCCCGAATCGGAAAGTCAAAGTATGGCGAAGTACACAAGAGAAACATACGCAGGTGAGGCTGATCAATATAAAGACAGGTCCTTTAAGCAACGTTTGTTCATCATCATATTCGGCACGCATACCAAAGCAGGCCGAGCATTTGATGTGGTGCTGCTCATTATGATCGGCCTGAGTGTACTGACAGTCATGCTGGAAAGTGTACCCGCGATCGCCCGGAAATACGGCACCGCACTTCAAGCCGCCGAATGGGCATTTACCATCGCCTTTACCCTGGAGTACTTCGCTCGCGTGTGGGTTGTTAAACATTCCCGACGGTATATTTTCAGCTTTTTCGGAATTATCGACTTCCTGGCTGCCATTCCGACCTATCTGAGCCTGGTGGTTGCGGGAGGGCAGACCATCGCCATACTGCGGGTGATTCGCCTCTTACGCGTCTTTCGGGTCTTGAGCATGTCGAAGTACGTAGACGAGGGAGCCCTGATTTTAAAGTCGTTGAGAAAAAGCAGAAAACGCATCTTGGTCTTTTTCTTGGGCGTTTTGATTCTTGTGATCATTGTAGGCAGTGCCATGTATTTAATCGAGGGCCCGGCGCACGGATATGACAGCATACCGCACGGAATTTATTGGTCCGTGGTCACCCTCACTACCGTGGGCTTCGGCGATATATACCCGCATACCTTCACAGGAAGGTTTTTGGCATCTTTTTTAATGCTTTTGGGCTACAGCATCATTGCCATTCCCACGGGTATCGTAGGGGCAGAGATGTTCAGTTTACAAGCTGAGAAAAGAAGCCGGAAACGGGAGAATGTCGTGAAGCCCTGCCCCGAGTGCAATGAAGATACGCACGTTGAGGATGCCGTTCACTGCCACCGCTGCGGCAAAAAATTTCCCGAACAGGATGAGAAGGAAGACCGGACTTAAACGGTCCGTTTGATTTTCGCCATACAAGTTGAAGCGGTTTTCTGTACACTGACTTTGAGTTTTATACCGGCTCAGCGGAGCGCGTTTTGCGCTGTCCATAACCCAATATGGAAAAGTTTCACAAAAGGTTATCATGCACGGGAAGCCTATTGGCCTATATTTGGTTCGCAGGAAAATAACCCTGAACGCTTATGGATCATTTCTACAGAGCCCTCCTCAGCACGCGACTCATCACTTCCTTCGCATTCTGCCTCGGCTTTATCATTCAAGTAAATGCACAGGTTTCCGTCACCTGTCCCGGAGATATCACTCAGCCCAATGACCTCGGAGAATGCGGTGCCGTTGTCAACTACACCGCCCCCGAAGGTACCGGAAGTGGTACGAATATCACGACGGAATTAACACAGGGGCTTCCTCCCGGGTCGGAATTCCCTGTGGGAGTTACGCAAATTACCTACACTGTAACCAACGACGAGGGAGATTCAGACGATTGCTCGTTTTTTATCATTGTGGAAGACCAAGAGGACCCCACTTTTGACTGCCCTGATGACATTATTGTCGATGCGGACGCCAACGACTGCTCCGCAGTAGTATTCTTCGATATTCCCGATGCCTTTGACAATTGCTTTGTAGCCGATGTGTTCCAATTCGGCGGCCTCCCCAGCGGCTCAGCCTTTCCCGTAGGTGAAAACAGCGTTGATTTTCAGGCCATTGACGCCGAAGGCAATGTGGCCTTTTGTCGGGTGGTCATTTTTGTCAATGACGTATCTGACCCCGTGATCACATGCCCCGACGACATCACCGTAGAGGTAACCGATGACTGCGAAGCCGTGGTGAACTACACGGCGCCCGTGGGCAGCGATCCCTGCTCTGCCACAGAGACCAACCTCACAGGAGGACTCGGATCGGGAGCCACCTTTCCGATAGGAACCACCACGGAAGAATACACGGTAACCGATGCAGCGGGAAACAGTGCTACCTGCACTTTTGAAGTCAACGTGGTGGACGCAGCACCGCCCGTTATCACCTGCCCGGATGATATCACTGTTACCGCTGACCCCGGGGATTGTGATGCTGTAGTAACTTTCCCCGATCCCGTCACTTCCGACAACTGCCCCGGCGAGACCTTCGAACAAACTGCGGGACCGGCCTCCGGAGAAGTCTTTCCGGCAGGAGAAACGACGGTAACCTTCACAGCGACCGACGCCGCGGGGAACACCTCCGAATGCAGCTTTACCGTGACGGTGAACGAAGACGAAGACCCTGAAATCACCTGCCCGGATAATATCACCGCCGATACGGACCCGGGCGAGTGCACCGCAGTGGTGAGCTATACCCCGCCCGAAGGCACCGACAACTGCCCGGGTGCCGTAACCGAACTCACGTCGGGCATCGGTTCGGGCGGCACCTTCCCGATCGGAACGACTGTAGAAACCTACACCGTAACCGATGCCGCCGGCAATACCGCGGAGTGCACCTTTGAGGTGACCGTCGAGGACAACGAAGCCCCCGAAATTGAATGCCCCGAAAACCTCGAGGCCAGCGCTGATCCCGGAACCTGCGAAGCCACGGTAAACTTTGCCGCACCCGAGTTTACAGACAACTGCCCCGGTGGCAGCATTACACAAACCGATGGGCCTGTAAGCGGATCTGCTTTTCCCGTAGGAGCGACCGAGATCGAATTTACCGCCACGGACGATGCCGGTAATACTTCCGTCTGCACCTTCTCGGTGGTCGTACTCGACGAAGAGGATCCTGAAATCGACTGCCCCGATGATGTGGAAATCACCCTGCCCGACGGCGAATGCGAGGGTGAAATCACCTACGACATTCCGACCGCTACCGACAATTGCCCGGGGGTAAGCGTGAGCCTCACCGAAGGTCCCGCAAGCGGTGAGACGGCGGAGGCGGGCGTATATACCGTAACCTATGAAGCGACGGATGCCTCAGGGAATACCGCTGAGTGCAGCTTTACGGTAACCCTGATTGAAACTACCGAACCTGAATTCGACTGTCCCGATGACATCAACGCCGGAACCGATGAAGACAGCTGTGATGCCGTGGTCACTTTCGACACACCGACTGCCACCGACCTTTGCTCGGAGGTCACGGTGACCCAAACCGGCGGACCCGCGAGCGGATCGACTTTTCCGGAAGGAAGTACAGAGGTCGAATTCACTGCTACGGACGAATTCGGGAATACGGCCGTATGCACGTTTAACATCATCGTCTCTGATGATACCCCGCCCGCCATCGACTGCCCCGAAGAAGTTCAGGCTGTCGCAGCTCCGGGAACCTGCGAGGCCACGGTAACCTTTGATGCGCCGGAGTTCACAGACAACTGCCCGGGCGGCAGCATTGCACAAACCGACGGACCCGCGAGCGGTTCAACCTTTCCCGTGGGTGCAACCGAAATCGAATTTACCGCCACGGACGAAGCCGGTAATGCTTCCGTCTGCACCTTCTCGGTGGTAGTACTCGACGAAGAAGATCCTGAAATCACCTGCCCCGAAGATGTGGAAATCACTCTTCCCGAAGGCGTGTGCGATGGTGAAATCACGTATGACATTCCGACCGCGACAGACAATTGCCCCGGCGTAAACGTAAGCCTCACCGAAGGTCCCGCAAGCGGAGAGACTGTGGAGGCAGGCGTATATACCGTGACCTATGAAGCGACGGATGCCTCCGGAAATACCGCGGAGTGCAGCTTCACGGTGACCCTGATCGAAACGAATGAGCCGGAATTCGACTGCCCCGATGATATTACCGTGGCAGCCGATGAAGGCAGCTGCGATGCCGTAGTAACCTTCGACGCCCCTACAGCCACGGACCCCTGCTCTGAGGTCACCGTGACCCAGACAGCAGGTCCCGCAAGCGGATCGACTTTCCCGGCAGGAAGCACGGAAATAGAATTTACCGCAGAAGATGAATTCGGAAACCTGTCGGTATGTACTTTCAATGTGATCGTCACCACGGACGCTCCGCCGGTAATCACCTGTCCGGAAAACATCACAACCGCCAACGATCCCGGCGACTGCGGAGCGACAGTCTCCTACCCTGCACCTGACACGGACGGCTGCGGCGATATCACCACAGAAGTTATCGAAGGTCCCGCAAGCGGAGATTTCTTCCCGGTAGGTACCACCACGGTGACCCTTCTCGCCACGGATGAATCCGGAAACACGGCAGAATGCAGTTTCACCGTGACGGTAACCGACGAGGAAGCCCCGGAATTGACCTGCCCTTCTGACATCAATATCACCTTAGACGGCACCTGCGAGGCCGAAGTCAACTTCCCTCCCGCTTCTGCCGTCGACAACTGCGAAGTAGTATCCACGGAGCAAACAGAAGGTATAGCACCCGGCGAATTATTTCCGGTCGGCGTAACCACAGTGACCTATGAAGCCACCGATGCGGCCGGCAATATCGGTACCTGCAGCTTCACGGTCACCATAACAGAGTCTACCCCTCCGGAAATCACCTGCCCCGACGACATCGTGACCGACAATGATCCGGGCGAATGCGGTGCCGTGGTGAATTACCCGGTACCCGAAGGTAGCGACAACTGCCCCGGGGCAGTGACCGAACTTACGGAAGGTCCCGAAAGCGGAGATTTCTTCCCGGTAGGTACCACCACGGTGACCTACACGGTGACTGATCTTTCGGGAAATACCGCCGATTGCAGCTTCAGCGTGACGGTAAACGATACGGAACCGCCCGTATTTGAATGCCCGGAAAGCCCCGTCACCGCGGATACGGATCCGGGAGAATGCGGAACCTTCTTGACCTATGACCTGCCCGATGTGGCGGACAATTGCGACGGAAGTCTGACGGCCGTTTTGGTTTCGGGACCGAATTCAGGTGATTTTGTCCCGGTCGGTGCCGTTGAATTGATCTTCGAAGCTACGGATGCAGCCGGAAATTCGGCAACGTGTACCATCGAAGTAACCGTTGAAGACAATGAAGCTCCCGAAATCACCTGCACCGATGACATCTTGATCGATGCCGCCTCGGGAGATTGTGATGCCACGGTGACCTATGATGACCCGACCGCAACCGACAATTGCGGCATAGCCGATATTGAACTCACCGCGGGCCTTGCGAGCGGGTCTGCATTTCCGGCGGGAGAAACTACGGTGACCTTTACGGCCACGGATGTAAACGGGAATACCGCGGAATGCTCATTTACGGTAACCGTGACCGAGGATGTGCCGCCCGTGATTACCTGTCCTGACGATATTGCGGTCAACAACGACCCGGGGGCCTGCTCAGCAATCGTGAATTACGACCTTCCGGAAGCGGAAGACGCTTGCGGAGATGTAAGCCTTGCGCTCATCGAGGGGCCTGCGTCCGGTGCAGAATTCCCATTGGGAGCGACCGAAGTGACCTTCGAAGCCACCGATTTGTCCGGCAATACTGTCCAATGCACCTTTACCGTGACTGTAAACGATGCAGAACCCCCGGAATTCCTCGCCTGTCCGGATGACCTGAACCTGGCAAACGATACCGGGGAATGCGGAGCCGTCTACAGTTTTGACCTTCCCGAAGCGTCTGACAATTGCACGGAAACGGTAACCGTAACGCAAACGGCCGGACCGGATTCGGGCAGCCTCTTGCTCTTGGGAGAGACCGTTTTCACCTTCACGGCGGAAGATGAATTCGGGAATACCTCCGAATGCACCTACACCGTAACGGTGACAGATGAAGAAGCCCCTGTGTTCACGGCATGTCCGGATGATCTTGTCATCGCCGTGGGAGAAGACGGGTGCGAAGCTGAGATCATCTACGACACGCCCCTTGCAGAAGACAACTGCTCCGCCGAAGTGACACTGACGGAAGGTCCCGAGAGCGGTTCCGGCGCCGGCCCGGGAACCTATGCGGTGGTATTTGAAGCGACTGACCCTTCGGGAAACACCGCAGCATGCAGCTTCACGGTGAATGTCATCGACACCATCCCTCCGGTATTTGACTGCCCGGACACCCTGCAATCCTGTGAGATGATTGTAAACTTCGACTTTCCCGAAGCGAGCGACAACTGCGAAGTGGTTGAGGTGGTGCAAACGGGAGGGCCGGAAAGCGGAACTTCTTTCCCGCTCGGGTTTTCCGAAGTGAGTTTTGAAGCCGTTGATGCGAGCGGAAACACGGCAGAATGCACCTTTGTAATCGAGCGCTTGGTCACCGCACCGCGCGCAGATGCCGGCAACGACCGCAATATTTGTGATGCAACTAGTTTTTTCCTGAACGGAAATGATCCCGGTGATGCGCTGGGCACCTGGATATTGGAAAGCGGCTTCGGGATTATAGCAGACGAAAATGATCCTAATACGGAGATAGAAGGTCTTGAAGTGGGGCAGAATGTATTTGTTTGGTTCATCGATCCCCTCAACGGTTGTGATTTTGAAACCGATACCGTGACCATTACGGTAGAAGAAGGCGTAACCGTAAACGCCGGGGAGGATGAATTGATCTTCGCAGGCGGCTCCGTGCAATTATTCGCCACGGGCCTGCCCCCCGGCGGAAATTTTCTCTGGGAACCGGAAGAGGGCCTGTCCTGCACCGCATGTGCGGACCCCACTGCATCACCTGAAGAAACCACGCAGTATCTCGTCACTTACACCTCACCGCTCGGCTGCTCGGTAAGCGATTCGCTGATCGTTCGTGTATTTCGGGAATTGCCCAATACCATTACACCTGACAATGACGGCGTAAACGATGTGTGGAATATCCCGGGCATTGATCAATATCCGAATGCAGTGGTGGCCATTTACAACCGTTGGGGCAACGAGGTATTCAGCTCAACGGGTTACAACGAGCCTTGGGACGGACGCCGCAACGGAGAAGATTTGCCGGCAGGCTCCTACTACTACATCATCGATTACAATACCGAGGGCAAAGAGAACCTCAACGGAACGGTCAATATCATTCGCTAAGCCATGAGAAAGCATTTTACCGCATACAGCATCCTCCTGATTGCCGCCTGTGCCGTGACATTCCCCGGCGAGATCAGGGCGCAGCAGCTTCCGCAATTCAGCCAGTACATGCTCAACCCTTATGTGATCAATCCCGCAGCATCGAGTATGCACCAAGATGTGGATTTGGCCATGGGATTCAGACAGCAGTGGACGGGTTTTGACGGGGCGCCCCAAACGTACTACGTAGGAGGTACGGTCAACATCGGCCGTAAACCGCAAGCGCAGGGCTTGGCATACGGGATTCCGATCAGCAACCGAAAAATGATGAGCAGCGGGATTACGGAGCGCAAATCAAAACATGTCGTGGGCGGGCTGGCAGCTGTTGATGAATACGGCCTTTTTCAGAGAAGTTCTGTCATGGCGAGCTATGCTTACCACCACCCCATCGGAGAAAAATACTACCTCGCAGCGGGAACCAGCATGGGGTGGTACGGTATGAACTTCGGAGCGGGCAATGCCATTCTCGAAAATCCGAATGACAATACCTTCAACGATTTTATCGCGAACGGAACACGCGCCAATCTTTTTGACATCAACGCAGGTCTGATGTTCTACAGCGACCGCCTGTTTGCGGGCTACTCCGTATACCAGATCGGAGAAAATCAGATAGAACTCGGCAATGCCGCGACGCCTGCAGGCCTCAGTGAGACGCGCCTCGCGGTGCACCATTTCGCTATGGCAGGTTACCGCTTTACGCTCAGTGAAAATTTGGACCTTACGCCGAGTACCATCTTCAAGCTCCGCGGCCCGGCTCCGCCCTCTTTCGATATCAACGTGCGGGCGGACTATGCCGAGCGGGTATTTTTCGGCCTTTCCTACCGCTACGAGGACGCAGTTTCCGTATTGGCGGGACTCCACATTAATGATTGGCTGCGGGTAGGCTACGCTTATGACTACCTCACCTCACAAATCAACAACTTGAGCAGCGGGAGCCACGAGATCGTACTCGGCGTTCGCTTCGACAGAAAAAATTAACCGCCCATGAAGCCATTTCTACTTTCGATATTGATTGCCGGGGGAGCCGCACTCACACTGCATGCACAAGATGACACGCTCAGCTTCGCCGCACCGCAGCGGCTCAATTCCAAAGTGAATTCCGAAGCTGAAGAAAGTTTTCCCATCCTTGCTCCCGACGGCCAAACGCTGTACTTCGCACGCACCTACCACCCCCGAAACACGGGCGGAAAATTTGCCGGACAGGATATCTGGGTGAGCACAAAGACAGACGGGGCATACACCGAGGCGGGAAAAATCCGCGAACTCAACGACCGCACCAACAATGTGGTGACGGGCGTAGCTAAAGGCGGAAAACGACTCTACCTGCTCAACCGACGCGGAGAAAAAAATACATTGCTACCGGGCCTGTCACGGAGCGACTTGAATGACGTTACTAAAAAATGGGACGACGCTACGGCAGTCCATGTTCCCGGACTCGAGGCAGAAGGCAATTTTTACAGCGCCTACGTGAGTCCGGACGAGGACTTCATCCTATGGACCCTGCCCCGTCAGGGAACCGACACGACAAACAACATTTTTGTGAGCCTCTCCGAAGACGGCGGAGATACGTGGTCTCCGCCTCAGGACTTGGGCACCGCCGTGAATACGGCCGCAGACGATATCAGCCCCTTCTTCGACAAGAATTCCGGTCTCCTGTTTTGGTCCACCAACGGACGCGAAGGCTACGGCGACTACGACATCTTCTACTCCAGAAAGCTCGACGACACTTGGACCGAATGGTCTGAACCCGTAAACGCCGGAAAGCAGATCAATTCTTCAAAATTTGATGCCTATTTCTACATCGCGGCAGACAGCTCTGCGCTTTTCAGCAGCAACCGCGGCGACAGCCTCTCCAACCTATATATCAGTGAGCTCATCATTACCCCGCTCGCTGAGGAGGAGGAGGAGGAAGACGACACTGAGGAAGATGATGACTTGCTCGCGGGCAGCGGCGAATCGGGAGCCGGAACGGGCGCTGCTACCGGCAAAACCGAGCCGGAAAGAGACCCGGTACTGATTATAGAGACCCGCGAAAGAGGGGCCGAGAGCGACCGTTCATTGAAAGACCTCACCAGAGCGGAACTCTTGGACAGCGAAACCATCATTCGCTTTGTGTACTTCCCTTACAATAAGTACAACATCACCGCCAAATACATCGAAGTGCTCGACGATGTAGGAGAACTACTGGATACCTATCAGGACCTTCATGTAGTCATAGACGGACACACCGATCACGTAGGTTCGCAAGCGTTCAATATGGTGCTGAGTGAAAACAGGGCTTTGTCCACCAAGGAATATTTGCTCATTCACGGCGTCGAGGACGACCGCATCAAAACCCGTGCTTTCGGAAAGCTCAGGCCTTACAGCACGAATGAGACCGAAGAAGGCCGCGCCCTGAACAGAAGGGTGGAAATGCGCTTTAAGACGAAATAATTCCCTCCGGAACAGTAATTCTTGAAAGGCGGAGAGCGTTCAGCGCTTCTTTCCGCCTTTTTTCTTTTGGCCGGGATTGGACGTTCCCGAGCGGCGCTTCGAGGGGCGTTTTTTCTTTTCGTGAAAAGCACCCTGATAAGTAGGGTCTGCTCTTCGCTTCCGCAAATCCAAGGTGCGTGCGATGCGCTGCTTCTCTCCGGGAAGGTCAGGCAAGACCTCAATGCGCTCCGGCAATTCGCGGCGTTCCACTTCGGTATCCGCTGAGGCGACCACAGCCGCAATGTGAAGTTCTTCAGACGGATCTGCCAGAGATACCGCGATGCCTTGTTTTTTCAGTCTGGCCGTGCGCCCGATGCGGTGAAGGTAATCTTCGCGGTTTTTTGGCACTTCAAAATTGATCACATGGCTCACCCCGTCCACATCGATGCCGCGAGAGCTCACATCAGTGGTCACGAGCACCTTCACCTCGCCGTCGCGGAAGGCATCCAGGGCATTGATACGCGTATGCTGCCCCTTGTTGGCGTGCAGTACGCGGACGCTTCCGGGCATGCGCCTTTCGAGAAATTTCGATACGCGCTCTGCTGCATCGCGCGTGCGGCAAAACACCATGGTGCGCTCCGCCCCTTCCCCGACCAGGTCGAGAAGGAATGCGAGTTTGGTTCTGAAATTCGGCACGGGATACCAGATCTGTGATACAGTATCTACGGGCCTGCCGTGGGCACTGCTCTCCACCCTTACGGGAAATTCGAGAAATTCCGCGGCGAGGACTTCTGTCCTTTCCGGAAAGGTGGCGGAGAAGAGCAGGTTTTGCCGCTTCACGGGAATCACTTCGAGGATCTGACGCAGCTGAGGCATAAAGCCCATCTCCATCATCCGATCCGCTTCATCGAGTACGAGGATGCGGACCTGCCTGAGAAAAATCTGACCTTCGGAATAGAGGTCCAAAAGCCTTCCGGGCGTGGCAATAACCACCTCCGCCCCGGCTTTCAGGGCGGCGAGCTGCCCCTTCTTCCCCACCCCGCCGTAAAGGCATACGGAGCGCATGTCTGTATTTGCCGCAAGGCTGCGCCACACCCGATCGATCTGTACTGCGAGCTCTTTTGACGGGGCCAAAACCAATGCAAGGGGGTGCCCGTCACGCGCATATTTGATCTTCCCGGCCACGGGAATCAGGTAAGCCAGCGTTTTTCCGCTTCCCGTCTCTGCAATGCCGAGTACGTCCTGTCCCGCCATCGCGGGAACAATGGCTTTCGCCTGTATCTCCGTAGGTCGATGAATGCCGGCAGATTCCAAGGCGTCGATAAACTGACGCGTAATTTTAAGATCTTCGAAGGTTGTCTCCACGGGACAAAGGTAAGGGGAAATGAAACAGAAGGGAATGAAATATAATCCTAAAGGAAAGTGCTGCGGTGAAGACCCCTGCCCCGCCGTTCGCCGATGGGATAGGCATAAGAAAAAACGGGCACCTCAGGGCGCCCGTTTTTTCAATGAAAGAACTGCAGTGAGGTTACTTCTGAACCACAAACTGCTTTGTGACCGTTTGGTTGCCCTGACGGGCATTGATCAGGTACAAGCCGTTGCCGAGGACTGAGACATCCATCATCTCCTGCTGTCCGGGCGCAGAAATCACTTGCGTCTGCATCACTTTTTGGCCTGTCACATTGTACACCTCAATAATCACCTGCTCTTCATCGCTAACCGAAGTAAAATTGATGTTCAGCACATTCACCGCCGGGTTCGGGTAAATGTTGAAATTGAATTTTTCATCTGCCTGTACTGTCGGAGGCGCGGCGATGCCCGAGGTATTACTCAACGAATTATAGAGGTTCTCACATATCTGATCCCATTCGGCGTTGCAGCAGAAAGGATCCAGGTCGATGGTCTGGGCATAGGCATCACTTTCAGTATCCACATGCGCCGGCGCTTCTATACACTGTTCATCTTCAGGATCCGCAGGTTCAGCATTCCCGAAATTGTCATAGGCATCTTGGCAGAGAATATCCCAGCCGAAAAAACAGCAGAAAATGTCGTTGGCAATCACCGCGCTGTAGGCTTCGCTTTCGGTATCGATACTGTCCGGGGGCGCGATACAATCTCCCGGCTCGCCGGGATCTATTCCCTCCTGACCGTCTGCAGATCCCATTCCGCCGCCCGTAAGGTTGTCATAGGCACTTTGGCACAAGTTATCCCAAGCCACATTGCAGCAGAAGGGGTCATTGGCAATTACCTCTGCATAGGCAGTACTTGACGTGTCTACTCCTGCGGGCACATCGGCACATTCACCTTCATCGGGATAATCAAAAACGTAATCATCAGCATACCAAGAATACCAAGAAGTGCCGACGCCGATCATGGGATCGCCGGAAAGGAGGTTGTCATAGTTGATCTGACAGAGGGCATCCCATGAAAAATTGCAGCAGAAAGAATCAAAGTCAATAACTTCCTGGTATTCTACACTGTTGATATCCACCCCGTCGGGAACTGCTGCACAACCGTTTTCGGGTGTCTCGGATTCATCGTCATCATCACCTCCGGTAAGGGCATTGTACTGGTTTTGGCAAGTCGTGTCCCAAGCCGTATTGCAGCAATAGGCATCTGAGGCAATCACAGTGGCATAAGCGTCAGACTCCGTATCAACCGAAGCGGGCACCTCGACACATTCCTGATCCTCGCCGTCGTCTCCGTTGACAAGGCTGTCTTAGGTTTGCTGACAGAGGGCATCCCAGGTATTGGTGCAGCAAAAAGGATCATCTTCGATCACGGTCTGATAGGCCGTCGAAAGCGTATCCACGGAAGGAGGTGTTTCTGCGCATTGGGTATTCTGGTCCGCATTGAAGTAGGCGTTGTAAAGATCCGTACAGAATGCATCCCAACTGCTTGTGCAACAAGGTGGGTAAGCAGTGGTGACCATGGTGTATTCGGGACTCTCCGCATCCACACCTTCCGGCGGTGTGACGCAATTGCCCGAAGGATCTTCGCCGCCTCCGGAAAAGTTGTTGTAAAGATTCTGACAAACACCGTCCCAATCGATGTTGCAGCAAAACGCGTCGGTGAGAACGACCTGTGCATACGCGTCAGATGTGACATCTACTCCTTCCGGCGGTACCACCTCACATTCTTCGGCCGAAGCGGAAAAAGCGGAGAGAAGTATCCCGGCGGCTGTCAACATTTGAAGGAAAAGAAATCGGATCAACAGGTTTTTCATGGTTTTCAATTTAAAGTTTGAGGAGATGAATTATGTTCGGTTTCGGAGAATAAACAGCCGTGAGATAAAAACTGCTGCACACTTCAAAAATAAAGTGCGCAAATGCCGAGAGTAATCGAAAGATCAAGCACGCGATAAACATATTGGCAGCAAACAAAAACAGATCTCGCAGCGGTGCCCACGGCGCGACATACTAATTCACACAAGATTTCTTAACCGCACATACACCCGCGGGCCTTTTGCTACCTTCGCGCAAAAGTCATAAACCATAGCTCAACCCCTTCACTCCATGAAGCAACTCATCGAATGCGTTCCCAATATTTCCGAGGGACGTGACACGGACAAAATCAACGCCATTGCCGCTGAGGCTGAAACCGTCGAGGGCGTAAAACTTTTGGATATCGATCCCGGAAAAAGTACAAACCGCACGGTGATTACTTTCGTGGGCGAGCCTGAGCCTGTCATTGAAGCAGCCTTCCGGCTGATCAAAAAAGCAGCGGAGCTTATCGACATGCGGAAACACAGCGGAGCCCATCCGCGCATGGGAGCCACCGATGTATGCCCGCTGATTCCCGTATCGGCCATCTCCATGGAGGAAACCGCCGAATACGCCCGTAAGCTCGGCGAGCGGGTCGGAAAAGAGCTGGGAATTCCGGGCTACTTTTACGAGCACGCCGCGCGCGAACCCAAGCGAAAAAACCTGGCTTACTGCAGGCAGGGCGAATATGAAGGCTTGGATAAGCTTGCAAAACCCGAATGGAAACCCGACTTCGGTCCGGCAGCGTTTAACGATCAGGTGAAGAAAACGGGAGCTACGGCCATCTCGGCACGTGACTTTCTGGTGGCCTACAACATCAACCTCAACACCACATCCGTGCGTCGCGCCAATTCCGTGGCATTCGACATCCGCGAAGCGGGACGAATCAAGCGTGAGGGCAATCCCATAACGGGAAAGGTGGTGACCGGCCCGGACGGCGAGCCCGAACGGATTCCCGGCAGCCTTAAAGCTGTGAAAGGCATCGGTTGGTACATCGAAGAATACGGCATTGCGCAGCTTTCGCTGAACCTGACGGATATTAATGTTACGCCCGTTCACAAAGCCTTTGACGAAGCATGTGAAAGGGCGCGGGAGCGGGGAATTCGGGTCACAGGATCCGAAATTGTGGGGCTGATGCCGCTGCGGTGCCTGACGGAGGCTGCAGACTACTTCCTGAAAAAGCAGCGGCGCTCCCTCGGTATTCCCGAGTCGGAAAAGGTGAAGATAGCCGTGAAGAGTCTTGGCCTTGATGACTTGGCGCCCTTCGATCCGGAGAAAAAAGTCATCGAATACATGATTCGCGATACAAGTACCCGAAAATTGGCAGACCTGAGCCTGACAGCATTTGCCGAAAAGGCCGCTTCGGAAAGCCCGGCCCCCGGAGGAGGAAGTGTAAGCGCTTATTGCGGCGTGCTGGCCGCCGCTATGGGAACCATGGTAGCCAACCTGAGCGCGCACAAACGGGGCTGGGATGACCGCTGGGAAACCTTCTCTGAATACGCCGAAAAGGGACAGGCGCTGAGCGAAGAACTGCTGAAAGCCACGGACGATGATACTGCCGCATTTAACAAAATCATGGAAGCCTTCGGGATGCCCAAAGACACTGCAGCGGAGCAGGAAGCGCGCAAACAGGCCATCGCTGCTGCCACAAGACATGCGGCGGAAGTGCCTTTGCGTATTGCTAAACTCGCCTATGATACCTTCGACCTGTGCCGGGCAATGGCGGAAAAAGGAAACCCGAACTCTGTGACCGATGCCGGCGTGGGCGCACTCTGTGCACGGGCGGCAGTGAAGGGCGCGGTGATGAATGTTCGGGTCAATCTCGCCGACTTTGAGGACCGCGAATTTGTCGAAAAGACCCTCGCGGAAGCCGATGAACTGGACCGTGCGGCCGACAAGGCGGAACGGGAAGTGACCGAAGCCGTTGCCCTTGCGCTCAAATAAAGCGCTCCTTGCAAAACACTTGCCGTTTTTTTGCGTACATATTAAAGATGTGACCTTCCTTCAATGACGGCCGAAATTTCAAGAAAGCAGCGCTTCGCGCGATTTTTTTACTTCTTCCCCTTGCAGCTATTGATGCTGCACATACGAAGAAGTCCTTTTCTGTTGCTTTTTTGGCTCATCCTTTTCGGTTTCGTAACGCAAAGCTTCGCGACCAAATTCGGGATTCCTTACCTGTTTTTGGCACCGGAGTATCTGGGTGAGGTAGGTCTGTGGTCGTTCGCAATTTTGGGCTTTGCCCTCGGGGGGTTCATCATGGCCTTCAACATTTATTCCTACATCAGCCACGGGCACCGTTTTGCATTTTTGGGCACTTTGGCCCGTCCGTTTTTCAAGTTTTGCGTCAACAATTCGCTGATTCCGCTGATTTTCGTCGCGGTATATCTGTACCACTCCGCTGTATTTCTGCACACAGCAGAATTGAAGACCCCCGGTGAAATCGCCCTTGATCTGGGCGCTTTTCTCGTCGGCAATGTGCTCTTCATTGTTATTGCCTTCCTGTATTTCTTTCCTACGAACAAGAACATTTTCAAGATTACGGGACAAACGGAATCTGAAATAGATCAGGTAATCCGCAAACGTGCGAGCGCTTTCCGCAAGAAGCAGAGCATACGTTTGCGGGGGCCGGGGCAAGAGAAGCTCCGTACGGATACCTATCTCGTTCACCCCTTCAAGTTAGCATTGGCGCGCAATGCCGATCACTACGATCATGCTACCCTTCAGAAGGTTTTTTACCAGAACCACGTCAATGCATCATTTTTTGAGCTGATCATTATCAGCGCTTTCGTGGTGGTAGGCGCATTTCAGTTTAACGCCGCCTTTGTAATCCCCGCGGCTGCAAGCGCCTGTCTTGTACTCACGGCCGTGATCATGCTCGTCAGCATTGTAATGTCATGGCTGAAAGGCTGGACCTGGCCCGCACTGATCGTGCTCTTTGCCGTCGTGAATGCCCTTTCGGGAAAATACGATGTGCTGAACATGACCAATCCTGCCTACGGTCTGGATTATTCGGAACCTCCCGTAGCCTATACGGTGAATACCATCGACAGCCTGAGCAGTGACTTGATGAAGGTGCGCCAAGACGTGGCCTACCATGAGAACATTCTGAACCGATGGCTGGACCGGGAGCGCAAGCGCACGGGAAATCCGAACTTCAAACCGAAAATGGTCTTCGTCAATACCAGCGGCGGCGGCCAGAGGTCGACCCTCTTTACCGTACAGTGCCTGCAGTATGCCGACAGCATCACCGAGGGTGCCTTCTTCAGAAATACGCGGCTCATCAGCGGCTCATCCGGGGGCACGGTGGGTGCCGCTTATTTTCGCGAACTCTACCTGCGACGCGACAGCTTGGAGCACTCCCTGTACAGTCCGCACTACCTCGACAAGGCGGCCAAGGACATTCTCAACCGCATTCTCTACACGCTGGCTACCAATGATATATTCATTCGTTTCCGACATAGGGAGGTTGCGGGACACCGCTATATTCTCGACCGGGCCATGACCTTCGAGGAGCAGTTCAATCAGAATACAGACTTCGTGCTGGATAAAACAGTGGCGGCATATGAAAAGGATGTATACCGCGGGGCCGTTCCCATGATGGTCCTCACCCCTTCCATTGTCAATGACGGGCGAAGGTTGCTGATCAGCTCCCAGCCGATATCTTTCCTGACCTACGAGTATCCCGACATTCGGGAGCAGCTCAACCTCGCCACGGAAAACATTGAATTCAACCGCATGTTTGTGCGCCACGGTGCAGACGATCTGCTGATGACGAGCGCCCTGCGCATGAGTTCTACCTTCCCGTATATCCTGCCCAATGCTACACTTCCCACCGATCCGCCGATCGAAGTGATGGATGCCGGACTCCGCGACAATTTCGGAACGAAGATCACGGCGCAATACCTCATCGCGTTCAAATCTTGGATCGAAAAAAACACAAGCGGCATCGTGGTGCTTCAAATTCGGGATGTCGAAAAGCATTTCGAACCGAAAGGCGGCCGATCTACCCTGCTGGACAAAGTGACCGACCCCATCGGTTCATTCTACGGCAATTACTTCAACGATCAGGACTACAACATGGATCAATTGATGCGCATGACCTCCAACAGCCTTAAGGTCCCTATCCACCAAGTCCCGCTCGAAATCATGCGCTACCCTGACGAGAACATTGCACTGAGTTGGCACCTCACCGCATTGGAAAAGCAGCGGGTCATCCAGTCCATGGACTTTGACAACAACAAGCGTTCTTTAGAGAGAATCCGAGAATTGCTCCGAGACTGAGGCCGATATTTTGGTAATTTCGGCCCTATGAAGCATTGGATCTTTGCGGTGCTGTTTTCGGTACTTACCGCCGTACCTTTATTTTCTCAAGCCCCTCCCGCAGGTTTTTCGGTATCCCTGATTACCTGCGGCCCCGGGGATGATCTCTACGCCGTATTCGGCCACAGTGCCATCCATGTCTACGATTCCCGAACGGGACTCGACAAAGTCTACAATTACGGCACCTTCGATTTTGACACGCCCAATTTCTACGTCAAATTTGCCCGGGGGAAGTTGGATTACGCCTTGAGCGTATCGAGTTTCGGGCGATTTTTAGCCCAATACCAATACGAAGGCAGGTGGGTAAAACGCCAGGAGCTCAACCTCACCGACTCCGAAAAGGAGGAGATGTATGCCTTTCTGGAAAACAACGCAAAACCCGAAAACCGAAACTACAAGTACGATTTCTTTTACGACAATTGCAGTTCACGCATTCGAGATGTTTTTGAGACGGTACTCGGCAGCGACCTCATCTACCCCGCTGCGGCCGCCGATACTGCAGCCACGTTTCGGCAGCTCATCGGCCTGTATCTGAACAACCATCCCTGGAGTGAACTCGGCATCGACCTGGCCCTCGGTGCGCCCTGTGATTACCAAGCGGATTACAGGGATAAGATGTTCCTGCCGGATTACCTGATGGATGCCATGGGCGATGCAACCATCAAAAGAGATGGCGGAAATGTGTCACTGGTAAGCGAAACGAGCTTGGTGCTGCCGGAAAATCCGAACCTTCGTGACACGGGCGAGAGCAGCATTACTTGGGGGTTTTGGGTGTTTTTTGCCTTTTGTCTGATCACGGGTATATATGTGCATCCCAAGCGCATGAAATGGTTTGATATCAGCTTTTATTCCCTCATCGGGATTCTGAGTATTGTGATTCTTTTGCTCTGGTTTGCCACGGATCACTCCGCCACCAAGTGGAATATGAATATACTCTGGGCGGCACCCACTTGGTTTTACGGGGCCTACCTGATTGCAGTCGGGAAGCCGGAAAACCGCTTCTTCCGCTACCAGAGCGGTTTTCTCTTTTTTGTGGTGGTAGCCTGGATGTGGATTCCGCAAACACTGAACGCGGCGGTCATACCTGTGGTTCTCGCACTTATTACCCGCGGCTGGTCCTGGCAAAAGCAAATATTCACCCGTCAAAAAGTTCGCGATGCTTCCCAAAATTGAACATAAAAAAGATGCCCTGCACAAGGCGCTGAAGCACCTCTTGAAGTACACCGACACGCTGGAACCTTCCGTG
The DNA here is from genome assembly GCA_003565555.1 of Cryomorphaceae bacterium. Classification (GTDB taxonomy): domain Bacteria; phylum Bacteroidota; class Bacteroidia; order Flavobacteriales_D; family Cryomorphaceae; genus T3Sed10-241. Next base: position 46,897 of record PXBH01000042.1, on the reverse strand, counting down.
CTTCGCGCCAAAAAAGGCGCTGAATGGAGCGCCGCTCAGGTCCTGTACCACCTGTGGCTGTCTGAAAAAAACACCGTAAAGGCCCTCAAGAAGAGGCTCGACAATCTCGACGCAAGAAAAGAAAAGGCAGGACTCAGTGCCACCCTTCGCGCCTATGCCCTTCACCGCGCCCTGAAGAACAAAAGGCTCAAGTTCAAAGCACCCTCGATCGTAGCGGACATTCCCGAAAAACCCGATTACACCGTCCTGAAATCCGACTATCGTACCACACGTGATGAATTGTACAAAGTCTTGGCCCTTTTCGATCGTGAAACTGCGGGAATTGCCGTCTTCAAACATCCGAGGGCCGGGAAAATCAATATTTTCCAAACGCTCGATTTCCTTCAGGACCACTTGGACAGACATACCGGTCAGATCATGCGGATTACGAAAGACCTCTGAGCGCGGAGCCCGAGATTGCCCCCGCGCAAAATCGTAGTTTTGCACCGAGCAAACCAAGCAACACCGACGGGACTCATTATGGCAAAGAAAAACAAAAGCAACCGCGGCTTCGTGTACAGCACCAATTCCGACTTCGCGCACAGCGACGGACCGGATGAAGACTACGAGACCGTGCCCCCTTCCGATCAAGACCTCCGCATTTGGCTCGACCGAAAAGGCGGAGGAAAATCGGCCACTGTGGTGCGGGGCTTCAAGGGCTCGGAAGACGACATGAAAGACTTGGGGCGCGCGTTAAAAACGCTTTGCGGCGTAGGCGGAACGGCCAAAAACGGAGAAATCATCATACAGGGCGACCACCGCGATAAGGTGACGGATTACCTGAAAAAACAAGGATATGGAGCGAAGAAGGCGGGAGGTTAAGCCCAAAAACAGGCCTTTCAAAAAGCGTGCGCCGGGGCGTTTTGCCATGGTAGCCGTCACCCTGCAGGGCCTCGAAGACGTGCTGGCACGGGAGCTGACCTCCATCGGTGCCAATGACGTGAGCCCCGGAAAGCGGGCCGTGTATTTCACGGCAGACAAAGACCTGATCTACAAAGCAAATCTCCGTCTCCGAACGGCACTGCGCGTTCTGAAACCGATCAAAAAATTCAAAGCCGACGATGAAGAGGCCCTTTACACGGGCGCGGCGGCCATAGAATGGAGCCGCCATTTTGACGGCGACAAGACCTTTGCGGTAAAAGCGGCAGTCACCGGGCCCGTTCATACGCACAGCCACTATGCGGCGCTGAAAGTCAAAGATGCGATTGCGGATCATTTTCGCGAAAGCACAGGCTCCCGACCGGACGTTGATGTAAAACGGCCCGACATCGTGGTCCACCTCCGCATATACAACAACGACATCTCCCTCTCGCTCGACAGTTCGGGCAAGCCGCTCAATATGCGCGGATACCGACACCGCGATGCCGAGGCTCCGCTAAACGAGTGCCTTGCTGCAGGCATGCTCATGCTGGCGGGTTATGAGGGCAAAACCAACTTCACGGACGGGATGTGCGGATCCGGCACACTGGCCATCGAAGCGGCTATGATTGCCAATAAAATCGCACCGGGCCTGATGCGCAACGATTTTGCATTTATGCACTGGAAAGACTACGAGCCTGAGCTCTTTGATGTGATTCGCGAGGCTACGGTGAACCGCATCGAGGAGTGCCCGCATAAAATCAAGGCCATCGACCACGATATCCATGCGGCGAGACAGGCAAGAGAGGCCGCAGAAGCCGCTAAACTCGACGATATCATTGAGGTGAAGCACGCCGACTTCATGTTTGAAGCACCGCTGCCGGCACCGGGTTTTCTTGTTCTCAACCCGCCTTACGGAGAGCGGCTGCGCCACCATGACATTGAGCAGCTCTACGAGCGCATCGGAGCCAGGCTGAAAGAAGCTTACCCCGGGTATCGGGCATGGGTGCTTTCCGGAAACAGGGAAGCCATGTTCAAAATCGGATTGCGCACCTTTGCCACCCACCACCTGATGAACGGGAAGATTCCGTGCCGATTTGCGGGGTTTCAACTCTACAGCGGCAGCAAGCGCGGCGCGCCTTCGGAAGACGAGAAGGAAGCTCAGTAATCCAGAAGCTCCCGCACCGTTTTCTCGAGGCGGCTTTTCGCCAAAAATTGTTCCTCCAAAGGCCCTGCAAAGGGTACGGGCGTATCCGTGCTCGCACAGCGCATCACCGGGGCGTCAAGGTCGCTGAAGCAGTGCTCACCGACAAGCGAGGCAATCTCTCCCCCGATGCCGCCGAACATGGTGTCCTCATGGAGTACCAGCACCTTGCCCGTCTTTCGCGCCGAATTGAACACCGACTCGCTGTCAAGGGGCGCGAGGGTGCGCAGGTCGATGATTTCCAATGACGCTTCCTGCGCGAGGGTTTCCGCGAGGGCCGAGGCCCAATGCACGCCCATACCGTAAGTGATGATGCTGAGGTCACTCCCTTCGCGTACGGTGGCCGCCTTGCCGAAAGGCAGGTTGTAATACCCCTCGGGCACCTCACCGCGAAGGCTCCGGTACAGGGCTTTGTGCTCGAAAAACATGACGGGATTCGGGTCTTCAAAAGCTGTGATCAGCAGCCCCTTTGCATCCTCAGGAAAAGCGGGATACACCACCTTCAGGCCGGGAACGTGGGTGAACCAGGCCTCATTGCTCTGCGAGTGAAAGGGCCCGGCCTGCACGCCTGCTCCCGTCGGCATGCGCACCACCACATCGGCATTTTGCCCCCAGCGGTAGTGGATCTTGGCCAAATTGTTCACAATCTGATTGAAACCCTCTGAAACGAAATCTGCAAACTGCATCTCTACCATCGACTTTCGGCCCTTGATCGACAGGCCGAGTCCCGTGCCCAAAATCGCTGCTTCGCACAGAGGGGTATTGCGCACCCGGTCTTTACCGAAAAGCTCGAGGAAGCCTTCCGTAATCTTGAATACACCTCCGTATTCGGCAATGTCCTGCCCCATAAGCACCAAGTCCTCATGCTTATGCATGGCTTCACGCAGTCCGTCGGAAACGGCATCGACAAAGCGCATTTCACGCATTTTGCCGGAAGGCGGCACTTCTGTAAAATCGAAGGGAGCATACACATCTGCCCTTTCACGATCGGGATCTGCGGAAATCGGGGGCTCCCCGTATGCTTCGTTGAGCCCGTCCTCGATTTCTTTTTTGAACTCCGCACGAATATCTGCGATCGCGGACTCCGTCAAGACGCCGGAGTTTTTGAGGAATTTCTCGTAATTCGACACCGGATCTTTGGCCGCCCATTCCGCCATCAATGCTTCGGGTACGTACTTGGTTCCCGAGGCCTCTTCGTGGCCGCGCATCCTGAAGGTCATGCACTCCACAAGAACGGGACGCGGATTTTTGCGAATGTCCTCGGCCACTTTGCTCACTTCCGTAAAAACTTCGATCACATTGTTGCCTGCGATTTGCACCGCATCTATTCCGTAGCCGATGGCCTTGTCGATAAACTGTGCGCACTTGAACTGCTCGCTCGACGGGGTGGAGAGGCCGTACCCGTTATTTTCAATGACAAACATCACGGGAAGGCCCCATACTGCGGCGGTATTGACACTTTCGTGAAAATCACCTTCGCTTGCACCGCCGTCGCCCGTAAATACAGCTGCCACACGCTGATCCCCGTCAAGGAGGTGGGCCAGCGCTATCCCGTCTGCAATGCCCATCTGGGGGCCGAGGTGGGATATCATCCCCACAATGCGTGCCTCCTTCACTCCGAAATGAAAGGAGCGGTCACGGCCCTTGGTATAGCCGTGCGCCTTGCCCTGAAACTGGCTGAAAAGTCTTCCGAGCGGCAGTCCGCGCCCGGTGAATACCCCGAGGTTTCGGTGCATGGGCAGGATGTATTCTTCCGGCTTCATCGCCATGGTCACGCCTACGCTGATGGCCTCCTGCCCTATTCCGGAGAACCATTTTGAGATCTTTCCCGAACGAAGAAGAATGAGCATTTTCTCCTCGATCATTCGGGGCTTTAAAATATTTCGATAAATATCAATGAGGACATCATCGGCCAGTCCTTTGCGGTCGAAATGGGTTTGTTTGTCTGCGGAGGCGGTGAGCATACGGGATTATTTTGACCAAAAGTATTGAATAATGCCGAAGGCAGCGTGGGCATTCCCGAGTTTCGGGAGGAATAATTCATGCCTGTCCGCAATGCCTGCTGTGATACCCTCGGTAGGATGCTCAACGCGATTTTCGGCTTGATCCGAGCGTTGCTGTCGAACAGGATAATCCGGCCGACCGCATATCCGGACATGCAGGGTTTAACCACGGCCGGAGCAAACATGCATACAAAAAAAGCGCCTCGAAGGCGCTTTTCAAAAATGATCTTTAACTCCGATCAATCCCGAATGATCACCCCGTGTGCTTCGAAGTTGACTGAAATTTCGGGTTCGTTGATGGCGGCTATTTCATCGTCAGACTTTCCGGCATCCTCCGCGAGGTGGCGAAGGTGATCCACTGTGATGGTATCGATGAAGGCATAGCCTTCCACTACAGCGGTTTTACCATCGGCGCCTTCTTTCGGCACGAAGAAGCCGTAATCTTTAAAGCGAACGCGCATTTCCTCTCCGTTGCCCACATCGAGGGTCATCCAGCAGCCTTTCATGCGGCAGGTTTGGTTGATTTTGGCTTCCACTTTCGCGGGGATGCTGTCTTTTCCGAGAGACATGCGGGCCAAGAGTTCCTGAGGAGTCAGGGCGCCGTCTGCCGAGATACTGTCGCCATAGACATTCAGTGCAGGCATTTCGACTACGGCGTCAGGCTCCGTGTCGGTTTCTGTTTTGGGTTCACTTTGGCAGGCGTAGAAAGCGAGCAGGGTCGCAGCGAGAAATAATTTGCGCATATCGGTAATTTTTGCGCGAAGATAGCAATTTCGGATAAGCTGCTATCTGAGCAGTACCTTGAATTCCGTCCGGCGGTTGAGCGCACGGTTTTCCGGCGTATCGTTCGGGACCACGGGTTTGGTTTCGCCGTAACCTTTGAAGGCCATCCTGTCGTGGTGCACGCCCGCGTCTTGCAGGTATCCGAACACTTCAAAAGCACGGTCAGCACTCAGCACCAAATTTTTATATGGGTCTCCTATATTGTCTGTGTGCCCGCCGATTTCGATTTTGAGCTTTGGATTTTCATTCAGATAGTCCGCAAATTCGTCGAGCACGCGGCGAGACGCCCCGTCGAGTTCCGAAGAATTGGTCGGAAAACGGATGTCATTCATCCGATAGGTCATCCCGGGTTTGATCTCCTCGATTTTCATGTCGATGTTTTGCACCGTGTTATTGGTATCGGCCATGGTGAAGACGCGGGAATTAAAAGCAAGGTTCACGGTTTCGCTTTTCACGGAAACGACGACCTCTTCTTCCTCGCGGAGATTTACTACGGCCGCGTAATGCCCGTCTTCCTCGTCCACGGCTACTTCTCGAGATTCCTTGCTGTTCACGTATTTCAACTCCAATTTGGCATCTTTGACCGGCTCTCCCCGCTCATCGGTGACGTCGCCTTTAAGGATGAGAACCTTTTCGGGGCGGGCCTTTTCGGGTACCCGGAATGCATAGATATCGAGGCTCCGAGATGCCTGCGGGTTGGCAGATGAAAACAGTGCCGTAGTGCCGTCTGTGCTCACGATGAGGCCATGCTCATCTTTTTCCGAATTGATCGGGTAACCGAGGTTACGGGGTACTTCCCAAGTTCCGTCATCTTTCTGGCGACTGTAATAAATGTCGTAACCGCCGGCACCCGGTCTTCCGTTGCTCGAAAAATAAAGGGTACGGCTGTCGGCGTGCAAGAACGGACTCTTATCGTTTCCGTCGGTGTTGATCGGTCCTTCCAACGGGAGGGCACGGCTCCAAGTGCCGTCGGGAAGGCGCTCGGTGTAGTAGATATCGATGGTGGGGTTGCCGTCTCGGTCGGGAATGGTATTTTCTCTGACCGTGGCAAAAAACAGTGTTTTTCCGTCGGCGGAAATCGTAGGCTGTGCTTCCCAACCGTCGGGTGTATTCACTTCCGGGCCCAGATTCTCCAGCCCGGACCATTCGAAAACCGTTTGACCGTCCGCATTTTTGGTGCGTTCAAAGTGCGTAACGTAAATGTCGCAGTTTTTATAGTTTGATCCTGCGGGCTTACACACAGTGACGAACATCTCGCGGTTATCGAGCGAAAGGCTCACACCGCCGTAGTTGTCGCCTACATTGAAGGGGGGCGGGAGCGGTTCGGGCACTTCAAATTTCAGGTTTCCTCCGGCGTTGCGAGACTTCATAAAAGTTTCTCTCTCGCGAGCGTAGAGGTCGCCCTTTTCCTTCACCGATTCTTTTCGGGTGAAAAACAAGAATTCATTGTCGGGCGAAAGCATGGGCAGGTACTCATCGCCGGCGGAGTTCACACGGTCCAGACGCACAGGATTGTAGGGAACCGGGTTGGCGTAGAAATCGACATAGAAGCGGATTTCAGGTAAGATTTGAGAAGCATCCTTCACCTTCAATTCATGGTCGCGCGAGGTTTTCCCCTTCGACGGATCAAAGAGCAGGAAAGACTCAAACCGCTCCGTACTCATTTTATAATCTTCTTCGGCGTAGTAAATCAGGCCGGCATAATAGTGCGCATCCGCGTGATATTCGGGACATTTTTTCACCACTTCTTCATAGGCGGTCAGTGCCCCTGTGAGCGGAAGGCGTCGCTCTGTAGCGATGGCATAGCGGAGTCGTGCTTCCGCAAACCGGCATTTGATACAGTCCGGGTCTGCCTCCGATGCTTTTACCAAGAGCGCAAGGCGGTCCTGATCGGAGAGTTTGGGATCTTGGGTGGCCTTTTCGTAAAGTTTTTGGGCTTTGCGATCGGCAGTTCCGTCACATTTCGGTTGTGCCGCGAGCGGCCCGCAGATTATGAGGAAGACGGGCACGACCGCGAGGCAGCGCAGCGCGGATAAAACCTGCGACAGCCGTGTACTTCCAACATTTAATCCCCGGCTCACATTCATGTTCTTAAGTAAGGTATTCCGCCCCGATTTTGTTTTATTCCGCCTCTCCTATGATGCGGTCAGATTCTGAGCGCGCTTTTGTCATGATGTCATTTGCCCTTCTCTCAGCTTCCTTTTCGAGCTGATCAGCGCGTCGGTTTGCCTCCTGTCGTGCTTGGTCAGCAGCTGTGCGCGCCGCCGCTCGCGCGATGGGATTGCTTCCCGCTTCATCCATGATTCGTTGGGCTGCGCGCTCACCTTCTTTGCGCACGGCCTCAGCGGCATCGGAAGCTTCTTTTCTGATGCGGTCCGCTTGACGCTGAGCATCTGATAAAACCTTATCCGCGCGTTCCCGAGCTTCCGCGCGGGCTTTCTCACGGGTGTCGTCGATGACTTCCTCGACCTTTTCTTTGGCGGCCGCTTTCACCGTTTCCTTCACATCCGATGCGCCTTCCGATCCCGCAAAATTCGGACTTACGGAAGGGCTCATCAGATCGCCGTGAATTTGTACATCTACATTGATCGTTTCTCCCAGCGACATGGAGCCGCCGAAGAGGGCATTGGCCTGACCGAGCAGGTTTTCCGCCATTTTGTTGAAATCACTGCCCAACTCACTGCGCGGCACTTTCATCCTCATCATGTAATCGATTTTCTGATCGAAGGTGCTGTAGCCGGAAATGTTCGCACGCATATTGTTGATGCGCACGTCAAATGGCGATGTGGTTACCCTCCCGTCAGCAATCACAAAACTCACATTGAGGTCCCTGATTTCCTGACGCTTCAGCTGCGGAGATTTCAAGGTCGAGGCGAGTTTCTGCAGAAAATCTCCGCCTTCGAGCACCAGATTGGCACTTCGGAGGTTTCCGCTGCCCTGCATGGTCTCGTATACGGGATCCAGTTTAGCATCCAAAAGGGTATTTATTTCCAGTCGGCTGCTTATGCTCCCGCTCGCCTGCTTGGCGATCGGAGCCATTTTCTCGACTGAAGAAAAGGCTTCGGCGGCGGCCTTGAGGTCGATGGACTGCATATCATAAGTGAAGCTGACCTCAGGCTGCTCGGGGTTCACCGTACGGTAGTATCCGTTCATGACGATCCGACCCCCGAGGGTTTGGAAGTCGAGGTTTCTCAGGGAAGCCGTCTGCTCGCGGATGTCTACTTCACCCTTAACGTTTTTCAGGATGATGTCTTCGTACAGCACCTCTCCTACGGTGGCCTTGAGGGTGACGTCAAGGTTGGCCGGCACCTCAAAAGCAGTAAGTTCGTATTCCTCCGTATCTTCCTCCGCGTCAGCCGCGCCTTCGCTCGGCACCATGTATTTATTGGCGTCAATGCGGTCAGCGGTAAAATTGAATACCCCGTGCAGGGTGGTATCCGTCAATGCGTAGGCCACATAATTGTCCACGTAGCCGTCGAAGGACATGTTGATATCATCATAATTGAGCTTGAGCTTGCTGAGGTTGAGTCGCTGCGGGGTAAAATCGGCGAGGGCTTCCGAAATTTTTACGGACAGGTCGTCATCGCTGTAGCTCATTTGCGTGAGTTGTGCATTCCCCTTTGCGGTAAACCGGTCAAAGCGTTGGTTTTCGATATCGCTCAGCGCACCGTCAAGTGCGAAATGTGCCGAAAAAAGTCCGGCAATGCTCATGTCCTCATCCATGGGAATCACGTCGCGAAAGCTCCCGAGATCCATATCGGCATCCACCCGGGTCTTGATTTTCGGATCGCTCATCGGATTGCGGAGGTAGAGTTCGGCGTCCACGGTATTCTTATGCTGCCGGGTTTTGCCGATTTCCATGTAGAATTTCGCCACATCCACAGTAAGCAGATCGAGGTCATCCCCTTCCGGACTCTTGATCGATGCCGAAATGTTGATGTTCTCGATGCTGCGCGGGAGGTCGGGGTACTGAACGCGTCCGTTTTCGGCAAGGAGATCAATGCCGTAACCGGGCATGGAGTTTTCGTTGTACCCCCCTTTCACGAAGCCTGTAAGGCTCACCGTACCCGCAGCATCGACGCCTTCGAGATCTTCAGCGAAGTCAGCGGGAACGAGAGAAAGAATGGTGACCAAATCAGATTTAAGCGACTTGAAGGTAATGTCCATATCGATGTCGTCGCCGGGCATCGCGAGCCATCCGTCGAAACCCAATTCAAGGGCATTCACGTCGAGTTCATTTTCCATGAAGGTAAATTTGAACTGCTCAAAGTCCATGGCCAGATCCGCTTTGAGATCGGCTTTGGCCCGGCGCAGGTACTTGACACCATCGTATACCACATCTACGCTCCTGATGCTGCTTTGCGTGCGCAGGGTGAACACATCCTCCGCAAAATTTCCGTTGCCCGAATGGTTAAGACCGTCCAAGAGGATATAGAAACCGAGGGGCACATCGTCGTAAACGACGCGACCGTCTGAAACGGAATACCCCTTAATGTTTAAGTTGATGCCTTCTGCGTCGGAAGTCTCGGCTCGGAGATCTTCCTCCTCGGCCGAAGCTTTTGCGATGTCGTAATTGGCAGATCCGTCTTCGAGCACTTTCACGTTGATCACGGGGCGGTGCAGGTCGATTGTGAGAATTTCGATCTGATCACCGCGAATGGCACTCATCACATCGACCGTGAGTGCCATATCATCCATATACGCCAGCGTATCTCCTTCAAAGGGTGCGATACCAATGATGCTGAGGGCATTTATTTTTACCGAAAGGTTGGGAAAGTTTCGAATCAGGGAGATGCCTACGTCATCAAAATCCAAGACGGCATTGAGATTTTTATTGGCCTCCTTCTTTACGATCTGCGTGATTTTGCCTTTCAGCGCGAAGGGAAGAATCACGAGAGCGGCAATGAAGAGGAGGAGCACTATTCCGACAATCTTGAGCGCTTTTTTCATAGCAGCGGTTCGGTTTAAGGTTGGTAATTCAATTGGCCTTCGCTTTTGGCGATGACGGTGGAAACGGTGGCATCACCGGTAACATTGACCACGGTACGAATCATATCGAGAATACGGTCTACCGGAAAAATTATTGCAATCCAAAGCGGATTAAGTCCAACGCTCTGCAGCACGACGATGAGCATCACGAGGCCTGCGCTCGGTACGGCTGCCGATCCTATGCTGGCCAAGGTAGCGGTGAGTACGATGGTGAGCTGCTGTCCGAGGCTTAGATCTACCATGTGGAGCTGGGCGAGAAAGATCACCGCTACGGCTTGATAGAGGCTGGTTCCGTCCATATTGACCGTGGCACCGATGGGAAGTACAAAACCGGTAATATTGCGCGACACCCCCATATTTTCCTCCACACACTCCATGGTGACCGGCAGGGTAGCCGCACTGGAACTGGTAGAGAATGCCAGAAATTGTGCGGGGCTGATGCGCTTAAAAAACTCTCGATAAGTCAAGCCTTTGACTACGGAAACGGCGATTAGCGGATAGAACACAAAGATCATCAGTGCCAGCCCGATGGTGAGCACAATGCTGTAGCTGCCCAGGCCGATAAAAATTTCGAATACCTCGCCCGGGGAGTCCGCCATATTGGAGAGCACCCCGGCCATCAATGCAAAAACGAAATAGGGCGCGGCCTTCATGACCACGTCCACCATTTTGAGGAAAACCTCATTTGCCGCCGTGACGAATTTTTTGATCGGGGCCGTCTTTTCTTCGGGCAGGGAGGCTACGCAAATCCCGAAAAAGATGGCGAAAAAGATGACTTGAAGCATCAACCCGTTGTCGGAAATGGAGAGGAGAATATTTTCGGGGACCATCTCAACGAGGAAACTGAGCGGTCCCTGCTCTTTTGTTTTTCGGGCAGCTTCCATTTTGGCCTCGGCCACATCGGCCCCCGATGCTGCGGCGATGCGTGCGGCATCCATAAAATCGGCGTAAGCCTCATCTCCGCTGAGGTATTTTCCGTCGAGAATTTCCACCCCTTCGGTTTCATCCGCCCAAAGCTCATAGGCCAACCGGTTTTTGATCCGGCTGTCTTCATCGATCAATGCGCCGGGCTTGGTAATGTTGACGAGGAGTAATCCCACGGCCACGGCCGCGACGGTGGTGAAAAGGTAAATGCCGACTGTTTTTCCCGCGAGGCGCCCCAATTTGGTAATGTCGCGAAGCTCAGCTATGCCGGAGATGATAGAGAACAGCACCAGCGGTACAGCGATAAACTTCAGCATGCGGATGAAGATGACACCGAAGGGATCGATCCAGTCACGGGTGAATTGGTTCCAGCCCAGCGCACTCGCCGCGAAAGCCCAGATGATTCCGAGCACCAAGCCGATGATGATTTTCCAGTGGAGTGCGAGCTTCTTCATGGGCGAGCGTTCACAGTTTTACGGTGCGGTTGCGCAAGTAGTGGTCAGCGAGTACCAAGGCCGCCATGGCCTCTACGATGGGCACTGCACGCGGCAGTACGCAGGGATCGTGGCGCCCGCCGATTTCGATTTCAGCTGCTTCGCCGGAGCGGGTGACGGTTTTCTGGGCCGTCTTGATGCTCGCCACCGGCTTGAAGGCTGCGGTAAAGTTGATGTTCATGCCGTTAGATATACCGCCCTGCACGCCTCCGCTGTGGTTGGTCAGGGTAGCGGGTTTTCCGTCGTGCATTTCAAAAGCATCGTTGTGCTCGCTGCCGCGCATACCGGCGGCTGCGAATCCGCTTCCGATTTCGAATCCCTTCACGGCATTGATGCTGAGCACGGCTTTGCCGAGATCAGCATGGAGTTTATCAAATACAGGCTCACCGAGCCCCGGAGGTACTCCCGTGATGATGCATGATACCGCTCCGCCGAGGGTGTCGCCGCTGTCGCGGGCGCCCTCGATAAGGCTGCGCATGCGCTGCGCGGTTTCCGGATGGGGGCATCGCACTTCATTTTCCGGAAGGGAAAAATCGAGGGTTTCGGGAGGCACTTCGAGGCGGGCCTCCGCCACTGCGCTCACGTATCCGCGAATCTCCGCGCCGAGTGCCGCAGACAGAAGCTGCTTGGCCACTGCCCCGCCCGCTACCCGGCAGGCCGTTTCACGGGCACTGGAACGGCCTCCTCCGCGGTGGTCGCGTATGCCGTATTTGGCTTCAAAGGTGTAATCGGCGTGGGAAGGTCGATACACATCTTTGAGCTTACCGTAGTCTTTGGAGCGCTGATCTGCGTTGCGGATCACGAAAGCGATGGGCTGACCGGTGGTGCGGCCTTCAAAGATTCCGGAAAGGATTTCTACGGTGTCAGACTCCTTTCGGGGCGTGCTGAGGTCAGACTGCCCCGGCCTGCGCCGGTCAAGTTCCCGCTGAATGAATTCCGTACTGATTTCCAGTCCTGCCGGACAGCCGTCTATGATGCCGCCTATGGCCGCGCCGTGCGATTCACCGAAGGTGGTGAGCCTGAAAATTTGTCCGAAGGTGTTTCCCGCCATGCCGGCAAAGATACTAACCTGAGATTGATTGTTATTCCCAAGCCAAGATGTTAAAAATAAATATTTTGGGTATGAGCAGGAGGACTTTGACTCAGATCTGTACGCGCAAGGAGTCGAAGGACCGGCAAAAGTCCCGTTTCGGGAAGCTCCCGGCACGGAAAACGGAATTTCGAAGCGAACCGTCGCCGCGGGCATGATAACTTTCCCGTTTTCAGATTGCGCTGTACCGAGCTCTGAAATCGCCTCACCGTTCACGTCGGGATCGGCGGTTGTTCCGGTGGGGTTTTGTGCTGCATTTTTGCACCTTTGTGGGCATTTTAAAACCATTGCCATGCGCATTCTGATCAAAAATATTCGCGGACTCGCCGGCGTGTATGAAGAAGCTCCCGCCCTACTGCGCGGTACCGAAATGAACCGCCTTCCCGTGCTGGAAAATGCCTTTCTGGCCATCGAAAACGGGAAAATAGCCATGTACGGGTCTATGGACGACTGGGGCGGAATCACGGACTGGCGCAACCTTGAGGTGATCGATGCCGACGGGCGGTTTGTGCTGCCCGCTTGGTGCGACAGCCACAGCCATTTGGTCTTCGCGGCTTCACGCGAGAAGGAGTTTGAAGACCGCATTGCGGGCCTGAGCTACGAGGAGATCGCGCGTCGCGGGGGAGGAATCCTCAATTCGGCTGAGCGGCTTCGAAAACTGAGCGAGGAGGAGCTTTTCGAGGGGGCGCTGAATCGGCTGCATCAGGTCACGGAATCGGGTACGGGGGCGATCGAAATAAAGAGCGGATACGGCCTCAGCACGGAAGCCGAAATGAAGATGCTCCGCGTCATCAAGCGCCTCAAGGAAGAGAGCAAAGCCACGATCAAGGCCACCTTTCTCGGCGCGCATGCCGTACCGTCCGAATACAAAGACAAGCGGAGGGCCTACGTGGATTTGATCCTCGAAGAAATGATTCCCGCCGCCGCTGAAAACGGTCTGGCAGACTACGTAGATGTTTTTTGCGAGAAGGGATACTTCTCTGTAGAAGAGACCCTGGAGATCGCGGAACGCGGATCGGAATACGGCCTGAAATCAAAGATCCATGTGAATCAATTCAACGCCACGGCGGCGATTCCCAAATTGGTAGCAGCGGGCGCAGTGAGTGTAGATCATTTGGAAGTGCTCGAGGCGGCGGACATCTCCGCGCTCTCCGGTGCGAAAACCATTGCCACGGCGCTGCCCCTGTGCAGTTTATTCCTCGGCATCCCTTACACGCCCGTGCGGGATTTGCTTGCGCAAAATGCGGCGGTGGCCCTCGCTACGGATTACAATCCGGGTTCGGCACCTTCCGGAAATATGGCAATGGCGGTTTCGCTCGGGTGCATCAAAATGGGCATGACACCTGCTGAGGCGATCAATGCGGCTACGATAAACGGCGCCGCGGCGATGGAAATTTCGGACAGCCACGGCACCGTCACTCCGGGAAAAAAAGCAAACCTGATCATTACCGAGCCCTGCGAAAGCTTGGCCTTCTTACCATACAGTTTCGGCCGCCCGGCCATTGAGCGGGTCATCTTGGGTTAAGCATTCGGCGATTTTAAGTTCCGTACTGCATTCGCGTCTGAGAGGAGTAAATACCTGCACGCAACCCGCGGGCAGGAGAAAGCATGCAGAAATTTATGCCCGGCTGCGAAAAGCAGAGAGAAAATCTGCGGCATGCAGGAGAAAATTTTAACTTCGCTTTCAAAACCGGGACAAAAGTCGTAAATTTGGGGACAAAATACTATTAATGGGAGGAAAGTATTCATATTCAGCATCCGAAAGCGGGCCTGACGTACTCAACGAAGCGGCGTCCGTGTATTTCAGCGGTCGGGGTTTCGCTTCGGAGCCTCCCTCCTTTGCTGAGTTTCTCAGGGATCGCCTTTTGGTGGTGGAGGCTGTCCGCAAAGGGATTACCCACGCCTTTTTTGAAGTGATACGCACCCGCCTGCCCTTCAGCGATCAGGAGTGGGCGGATATATTCAATATTTCACTGAAATCTTTGCAGCGCTACAAATCCGAAAAAAACCACATATTCAAGCCGATCCACTCTGAGAAAATCCTGCAGGCAGCGGAGCTTGTCGAAGAGGGCACGCGTGTTTTCGGCAGCAGAGAGAAGTTTTTCCTGTGGCTCGACACCCCTAATTTTGCCCTCGGCGGGGGCATTCCCAAAGCCCTTGCCGGTACTGCCTACGGGCATGAGCTCATCCTCTCTGAGCTGAACGCAATCGAGCACGGAGTTTTTGCCTGATGACTTTGTTCAGACTGACGCGCCGTCCTTATGCTTCCGAGCTGTCCGGGAAGGGGGCGGCGAAGTACGGGTACCGATGGAATACGCCGGGAACTGAGATTATCTACTGCGCCGAGAGCCGCGCATTGGCCCTCGCCGAGGTGATGGTTCATCTCTCAGCGGCCCTCGCGCCTGACGACCTCTGCATGGTCGAGATTGAAACGGGGCCCCAAGTCACCACAGCCGAAACGGATATTCAAAACCTTCCCGAAGGTTGGGATGCGTTTCCGCACCGGCGCATTACGCAGGAGATCGGAGACCGCTTCGTGCAAGAGAATAAACACTGCCTGCTTCGGGTACCTTCTGCCGTAGTTCCCGGCGATTTTAATGTCCTGATCAATACCGCGCATCATGCTTTTCGCCACATCACCGTTCGTCAGGTCAGGAGTTTTAAAATGGGCCGCAGATTGCTCGGCAGGGAGACAGGCGGGCCCTGAAACCCGAAGCGGAACTACCCCATCAGGGGAAACTGAGGCAGTGCAATGCTGCAGCACAGTGCCGACCCTTGTTTTTGCCGTAAAGTCAGTGCATACAAGCTACGGAAGAATAGCCTATTTTTGGCTGCTTGATATGGCTTCAAAAGTAATTCTCGCGGTCTTCGTTTTGTGTTTTTACGGGTGCCTGCACGATGCCGCGGGACAGAATACCATTCTTTGGTCTGTAGACGACCGTGAATCGGGCAACCGCTCCTACCTTTTGGGCACCTTTCATCAGATGGGGAGCACATGGGTAGACAGCTTAACGAAAGTGATTGAAGCCCTCAGCGATGCAGAGCTGGCGGTGTTTGAATCGATAGATCCTGCCGAAGACCTCGCTGCTTCGATGAACCGAAGGCCATCTGATTTCTCCTACCGAGACCGGCTGAAAAGCGGGGATGTGGAATGGCTCGAAGAATATACCGCAAACTGGGCGGTCCCTTTGGAAAAGCTGCGTCCTATGGAGCTGCACTGGAAGCTGAATCAGCTCAAAGCGCGTGACGTCTGCAAGACATCCGGCCCCGAGGATCGTTTTGACCACTTTGACAACTACCTGATTTATATTGCAGATTCACTCGGTATTCCCACGGTAGGTCTGGAGACCGACAGCATGCAGGCGGACATGATCAATGAAAAAATCGGAGAAAATACATGGGGTGCGCTTCGAAGGGTGATCCACGGCGATGTGCGAACGCTGCGTCTCGGCAGAGAAAAGCGCGGAAGCTGTGCCTTCGCCCGCCTATACATGGACCTCAAGATCGGGGACTACCCGTTGGACGAGAGTTGTGACCAAACGGGTCCTGTCATTGCCGACCGCAACAGGGCTTGGATGGAGGAGCTACCGGATTTGCTGCGGAGCCACCGCTGCTTTGTGGCGGTGGGTTTGATGCATTTGTTTTACGACTGCGGGCTGATCACGGCCCTGCGGGAAGCGGGTTTTGTGGTGATGCCTGTCCGCGACCTCAGGGGTTGACTCCTCCGCCGCGGTCCTTTAGCTACCTGAGCACAAAAGTGACCGGAAGGGTGAAGCGTACCCGAACGGGCTCGTTTTGCTGCATGCCGGGAATCCAGGGCGGCATGGCGGAAATCACCCTGACCGCTTCGGCATCGAGGGCGGGATGCACGCCTCGGGCCACTTCCACCCCGGAAATACTTCCGTCTGCTTCTACCACGAAGGAGATAAACACCCTGCCCTGAACATCGGCTTCACGTGCGATGGCGGGGTACCGAAGATTTTCCGAAAGGTACTTCCTGAAGGCCTCCTGTCCTCCGCTGTACTCGGGCATGACTTCAACAAATTCAAAGACTTCGGCCGGTGCCGCTTCTGCAGGCTCGGGAAAAACCTCGACATCGGGTTGCTCAAAGAAAACGCTGTCCGTTCCCTCCACATCCTGCGTTCCGATCAGCGCATCGCTCATCTCATCACGCGTGGGCATCACATCCGCATCGGGCACCTCATCGTCTGCCTTAGCAACGGGCTGCAAGAACTTCACCGCTTTGGCCTTGGGAGGTGACTCGACAGGTTCGGGAATGCGCCTTTCCAATTCGATGGGCGGCGGGGCCTGCAATTCGGAATAATTGATGACGCGGACGGCCTCGGTATGGATCTTATCTTCATCGGGCTTTCTCAAAATATGGCGGATGTAGGGGTAAGCCGCGGTGAGAAGCACCACGGCCAAGGCAAAACCCAGAGAAAGCAATGCGGACCCGGGGTAGCGTGCCTCGAGCTCTTCTGCGCCGTATGCGGGACGGTGGGAATTCACGGGACAGGGTTTTCTCGGTTGTTCACAGGCACGGCGTCTTCCTCAGAAAATTCGAGGTCAAAGGCTGAAGGTTCCGCAAGCGCATACCGCTGCACATTGCTTACATTCAGCGCATCGAGGACAGTGACCAGATTTTCCGCGTTGCTTTCGGGCAGCGGTTTGACCAAGACCACAAGTCCGTCAATTTCGGCATTGTGGCTGCCGAGGAGGTCAAGTAGCGGGCCGTTTTCGTACGGCAGTTCCGCAGTCGCGGGATCAGTGATACCGCGGTACCACACCACTTTGTCTTCGCGCAATACGAGGCTCAGGGTTTTGCTCTCTTTCACGGGTGTTTCGCGTTCCGCTTCTTCCTCATCGGGCTTTGCAGGCACGAGAAGCTCCATGGCTTGGGGCTTGCTGAAGGTGGTGGCCAGCATGAAGAATGTGAGCAGAAGGAAGGCGAGATCCACCATAGGATTCATATCCACATCGATGCTGCGCCGCGAAGCTTTTCGGGCTTTGTCATCCTTGGCGTGGATGCGTTCGGTCTCTATTTCTTCAATCGGCGGAAGCACGGGAAGTCTTTAGGTCGGTGACAATGCTGAATCGGGTGATGTTAAGGTCTCGGAAGGTCTCGATCACGGCGTGAATTTCGGGATACTTGGCACGTGCATCTGCATTTACGGCGAAGCGCAGCCTCGGGTTGACCGTGCGCGCGGTGAGTATCCACCTGCGGAGCTCACCATCGGGTCCGAGCGGGATTCCCGGCTGCTCATAGGGGCGGTTTTCGACCTTGGCATCAAGGAAGGCCGGCAGCTCCGCAACGGGCACGCCGTGGCCTCCCGCGAGGGCGAATGCACGCCGTTGATTTTCCGTGAAGGACAGACCGTAATGCCTGCCTGCGGCATCGAGAATTCGCTTCCGCTCGAACTTGTTGTCTACAGAAAAGTAGACTTTACCCCCGGCCCCTATCGTGATGGTGCAAAGGCCTTTTTCGGGCAGCTTGACTTCTGAACTCGAGGCCGGGATACGCACCTCCTCGGGCAGCTCTGCCTTAAAGGTAGTGGCCATCATGAAGAAGCTCACAAGCAGAAAAGCCATATCAACCATGGGGTTCATGTCCAGCTTCGGCTTCTTCCTTATGTTGCGGTAGCGGGGCACGGATCAGGATTTTGCTTTAAGGTCTTCCTTGAAGCGACTCAGCAGGGCGTAGTTGGTCTCGTCGGCGGCATAGGTGAGCTTGTCGATGCGGTCGGTGTAATAGTTGAAAACGACGATGGCCACCGCCGCGGTACCGATCCCGAGGGCCGTGGTGACAAGGGCTTGAGAAATACCTCCTGCCAGACCGACGGCATCCGGTGCTCCGGCCCTTGCCAAGGCGGAGAAGGCCCGAATCATCCCCGTCACCGTACCGAGGAGTCCGATCAGTGTAGCCACCGAGGCGATGGTTGAGATGATGGCCATATTGCGCTCGAGATGGGGCAACTCCAGGTGGGTGGCTTCTTCGAGCTCGCGCTTTAGGCGGTAGGCCTGCTCCTCCGGTCGGAGCGTTTCGCTTTCTCGAATTTGCCGGAAGGCGCCCACCCCCTTGCGCACCACATTGGCCACGGAGCCCCGCTGACGGTCGCAAGCGGCCTCGATGCCTTCAAAATCGTCTCGGGACAAAAGCGCCTTCACCTCAGCGGCAAAGGCCTTGATCCGTCCCTTCCCGCCTGCGCGGAAAAGGTTGATCCCGCGCTCTGCAGTGTAGGTAATGAGGATGATGATGAAGGAGATCTGCAGGATGACGATGCTGCTGCCCTTGTGAATGACCCCGAGGTAGTTGCCTTCGAGGGGTTCGTTTTCGGGATCACCGCCGATGAAATTGTCCGGATGCCCGAGGATATTGTGGTAGATGAAATAGCCGGCGATCAGTGAAGTCAGAATGACCGCAACTCCCATGGCCGAGGATAGCGTTTGACGAACGTTTTCGGATTTTTGCATGACAACAGGGTGCAGATTTGAGCCTCGCTAAGGTAGGAAAGGAATGAAAATATTTGCCGTGACCGTTCATCTGTGGCCTTCGAATCTCTACAGTACTATGGAGCATAGGAATTTACCCCGGTGCGAAAATGTGACCAAAGACGATCAAGCCGGTTTGAGGCGGCTCATCCGATAAGCCATCCTCAACGAAGCGGCAGGATGGCCGGCCATCCTGCGCAGTTGTGTGCATTCGTGTAGATCCCGCCCACAGTTTGCGACAGGAATTGCGTCTGCGGGGCGGCCGAAAAACTCAGATCGATGACCGTCCCTTTATTCTTTGCTCAATCTTTTGAGGGCCGCATCCAAGGCATTTTCTCCCGGCGTTTCGCGGTCTGGTACCACACCGTTTTGGTCTATCCTGTATCCGTCGGAGGTGTAATAGTCTGCGGTGGGGACAAACATGTTGAAGCCATACGGCAATTCAAATATCTCCCCGTTCAGCATGGCTCCGGCGGTGGTCTCTCCGATTGCCGTGCCCCTCCCCTGCCTTTGCAATTCATAGACTATGGGCTCGCAGGTACTGGCCGTATTCCCGTCGGTTAAGATGAGCAAATTGCCTTCGTACACCCGCTCATTCGGGGTAATTTTCAGGCAAAGCCCTTCTTTTTTGTGAATGCCTTGTATAATGAGGTCGAAATTTGCCTCGGTAAAGGATTCGAAGGCATCATAGGATTCGAGCGAAGGCGGTGCGTCGTTTTTGTTAAACCACTTTTGCGTCAAGAAGATACCCCCGTAAGTTTCCCGAAGAATGACATTTTTGGCGAAGGCCATGCCGGCTTCCACACTTCCCCCCGCATTGTTGCGCAAGTCGACGATCAAATGGGCGTATCCCCCCGCATGAATCGCTTCAAAAATGCTGTCAACCTCCTGCGCTGACCCGCTGAATGAGCTGATTTTCAAATAAGCGATATGCTCGGTCTTCTCTTCTAAAGAAAGGTAGGTCTTTCGGGAGCTTTCATTCGCACCCTCTTCTTCTGCAGGAGGCATTTTCATCAGTGCAAAATGGGAAAAAGGCAAATCTCGGGCGCGGTAAAAGGAAGCGAATACCATCTCCAAATCGTCTTGAAGCTTGGGGGCGGATTTCGTCACGGCCTTCACATACTTCTCCCACTCCCCCGATTCGAGCACGCGGGGATTAAAAATTTTCGATTCTGCTGTTGACACCACGGCCCGAAACAGCTCAGGGTAATCTTGCAGGGGCATCTCGGGAACATCTCGCGTTCCGGTGATTTGCCCCAAAAGTCCCCTGCTCTTGTTGCGAAATTCGGCATAAAGCACCTCGCCCGAAATGTGGCCTTCGATATTGAACTGCCCCATGGGAGTGACCAGAATTCCGGCCAAATAAACCGTATCGCCTTTTTCTTTAAAAACTCCCCGCTCAATCCTGAGCAAGGATCCGTTTTTCATACCCTTGGTGAAGGTCCGGGCCAAAAATGACGTCCAATTGCCCAGGATGTCTCTGTCCGCATTTTTTCTGCTTTGCGCTTCAAAGGCGTCGGCATCGGTCTTGACGGTGATGACGGTGTGCGCCTGCCCGATATCTTTGTGGACGAAGTTCACGAACCATTTGCCCTCAACTTTTTCGTTCTTTATGACAGGTGCAGCCGAACAGGATGAAATTCCCAAGGCCATCATACATAGCGTGCCGTAAATAGTGATGTGCAATGCGGCTTTGACACGTGCCGTAATTCTATCGAGCATTCGTGTGATTTTTCATTTCAGGCAAATATTCACAACCGCCGGGAAAAGTAAAAAATAAATGTGACCGGGAACAAGGTTTTGTGATGAACAGCAAATCAGGAGGTGCTGATTGCCCTTCGGTTCCGTTGTGTTTTCCGAGAATCGGGATGATTTCGGGGCGGAGTCCCGGCGCGGTGTGGAGCCCTCATGCCCGTCCTCGTTCGGGATTTCAAGGACTGCCGGGGGTGGCCGCATACGCAGGTCCGCCCTGTCTTTCCGGACCCCGGTCCCGAAGCGGCTTCCATGCTCACATCTGCGCCGCGAAATCGGCGAAAACTTTCTCGTGTCGATCGAGGTCCAAGTCAGGTGATACAGACACCCGAGCGATGTAGTCTTTGTCCTCTTCTTTGGTGGTGCCCTGGGTCGAGGTAGCCGGAATGGTCCAGTAACAGCCTTTGAGCTGCCCGTAGCTCACGCAGTGTTTGCTCTCTTCGGGAATTTCGGTGATCATCATGCGGATCAGCTTCTCGTTCATGGTGCGCTTGTAGTTTTCGCGCTCGGCCTCGGTGGCACCTTTGGTCGGGAGATCGAGGGAAAAGACAGAAGGTGTAAATCCGCGGGCTGCGAGGGCTTCAGAGACGAAGTTGATTTTGGCCTCCGGCAGGATTTCCGCAATGTCATTGACAAATCTGCGTGTATTCACGTAGGCTGCCTGAATCCGGCGCAGCATAGAGGGCATTTGTTCTGCGAGGATGCGCACCTGGGTATCGGTTGCCTCGTTGTCGCAAAGGCGAAGGTGCCGTTCAATTTTCCCGATCAGGGGCTCTGCGGCCGCATTGGCCGTGCAATAGCCCGCTGTGCACTTGCCCCCGCTCGGAAATTTGGACCCGCTCACATAGGAGACCGTACGCACGGAGGAGAAGATACCGCCTTCATCCAAAAAGCGCACGTTCGGGCAGAAGGTTTGATCGAGGATAAACACGGGGTCGATTGCGGGAGTGCCCGAGGACGTTTCGCGTTTCTTGCTCAATACGGCCCTGAGTTTATTCAAATCCGGGACTTCCACGCGGGGGTTGGTGGGAATCTCGGCGATGATAAAAGGCACGGCATCTGCCGACGCCGCCTGCCGGAGCACACGCTCCGTACTCTCCGTCATATCGTTGTCGCCGTCTACATGAAGGTCAACGATCTCGACACCTTGCATGCAGGCCGCCACGCGACGCGCCTGATCGTTGGTGCCTCCGTAGCAATTGGGCGGCACGATGATGTGAACGGGCTTTCCGGGATGCTGCTCAAAAGCGTAATCGAGCAGGCCCATCATGACTGCGTACTGCACGGAGAGCCCGGAAGATCCGAGGAGGGCATCCTTTCGGGTTCCGGTAATTTCGCGGATAGTGGCGAGCACCTCGGCACGGGCAAGGTCGGTGCCGCGGACCTCCCTTTCGGGTGCCGGCCGGCCGGTGAGCATTTGCAGGGAGGCAAAAGCATCGGCCGGGGTCATGGCGACGGTCTCTCGCCGGCGCACGTGCTGAATGGCGGGGACACAGGAGGGATCAGCATCGGGGTGTACGGCCAAGATGCTGCCGAGCCCGTCGCGCAAGCCGATGAAGAAATCGACCCCTGCAGGAAAAGCAATTCGGCCCACATCCTCGGTGCGGCACACATACACGGTACTTCCGTCAAATTCGGAGATATACTCCGGCCCGTCAACTTCTGACAGCTCAAAACGGTAGCCGTACACGCGCCTTACCGCATCGGGATCGAAGGCCTCGGGCAGCCCACCGGTGTGCACGATGCGTGTGGGGATTCCGTCGAACAGGTTTTTGCGAAGGACTGCCAAGATCGGCACCGTACGTGAGGAAAAGCTGATGACATGCTCCGACGGAAGTGCATTCAATTTGGCCACAGCCCATTCCAAAACGGAGGAGAGCGGATGACCGAGGCGGATGTAATCATAAGCCGTGGGAAGTGCGGCGAGCGCGGCGGTATCAAAGCGGCCCGTCTCAACCAATTTTTCGAAAGCCGTGAGGAATTCCGTTTTGGCGGCCGCCTCGTTGTAGATGTCGAGCCGGTGGGTGGTGAGCACCTTCCAATCATTTGGAGCGCATTTGATTACCTCTGTAATCGTTTTCAATATTCTTTCGTCATTCATAAGCTGCAAAATTGGGCACGCCCGCAAAGGTATGTTCATTATTGCGGCTTGTCAGATGTGCCGTAAAAATATGGGGGGCGCATCACAAAATCAAACAGAGCAAAACTCCTGTCCGTCAATATTTATCTCCGAAAAAAGGAATTGACAACAGAGAGAAATCTTCAGGACTCGGTACGCGCTTTCCCGCGGCGGTCAGAACAATGTGCTGCCGCACTTCTTCCCTTTTGGCGAAAGCCGCCCCGCGAATTTCGCTACTTCAGCGAATCAACATCGATTTTAAACAGCTCGACCGCGTTTCTCCACATCATCATTTCCTTTTTCTCTTCGCTCAGATCGAGACCCTTCATAAATTTGATGTACGATGACATGCTGCAGATCGGCCAATCGGTTCCGAAGAGGAGTTTCTTGGGGTTGCCGGTGAACAGGATCATTTCTTCGAGTTTGGCCTTCATGTATTTTTCAAACTGATCTGAAAATTCACCCAACACCAGCCCTGAAATATCGGCGTACACGTTGGCATTCTTGTACACCACCTCCATGCAATCGATGATCCAGGGGTTGCCCACATGGCAAATCACAATTTTCAACTCGGGATAATCCACGGCCACATCGTCGATATGAAGGGGGTGCGAGTAGCGCACTTTACCCTGCGGAGCATAGGTATCACCGGAATGAAACATCACCGGCACGTCGTATTCGATGGCCAAGTCATACACCACCTTGAGGCGCTTATCATAGGGGTAAAATGGCTCGTAGCCCGGATAGAGCTTCAGGCCTTTGACCAGACCTTCCTGAAGATAACCGCTCAATTCGCGGAGATCCTTTTCGGTGTAGTTCAGGTAGCTGATACCGGCCACGACAAAAATATCTTTCATGTGGCGCGTAGCCTCAATGACGGAGGCCGTGCTCGGTCGGTGCTCCGTGACTTTGTAAGAAGTGAGGACGAGTGAACATGCGACCCCGTTGGTTTTCATGGTGGTGTGCAAGTCATCGAGGCAATCTTGAATGGAAACCACGCGCTCTTCATGGTAGTTATTGAGATGGGTATGTACGTCTATGATCACAATTACGGCTTTAGTAATTAGGGTAAATTTCGTTTCACGGGGAAGGTAGCCATTAATAAAAAGAAGTGCCTCGCGCAGCGATTGAATTCTTATTCATTCCCAAATATGCGCATGCCTTCGCCAAGCTTCGCGGCCCATATTTTCAAAAAAGCTCACGGAGGCTCCCTGCGCTCAAGCAGGTACAGTTCAGAGCGGAACGGAGGCGCCTGAGCCCGCTTGCCGCCGGAAAAGAACCGGCGGGAGATCAGCCGTAAGGACTTCGGGCAGGAGTTCTTTCGGGGTTAATCGTTGCCCTGCAGCCGTACCACAATTCCGCCGGAGAGGTCGCCCTGAACGATTTGGCTGCTTCCTCCCACACCGATGTCGCAACCGCCGCCGCCGCAGAAAACACCCGCACTGCCGAATTGGAGGGGTGAGAGGATACCGAGCGACATACGCAGGCCCACCCTTTCGGTAAAAAAGTAGTTGAAACCGCCGCTCAGTTTGGCGCTCAACTTGATTTCATCGAGCAGATTTGCGTCTTGGGGGGTGAGGATACCCACGCCGAGTTCCATGCAGGTGAAGGGATTGAAGCCCGTGTTGGCAGATGCCCCGCGGCATCCGCCCACGGTGATATACTCGATATTGGCATCGAAGAGCGTCTCCCGGTCGAAGAATCCTGAACCCACGAGGTCCACGGAAGAAGATTGGCGGGTATAGGAAGCCGTCAGGGTGGTTTCGCCCAAGCGGTAGCGGACATCCCCCGTGAAGGCGTCGGACGCATTGACGCGGAGCTCCCCGTAGGAATTGTCCACCCAAACGGGAAGGTTTCCGCCGAAGCGGTATCCGTAGCTGAAAGCGGCCTCAAGCTGGGCAGATGCAGAGGCGCCGACCGTCAGCACAAAAAGGAAGGTAAAGAATGTTCTCATCGGTTGTAGAATTGGCGGTTCAGAATTTGCTCCAAGACAGGCCTGCTTTCAAGCTCCAAAAAGAGGTAGGCAGGAGTCCGCCGCTTTCGGGGAGGAAGCTGTACCCGCCGGCAAGGACGAGGCCGAGGTCATCTCGGAGCGCAATGCGCACCCCGGCTTCGGGGTTCAGCATGAATTGCCATCCGCTGTTTCCCAAGGAAAACAGCCCGACATTCTCCTGTTGGCTTTGGTGGGCCGCCCCGATACCTAATCGAAGGAAAGGCACTGCCTCACCGGGATCTGTCAGGTTGAGTTGATTCACGAACTGAAATGCGAGGATATTGGTATAGTGAACGGTATTGGCCGTAACTGCTATGGCCTCGCCCGTGCGGGTGATTCGGCCGAAATCGTGTTCAAAATAAGACCACGCAACCGATCCGCCCACTTCGTAGCGGTCATTGACTTCTTTTCGGACCTGGTATTGCCAGTTCCAAAATCCCGCCGACGGCAGAAATTCGTGAAACCGGTCGGTGGTGAAAGCCGATCCGTAATTGAGTTCGGTATGCCACTGGGCAGCGGTATGGGATGCTGAGGCCGCAATCAATAAGGCAACGACAGCCGAGAGGAAAATACTTTTCATGGTTGCGTTTTCAGGTAAGGTGATTGGGCAAACATTTGGCTGAGGTTTGACTCCAGGCGGTTGACCATTCCCGCATCCGAACCGAGCAGGAAGCCGTTGAGAATCCCGGTCCAAACTACGGGGATTTCTTCGGAAATCTCGTTGACATTGTTGGGGTCAGACAAGGTGACATAAAGCGATCCCGTGCTGAAAGAACTGCAGCCCATAACCGGGGGATAGCCCCATCCCCAGCCGGGGCCCCAGGGGTCGCCCCATGCGCCCCAACCTCCCCAATAGCCCCAGCCGCATTCCCAACAAGGCATCACGCAGGAGGAAAAATCGGTGGTGGTTACCATGGGAAGCATGACCAGGTCGGCGGTCACGCCGTCTTCAGGATCGAGTTTTTCCCAGCCCAAACCAATCATATTGCGGGTGAGGGCATCCAAAATGACAGCATCGAAGCGGTGCACCTCGGCATTGTCTTCGGCCGGACCGATAATCACCACCGAATCCGGCAGGAAAAAGGTTCGCTTACCCGAGTAGCTGTAGTTGGTGTCGTATGAGGTGAACACCAAATCAAAGTCGTCGACGAATTCATTTTCAGACGGGCTGCAGCCCGAAAAGGCCAGGAGGGCCGAAGCAAATATCACGTAAACAATGCGACTCAGAAGCATAAAGACAATTTGGTTATATCCGCACCAATCTGATCTCACAGAATTCGTTACAAGCAGATTTATAAAGGCAAAAGTAATCTATCGGACCGGATAAGCATGAAAAATCCGGGAGAAACTTTTACTGAAAAAGTAAAAGCCGATAGTCCCCCCTTCGCTTCGAAGTAGTCGGGCCGATGGACCGGGAAATCCCGAATAAAACCCGCGGAACCAAGTAATAAACTATCAAACTGAAGTTTACGATTACAGTCCCTTTTGGAGAGATCGAAATTTTAAACAAGTACGACTGCTGTCGGAGAAGCGAATTAAAATGAACGGTACGTTTTTGAGACTTGTATCCTGTGCATTTCCTAAATTTGAATATGCATCGCGCCGGTATTCTGCCCGATTACGTGAAGAAAAGCTTCAGCCGTATCTTTGAATTTTCGCGGGGGCTGTGCTGCGTATTCCTCGTCCTTACTGCGATTTCCGGCCCTGCTCCCCTGCAGTCACAGCCGGACTACAACTTCCTCACCAATTGGGCCGCTCACCCCGATAAGCTCATCAACCCTTTGGCCGAATACAACCTCGACGTGGCCGTATTCGATGCCGAAATGCAAATCGACAGTATCATCGAATTTGCAAACCGCGCTGCGGAAAACACGGGTACAGATGTTTTTTTCGTGCATCCCACCTACCTATCCGAGACCTACACAGCACCCGGCAATGTGCCGCTGAATGCGCAGCCTGCGGTCGATATCTTCACGGGCATCATCGCACAGGCAGGCCTTTTGGCGAAATACGGGCGATTTTACGCACCGCGTTATCGGCAGGCCACGCCTCCCGTATTTTTGGGGACACCCGAACCTGTGGCCCAAGCCGCAGCACTCAGCACGGCATACGGCGACGTGCGCGCGGCCTTCCTACACTATCTTGCGCAGGAGAACGGCGGAAATGACTTTATCCTCGCCGCACACTCCCAGGGATCTTACCTGCTGTCCATGCTTTTGCAGGATGTAATAGCCGGCGACGCCGTGCTGAAATCGCGCATGGTAGCCGCCGTACCGGCGGGTATGGTCAGCGTGTACGACCTGCCCGGAACGGGGCCGGGTGCCTGGTGGGATGGGCTGGAGCTCTGCACTGACTTGGCGCAGTGCCACTGCATCATGACCTGGCGGTCGTACAGTGAAGGCCAAACTGCAGGCATGAATGCGGGCCACCCCGCCTTCAGCCCTTTGGCTGCAGACAGCGGCTGGGTGGATCGGGTGATCGACCCGGAAGAAGATTGGTTCTTTCAAGATTCGCTTTACTACGGCACCGACGCTGTGCCGCTTCGCCACTACATTGCGCCCAACGGCGGCGACAGCTACGGTACCGGGACAGGCTTTGTAGCATTCGACGGCCTGTACAGCATTCGTTATCAGCGGAACGGTCCGCAAGAAGTCGGGTTCTTCCTGACGCATACTTCCGCACCCGGCGATCAGCGGCCCGACGATCTGGCTTCCGAAGCGGAGCACCCGCTCTACACCTTTTGGGGCTACCACCGGAAAGACTACCACATTTACCTGTGGGCACTGATCGAGCAGCTCAACGCCAAGCTCGAGAACTGCGGCGTACTGAGCACCGCGGCCCAACCCGAGACCTCCCGAGAGGAATTGCGGGCAGTACCGAATCCTGCATCGAAAAGCACGGAACTGCGTCACGGCGATCGGTCGCTCCCTTTGGCAGCCATCCGTATTTACGGCTCCGACGGCCGCCTCAAAAAACGCAGCCGCACCTCGCAAAACGGCAAGGTAGACTTGGAAGGACTTCCTGCCGGACTTTATCTGCTCAAGAGCGAAAAGGGCACGGTGAAAGTGGTGGTGGAGTGAAGGACGCCCGGAAAGCCCTGGCTTGCAGAAAAAGAAACTTGGCTGCAAATAGTGAGGCCTTTGCCGCTCACAGGTCGCGTCACGCGGCTGCGATATTTCCGAAAAGAACCGAAACCCCTACCTTTGCGCCGCATGAAAAAGAAAAATACAGCGATGACAAAGGTGAATACGATCAAACAAGGAGGCAGGGCTTTCACACTATGTACCGTCTTCATGTGCATGCTGCTCATCGGGGGCTGCGCAATGAGCGGCGGAGGTTCCGATGCCGAAACTGTGGCCATTGGGGATCAGGTGTGGACCACCAAAAACCTGAATACACCGGTCTTTCGCAACGGTGACAAAATCTACCACGCGACCACTCCCGAGGAGTGGAAGCAAGCGGCGGAAGAAAAAAGACCCGCATGGTGCTATATGAACCATGACAGCACCTTGCAAGGCAAATTCGGAAAACTGTACAACTGGTACGCCATCAGCGATCCGCGCGGACTGGCGCCCGAGGGCTGGCACATTCCGACCGATGATGAATGGGAAGATCTCATCAATCACCTGGGAAAAGATGCCGGACATAAAATGAAGGCATCAAGAAATGACATCCGAAGCGGGACGGGCAATAACCGAAGCGGATTTACCGGGATGTTCGGCGGCTATTGTATGTTCAACGGTCAATTCACAAACCGTCACGTATCCGGGGTGTGGTGGAGTACCACGGAAACAGACGACGAAGAAGAGCGGGCATGGGCTATTCAGCTCAGCAGCAATAAGCGAAAAGCCCTGCGCATGAAAGCTTACAAAGTGTTCGGAGCCTCGGTGCGCTGTGTGAAAGATTGAGCGGCAATCTGTTAATTCGCTATATTTGCACCTCAAGAATAAAGAATGAAAGCAATACTCAGCACATTGGGGTACGCGGCGCTCGCAGTCATCACAGCCTCCCTCCTGTTCACCTCATGCAGCGATGACGATGATTCGGACAACAACGAAGCTTGTTTTAACCTGATGATTGACGACGGGACGGCCGAGTTTGACGCGTCATGCAGCCAAAATGCAGTAGGGTACCAATGGAATTTCGGCAACGGGGACGAGGTGTCACAGATCGTACCTACGGTTGAGTACTTTTATGCAGCGCCCGGAAATTACACGGTGACATTATTGGTCACATTTAACGGCGGCGGGCAACAAACCACGCAGCGCGAAATAACGGTCGATGAAGTGTGCCTCAGATGCACCTGTATCGGGCCGTGGGTAGGCGGCACGCAAACGATCGAATGCGGCACCAGTGCGGCTATCCTGTCGTCTTTGTGCAACCCCTTGTGCACTTCAATGGGCTCGGGAGATCCCGAAACAAACTGTACCTGCAGTTACGAGTGATCGGTATTCTACTCCCCTCGGGTTGCTTCTTCGAGATCGGCGGTTTCCTCCTCGCTGAACAGGCGGCTCTTGATCACAAACCTTTTTCCGTAAGGGATATCCAGGCTGAAACTTGAACCGCGGCCTTCGGTGCAGTCCAGCGTGAGATGGGTGTGCTTCCAGTATTCGAACTGAGAGGCGCTCATAAAAAATTCGCAGCCGTACACCTCACCGAGGCGCACGTCGGAAGGGCCCGTTTTGAAATCACCTTTCGGAAAACACATGGGCGTGGAGCCGTCGCAGCATCCGCCGCTCTGGTGAAACATCAGCTCGCCGTGGTCGGCTTTGATCTGATCGATGAGGGCTTTGGCTTTATCGGTGATGGCTATTCTTTTGTGTGGCATTTTTGCTGTACGGTTTTAGGATGGATGAATAAAAGGAAATACATGAGCAAAACAATTGATTTCGGCATTTCGCGCAGCCCCGCCCTATCCTGACGGGAATCAATTTACCTGACTTCAAATTTCGGAAAAAAGCAGAACTGCTCAATAAGTATCCTCATATCGCAGCTCGGCCCGCGCCGACCCGGGAGACCGCCGAACCAAACGCAAATTATCCGTTAATCTCCATCACCATGCGGCCTTCGATCGTATTGTTTCTCATGTCATCGAGAACGTTATTGATGTCCTCCATTTTGGCTGTTTTAACGGTGGATTTCACTTTGCCCGCCGTTGCAAAATCAATGGATTCCTGAAGGTCTTTTCGGGTACCGACAATGGATCCGCGAATGGTAATGCGGTTCAGAACGGCGCTGAAAATATCGAGTTCAAAACTGCCGGGAGGAATGCCGTTCATGGACAAGGTTCCTTTTCTGCGCAAGGTGGCCAGTGCCTGACTGAAAGCTTGAGGAGCAACAGCGGTTACCAGTGCACCGTGCATTCCACCTGTTTCTTTTTTCAAAAATGCCCCCGGGTCCTGTTCCGCGGCATTCACGGTGAGGTCTGCACCCAGTTTTTTGGCGAGATTCAGCTTGTCATCTGCCACATCAATGGCCGCCACATTCAGCCCCATAGCTTTGGCGTACTGCACAGCCAAGTGCCCGAGTCCGCCGATACCCGATACGGCAACCCACTCTCCGGGTTTGGTATCCGTTTCTTTCAGACCCTTATAGACGGTTACGCCGGCACAGAGAATCGGCGCAATTTCGTTGAAATTGACATTTGAAGGCAAATGACCTACGTAACGCGGGTCAGCCAAAACATATTCTGCGTATCCGCCGTCCACGCTGTAACCTGCATTTTTCTGTGACTCACAGAGCGTTTCCCACCCTGTGATGCAATGGTCGCATGTGCCGCAGGCGGAATAAAGCCAAGGCACGCCTACGGCATCGCCCTCCTTTACATTTTTCACATTTTTACCCGCTGCGGCCACGTAGCCCACACCTTCGTGTCCGGGGATGAGCGGCAGATTAGGCTTAACGGGCCAATCACCATCGATGGCATGCAGATCTGTATGGCATACGCCGCTGGCCATGACTTTGACAAGTATTTCATCGTCGCCGGGTTCTTTCACCGGCATCTCTTCAATGGAAACGGGGTCACCGAATTTTCGTGCCACAATGGCTTTCATTTTTCGAGGCAGCATAAATATTTGAGTATTTTGTGTTATAAAAAATATCCCCGACCCACCGCCGGCGGGCCGGGGAATCATGTGATCGTCGTTTAAAAGAATCCCAGCTTGTTCTTGTTGTAAGAAATCAGCATGTTTTTGTTTTGGCGGTAGTGGTTGAGCATCATCAGGTGATTTTCTCTGCCGAAGCCCGACTGCTTGTATCCGCCGAAAGGTGCATGCGCGGGGTAAGCGTGGTAGCAATTCACCCAAACGCGACCGGCCTGAACGGCGCGGGGCACTTGATACAACTCGTGGGCATCGCGGCTCCACACACCGGCACCGAGTCCGTAGAGGGTGTCATTGGCAATTTCTACGGCTTCTTCAGTCGTCTTGAAGGTGGTCACTGAGGTCACCGGACCGAAGATCTCTTCCTGGAATACCCGCATCTTGTTGTGTCCTTTGAGGATGGTAGGCTTGATGTAGTACCCCGTTTCCAAGCCGCTGTTCAGATTGGCTGCGGTACCTCCGGTCAGCACCTCTGCACCCTCCTGCTTACCGATGTCAAAGTAATTCATCACTTTGTCAAACTGGTCTTGGGAGGCCTGCGCACCCATCATGGTGGTGGTGTCGAGCGGGTGGCCCATTTTGATGGCTTCGGTGCGCTGAATGACGCGGTCCATGAATTTCTCATAGATGCTCTCGTGCACCAGCATTCTGCTCGGACATGTACACACCTCGCCCTGATTCAGCGCAAAGAGCACGGCACCTTCGATGCACTTGTCAAAAAATTCATCGTCGGCATCCATGACAGAGGGGAAAAATATGTTGGGCGACTTACCGCCCAGCTCCATGGTCACAGGGTTCAGGTTCTCAGATGCGTACTGCATGATGAGGCGTCCGGTGGTGGTCTCTCCCGTGAAGGCCACTTTTTGGATGCGCGGTGATTGTGCCAGCGGCTTTCCGGCCTCGGGGCCGAATCCGTTTACCACATTGAGCACACCTTCGGGAATGAGGTCGCCGATGAGCTCCATGAGTACCATAATGGAAGCAGGCGTTTGTTCTGCCGGCTTTACGATGGTGCAATTACCGGCGGCGAGTGCCGGAGCAATTTTCCAGGTGGCCATGAGCAGGGGGAAATTCCAGGGAATGATCTGTCCCACCACTCCGAGGGGCTCCTTAATGTTCATGGAGACCGTGAATTCATCGTGCTCCGACACACTGCCTTCCTCAGCGCGGATCACACCGGCAAAGTAGCGGAAGTGGTCTACTACGAGGGCCAGGTCGGCGTTGATGGTCTCGCGCACAGCTTTACCGTTGTCCACGGTCTCCACGCGTGCCAGGTATTCGAGGTTTTCTTCGATTTTATCGGCTACTTTCAGCAAAATATTGCTTCGGTAGGTAACGCTCGTCTTTCCCCAGCTCTCAAATGCTTTGTGGGCTGCGTCGATGGCCATTTCTATATCGGCTGCTTTGCCGCGGGCCACTTTCGTAAAAGGTTTTCCGTCGATGGGTGAGATGGCATCGAAGTACTCTCCTCCTGCGGGCTCTACGAACTTACCTCCGATGTAATTGCCGTATTTCTCTTTGAATTCCGGGCGGGCGAGCCTGGTGCTCTGCGGCGCCTCTACTGTTTGTGTTGACATAACATTATTTTTTGATTCAGGACAAATTTGCCATATCAAAAGCGCAAACAGCCCCACAGCAGTCGCAAGGATTAGCACAATCGTATCATCGATTTAAAAATCTTGTGAAAACCCTGCAATTGGTGTGCTGAAAACACTTATATTTAGGCATGCTAAACGGAATCAATCTAAAGGAAAAGCACAAAATCTTCAGCGCCCCGAAATCGGACGTTGAGCACCGCACTTCCCACCCTGCCGATCACGCCGTGCTCAACGTTTTTGAAACCCGGCGTGCTACCGAGAGTTTTGACTTAAAATTTGACAACCCTGTTGTGGTGTCGATGATTCAGGGCAAAAAAATCATGCACCTCAACGAACGTGCTCCTTTCGCGTTCACTCCGGGGGAAACCATCGTTATGCCCGCTTCCGAGTTGATGTATATCGACTTTCCGGAAGCCACCGCTGAAAACCCCACCCAGTGCATGGCCTTGGAAATCAGCAGCGGATTCGTACAGAGCACCATGGAATGGCTCAATGAGTACTTTCCCAAAACGGACCGCGGGATGTGGGAATGGAACAAGGACAATTTTCTTCTGCTCAACAATATCGGTGTGCAGGATAGCCTCAACCGTCTGATCCGCGTGCTGGTGGAAAATGACTACGGCAGGCAGATGCTGGCCGGCAATACCACCCGCGAACTCATCGCCATGCTGATGCAGACCCATGCGCGGCACTTCCTGCTGGCCAATGCCGACAGTCTGAGTACGCGCAACCGATTGGCCCACGTGGTCCAATACATCCGCCGCAACCTCACGGAAAACCTTCACACAGACGATTTGGCCGAAAGGGCCTGTCTCTCTCGCGCACAATTTTTTCGGGCATTCCGCCGCGAACTCGGCGAAACCCCCGTGCAGTTTATCAATTCAGAGCGCATCCGTCGTGCCAAGCGCCTCCTCAAGCAAGGACGCACCGCCACGCAGGCCTGCTACGACAGCGGATTCAGCAGCCTGAATTACTTCTCTCGGCTCTTTAAGCAAACGGAGGGGGTGAGCCCCACTGCTTGGTTGGCGCGGCAGGGCATGCGCAGGCATGAGGGCGTTTATCCGTGAGGTAATCTGCTGCTCTCTTTCGAGTGTGGCCCTGAGCAAATATCTCGGCCGGAGCCGAAATCATACATACACGAGGTCAAAATCCATCAGCATACGAAGTGGAAACTGCGTCCGAATTCACGCCTCCCCGCACCCGGACCGCTTGATCAAAACGACCGCAGGAAATTCACCCTTTTTCAAAACCGCTTACCGAAAGTCACCCCCACCCGCGGATAGACATCCGGAAAACTCGGCGTGCCGAAAATGCGTCCGATGCCGAGATAGCCTTCCGCGAGAAAATTGCCTTTGGACAAAAATTTGGCCCCGACGGCAATCCCCGCACCTCCCCGTACAAAGTTATCCTCCCTGCTGTCCCATCCGTTTTCGGTATGAAAACTGATCAACTCCCTGCCACCCAAAAAACCTGCATTCCCCTCGATGAAAAAGGATGTCGCCCGCCTGTCGGCATCGATCGGATAAAAGCGAAAATAGGGGTTGAACATAAAATCGATGTCGGAGTTCCCTCCAAACCAAACACTCGCCCCCAATCCCACACCGATCTCATCGGTGATCAGGCGTTCATAATTCAGCTCGACAA
The DNA here is from genome assembly GCA_003565555.1 of Cryomorphaceae bacterium. Lineage (GTDB taxonomy): Bacteria > Bacteroidota > Bacteroidia > Flavobacteriales_D > Cryomorphaceae > T3Sed10-241. The sequence goes on along the minus strand of PXBH01000042.1, from coordinate 12,817 downwards.
TCTCAAAAAGAAGGTACGCCAGATTTATTTTCAGCTCATTGTCACCCTCATCCGTAACCTTAGGCGGTTCTTGGGCATATGTTGCGAAACCCGTGAGCAATGCGAAAATGAGAAGGATTTGCGGTTTCATTTTGGTGGTTTTAGTTTAAACGAAGATGGACAGCGGAAATTTGATTTTAATTCGAGCGTTGCTGCTTTTATTCCATATCGTTAGCCGAGCACAACACGGCTTTTGCCGGAAGAAAAACCTTCTGAAAGCAAAGTCTTGCGGAAAAATTCCGGAGAGTGCATACCTTTGAATGCCTTAGGGTCCTTAGCATAAGCCCGTTTTTGCTCGGTAATTTACTGCAAAGTTGTTGAATCTAATCCTCCGAACGATGAAAAACCTGATCTTTCTGTCATGTGCGGCGATGATCGCGCTGACAAGTTGCAAGCCAACCCCCTAAGAAGTCAGCCGTGAAATCACTATCGAAGCACCGGCCGACCTGATTTTTGAACAAATCAACAACCACAAAAACCGCGATGCCCGGTCACCTTGGGAAGCCATGGATCGTGACATGGAAAAGAGCTACGAAGGTCCGGAATCGGGGCCGGGCGCCAAGTACTCTCGGAAAGGAAATGACGAGGTGGGGACCGGATTTCCGGAAATTCTCGAAACCGAGCCCCACACCTCGATTAAAAGCCGACCGGTCTTTGAGGAGCCTTGGCAATCCGAATCCGTGATCCGGTGGAAGTTCTCACCGACGGAAGGCGGAACCCGCGCCGCATGGAGTGTAAGCGGTGAACTGCCGGGCTATCTCTTTTGGATGGGGCAGAAAGACATGGAAGAGATGATGGGCCCCGATTTTGAAAGCGGCCTTGCCAAGCTCAAAGAATTGTCGGAAAATGCCGCAAAAGCCTCCCCGAGTTTTGAAGTGGTCGTGAAAGAAGTGAAATCTAAACCGTACTTCTACATCAGAGAGCGAATCGCAATGAGCGAAATGTCAAGCGAGTTCTTCGGGATGCGCTTCGGCAAAATCCCGGGACACCTCGGCCCTGATGCCGCAAAGGTGACCGACCCGCCTTTTGCGATCTTTCACGAATGGGATGAAGCCTCGGGCGAAACGGAAGTCAGCGTCGGTATTGCCTCCGCCTCCGCCAAGCCGGAAAGCGATAACATCGCACGCGGAATGACCTACGGAGGGCCCACCATGATGATCAGCTACCGCGGCCCGTATGAAGATATGGGCGATGCCCACAACCATATGCACAAGCACATCGCCGCAAGTGATTACGAATTCGCCGGTGTGCCTTGGGAGGTTTTTGTCACCAATCCTGAGGACCAACCTGATCCGGCAGAGCGGATTACCGAAATATACTACCCGGTGAGGCTTGCTCAAGACACTCCCTGACAGCCCCTTTCGGGAAATACTGAGATACAGGCTTCCGTTCTTTTCTCAGGCAAAGTAACTTGCCGAATCGACCTCTGATCAAGACCGCGATTCTTGCCCTCCGGTGATGTACCGCTTCGCCAAATCGGGATGCCCTCCGTATCGAAACGAATTTGTACTTTTCGCCAAAACTAATCTCCATGAGCACCACGCGCATCGTTGTACCGTCCGATTTTCAGGAAGCATCCGCTCGGGCATTGGACCAGGCTGTTGCCCTGAGCACCTTGCTCGAACGTCCGATCACTTTATTGCACATCGCCGATTCCGAAAGCAAGGCGGCGGCAGCCGAGGAGAAAGCAAAAGCCGTATGTGCGGAGCTGCGCCGAAGCCGCGACCTCGAAATCGATTACGCCGTGGAGATCGGTGACCTCGAAGACGACCTGGCGGGACTGGTGCACGGGCTCAATGCCCAATTTGCCGTCATCGGCTCCTACGGCGTTCGGGGCTTGGCCCAGCACCTTTTCGGTGCGAGGATGCTGCGCGTCCTGAAAAATCTTCGGGTGCCTGCCGTGGCGGTTCAGAGCGATACTCCCGTTACCGACGGATTTCGGAAAATCCTCGTACCCGTCGATGACATCGCGCCCTTTGATCAAAAAGTGAAGTCTGTGATTTCTTTCGCAAAACGGTTTGGCAGCGAGGTGATGCTCTATGCCCTCCACCACCCCATGACCGACCGCGACAAGGTAGCGGCCCATGTAGACATCGCGCGAAAACTCCTCACAGAATCGGCGGTTACATTCCGCGAAACGGAGGAATTACCGAAAGTCTTCTCCGCGGGCATTGCAAAGCAGACCCTGAAATTTGCCGAAACGGAGGGTGCAGACCTGATCGCCATCTCCATGGCTGAGCCACCCGTCAATGCCAAACTCAACCGCGCCGAGTGCGAACAGGTGATCAATAACAAAGCGCAAATCGCTGTGCTCTGCACCCCCGAAAATTTGGACAACAGCCGATTCTTTTCCTGATCAAGACGTATTGGTTTTGGCTTCGCGGACAAAAATCGTTACGCCTCGATGGTTTTCAGTCGCTGCGGTGTCCTGACACCCCCTTTTCGGGAAAAAAATGAAACTCATGTTTTGCAAATCCCGGGCAGCCCCTGTATCCGTGCTAATCTCGGACAAGGGTAAGGGGGCCGGCCATCTGTCGCATGACCAAGTCCAAAGGCAGGTACTCCAAGATGTAGTAGTACACCCCTTCCGGGCAGGGTTCGCCCGTTTGCAGGTAGTTGCCGTTCCACCATTGCCCGGTGCGGTCAGATTCGTACACCAATACGCCCCACCTGTTGTACACCACCATGCGCAGGCTGAGACCCGGTGCGAGTTGCGGAATCCAAAGGTCGTTTCGGCCGTCGCCGTTCGGGGTGAAAACATTCGGCACCACGGGCTCGCAGTCGTACCATTCGATCAGCATTTCGTCAAAGGACTTGCACCCGTTCGGGTCGGTAGTTTGCACGGTGATCGATCCGGATTCCTGCGGTGCGTATTCGGGCAGCTCGGAGCCGTCATGCCACAGATATTCCGCAAAAACAGTATCCGGAGCAACCGAAAAATCAGGGGTCATGCACATGGCCGTATCGGGAGGAAGTACGGCCGGCACCGTCTCGATCAGGGTCACGGCAATCTCCGCCGTATCGCCCGGACATCCGTCCAGCGAGCCCGTAACGGCGTAGGTACCTTCAAGAGCCGTCGAGGCGGCAAAAACAGAAACGAGCGCTCCAGAGCCCACCGTTTGCCCGTCGCGACGCCAAACGTAAAGGACATCTTCCTCCGGGGAGAGCACCTCGAGCACAAAAGAAGTTCCCGTACACACGGGGGCATCCGTGAGCGGAAAGGGCAACTCCGGTCTCGGCTTGGGTACAACTTGCAGGAGCGTCGAATCACTCCTGCACCACGGCCCCTCGGCATCCGCGATCAGGGTGAGCACCTCAACGGCCGAGTCGAGCGCAAAAACATTGCCCGTAAACACAGGTACATCGGGAAAATCCGTGTACCAGGTGACGGGATAGGCAGACTCTGCCTCCAGGATGACCGGATCCCCGATACAGGGCTGCTCGAAGTTTATCTCGGGCGCATCAGGCACCGGTTCAAATTCCGCATTGACCGCATCGGAAGTGTAGGGACAGCCGAATTGGTCAAGGGCTTCCGCGATCACGGGGCCCGGGGTGAGGGTATATGCCGTTTGCCCCTGCCCCGCGGCACCTGTCCAGGAAAAATCGAAAAAACCCGAAGATGCGGCGATCCACACCGTATCGCCTGCGCACACGGGAACGGTGTCGGTAAAGAAAAGGGCCAGCGTATCTTCGGCCTGCTCCACCAAAATGCTCAGCTCGGTCACGAATCCGCAAGACTCCACCTGAACGGTGTATTCACCGGGGCCGTCCACCTCCTGCTCGGCAGCGCCGCTTCCGTCAAAAGGGGGCCCCCAGGTAATGTCGGAGCCCGGAACGGTATTGACCGCGATCACCAAAGTGCTGTCGGGACAAATGGCCCCGTTTTCCGCAAGGAGAAAGGGTGTGGCATACTCGGCCACATCGAGAGTATTGCTCACCAAGGCGCAGCCGGGATAGAATTGCGCTACGGCAAAATAATCGCCCGGCTGGCTGACCCAAGCTGTACCGCCTTCGGCAAAAGTACCGTCGGGTCCCGACCAAAAAACAGAGTCGGCCGGTGTGAAGGCAGTGAGCAGCACGCTGTCGCCCGGGCATACCACCGCCGGCGAGGGGGATGATACGATGGAAGGATCCGCGGGACCGGATATGCTGAACGTGTTCACCGCTGAGGCAGTGCAGCCGAATTCATTTGTTACGGAGGCGATGACTCCCACACTTCCCGAAGAGGTCACCAGTATAGTGTCGCCCTCTACCGCGGAAGATGCTGTCCCGAAAAGGTTGAGGTTCTCCGCTTCGGTAAGGACCGCCACGGCCACCGTATCACCCGGGCAGATTACAGCCGGCACATCGCCGAGTTGAACTGATACCGACGGCCCCGGCAAAAGCTCCACGTAAACAGAATCGCTCAATGCTTCGAAAAATTCGAAATCGAGACATTCTGTGAACGTCGAATCGAAACTCAACTCCACGAAAATGGTGTACCATCCCGAGGCAGGGGGAGAAAAAGATATGCCGTTGCCGGTTGAAGACAGGCCGGGCGGATCGCTGCTCCACTCAAAATTGTACTGATCGGCAGGAACAACAGCATTTCCTTCCGTGACATCCGCATTGAGGCTTTCGCCGGGACAGAGCCGCAGCGTGTCGCCCGAGGTAGTGCTGATGTTCAATACGGGATTCTCCACGGTTAATACTGCTTCCACCTCCAGCAGTACTGTGTTTGCACGGGTGCATCCGAATTCGTTTGTGACGGTATAGTTGTAGGATCCGGCGTCCGTAACCTGTATGCTTTCCGCCGCAACGTTGTTGGGCAGTGCGCTCGAGGACCAAACGCCCGGAAAATCCGAATGACCTGTCAACTCAACGATCTCACCCGGACAGATCACGATGGTTTCGGTGACGAGGGCCTCGTCATTCACGACCACATCGTCGCTGATCAGCGGAAAAGGCGGGTTAGGGAATACCTCGACGTACAGGTCGGGGGTTTCTGCGGTGTAGCAGCCGTCCTCACTTGTAAATACAGCCGACACCGTGGCGGAAGAACCGACCTCAATCGGACTGAATGCGGCGCCCGTGCTCCACTGCACACTGCTTGAGTACCCCACTTGACCTGCATGGTCGGCATAATTTGTTGCGGTCACCAATACGGGTGAGCAGCCCGAAATGGTATCCGGGCATATCGGGGGCCACGGAGAGAGCCCCCGGAAAGCGCAGGCCTGCGGGACACTGCGGTCACAAGCCGAGCCGAATCTGCGGTAGTAGTCGTAAGGTTCGCGTTCGGGCGCGAGGGCTTTGATCAGAAAGCCGTCTTCCGAGCCCGCTCCGTTGATTCTTCTGAAGAGTCCGTAATCGGGGTCGCCACAGTAGGTTCCCGTGCCCGTAAATTGCGGATTGGGATTAAAGCCGAGGTAGCCTGACCCCGAAACTGCGGGCACGTGCATATTTCCCGTAAAGGTGCCGGATACCGCCTCAATACCGTCCGGATGAATGTGCACACCGGAGGCCTGTTCCGAGGTGCGCGAACCGAAATTTTGGGCGCGGAGGAAGGCTCCGTTCGTCGTGTAGCGCATCACGAATACATCGCGAAAACCGATGCTGTTGAAATTGGCCTCGCCGTACTCCTCGCTCAGCCCGTCAAAGGTGCATTCGTAGTGTCCCGCCACTGCCAACTCCCCGTTTCTGTGGTGTACGGCCCTTCCGGAAACGGGAGAATCCGACCCTTTCGAAGCGCCCCATACGAGGCTGCCGGCCCCGTCGAGTGCGGCGAGGAATACGGCGTTGTCGCTGCCTGTATTGATGGAGGGTGTGCCCGGGGTATTCGGCCAGGAAATGGCCTGTCCGCAATCGCCGACGAGGTATACGCGGTTGCCGTCGGAGGTGATGTCGTAGGCGATGCTCTGCTCACTTCCGCCGGCATAACGCATCCAGGCCTCGCTCCCGTCGGGATTGTATTTCACCACGAAAAGGGCATTGAGGATGGTGGTGTTGTAAGCATTTTCGAAGGTGATGTTGCCGCTGAAAGTTCCGCATACATAGGCGGCGCCCTGACCGTCAACGGTAATTCCGAGGCCGCGGGCCGCGGAGGGTCCGGATCCGCTGCGCACCCAGAGCAGGTCCCCGTCGGGGCTGTACTTGGCGGTAAATACATCGGCGGAAGCACCGGCAGAATTGATCACTTCAGTTCCGAATACCGCGCTTCCGCTGAATTGGCCCGTCACGTACACATTGCCCTGAGCATCTGCAGCTACGGCATTGGCGCGGTCACTGTTGCCGCTGCTCCCGCCGGCCCGCACCCATTGCAGGGCGCCGTCGCTGCCGTATTTTGCCGTAAAGGCGTCCTGAGAGCCGGCATTGGCGGCTACGCTGACTCCCCCGCCGAAGGATGCGGTGCCCGTGAAATAGCCGCATACGAAAATATTGCCGTCACCGTCGGCGGTGATTCCGAGCCCTCGGTCAGAGCCCGATCCCCCTGCGCGGATGCTCCAAGCCGTATTGCCGTCGGCATTCACACGGGTTACAAAGATATCGGTGAGGCCCGCAGAGGTGAGATCCGTGCCGCCGATCGAAGCCAAAGTGCTGAAGTAGCCGGTGGCAAAAGAATTGCCTGCAGCATCGCCGGTTACATCCAGTGTTTCGTCCACATTATTACCCGCTTGCGTACGCCCCCAATAGTTCTGTGCACGGATCGATTCCGTGAACAGGAGAAGGACGACAATCAGTAAAATGCGCACATCGATGCAGTTTAATGCCCGTAAATATAGCCGGATCACAACATAAAGTAATTCCTCGGGAAGAAAAGGTTTTCGCAAAGGGGGAATCCTAAACAGAGTCTGTCCATAAAGTCCATTAGCGGCGTTGCACTTGGATTGAAAACAGTCATCCGTACGGACTCATTGTTTTTAAATTACTCAATCATTGTATGTTTTTATCGGTTTTCGTGAGCTCCCTACGGTCGGTTCTGCGTGCGCCTTGCTACTGAACTTTATGATCCGGCCTCTTGACTGTATGGACAGACACTAAATAGGGGCGGCTTGTATAATTGACGCGGACCCCGAGTATAAGTAGACCGCCGGGCCTTCCTCATTTCTGCCGAAGCGGTGTCCTCCCGCCGCGAGAAAAATAGTCCATACATTTGAAACGGACCAATACTCCCCGTAACTGAGATGCAAAGCTTGATCGAACTTTCCGATCGCACCCGCACCCTGAAGAGGAATGAGCTGCTCAAAAGCGCGGGCAACACAGACAGGTGTGCGTATTACGTAGAAAGCGGCAGCCTGCAAGTCTTTATCATTGACGGGGGCGAGGAGCGCACCGTCCGGTTCGGCTACACCGGCAACCTGATCACTGCCTTAGACTCCTTTATGAACGGCCGTCCCTCCGACCTCATGATCCGAGCCGTCAAAAAAACCACGGTCAAAATCATTGCGAAAAAAAGCATCGACGCATTTCTCGAACAGGAAGAAAACAAGGGAATGTGGATTTCGGTCTTAGAAGACTTGGCCGTGCAGCAACTCGAAAGAGAGATCGACCTGCACACCCGTTCTCCGAAAGCGCGCTACCTGCGCGTACGCGCGCGCAGTCCCCGTCTTTTTCAGGAAATTCCGAACAAATACATTGCAAATTACCTGAGAATGACGCCCGAAACTTTATCGAGGCTCAAAAAGTCTTGATCCCGATCAAGGAAATTGACACGGCGATTGCAGAACTTTGGACCAAACTCCGGGACCCATGCAATCTGAAGCACTCATCGACGATCTCCTCCGCAAGACTGCAGACATCTCGCGCGCTGCCGAGAAGCTGAAAGAAGAAGAATCCTCTGCATTAACATGGCGTCCGGCTCCGGATGCGTGGAATATTTCGGAATGCCTCGCGCACCTCAACCTCTACGGCGATTACTACCTTCCGGAAATTGAACGCGCAATCCACCGGTCCGCGACTTCACCGGAATCCTCCTTCAAAAGCGGCCTGCTCGGCGGGTATTTTGCAAAAAGTATGCTGCCGAAAGGAAAGCTGAACAAAATGAAAACTTTCAAGGATAAGAACCCGCTGAATTCCGACCTCGAACTCTCGGAAATCGACCGCTTCATCGATCAGCAGGCGTCACTTTCAGCCCTGCTTCGAAGCGCGCGAAAAGTGAGTCTGAACAAAGTGAAAGTCAAGATTTCAATCTCTAACCTCATCCGTTTGAAATTGGGCGACACCTTTCTGTTTTACGTGAACCACATGAGGAGACATATGCAGCAGATCGAGCGGATTGAACAGGCCCGCAAATTGCGGAACTGAGCAAGAAGCGGCCGGAAAAAAAAGCGCAATCACCTTTCGGCTATCCGAGGGCGCAAAAGGACTCAGGCGGTTACGAAATCGAGGTACTTCATGATTCGGCGCGCCTGTAAAAGGTGGTGCCGAATGTGAAATTCCGCACCTTCGAACCACTCTCCCGCGTGGAGCATGCCGAGGAGGGGATGCTCGGAGCGGACGGAAAGATCGGCCTCGGGCAGTTGTTGCGCCACGGATGCCATGGAGGTGCTGAGCCCGTCAAGTTCGGAGCGCAACTGCTCACAGCTCTCGGGTTGCGGAGGTTCAATGTACTCACGCTCGGGCATCTTCACCTTGACGGGCGGAATGGACTTAAAGAAAAAGATGATTTTGCCCATGGCATTCTTGCCCTTTCCGGAGGTTGATGCGCCTTCCTTCCCTTCGAAGCAAATCCGAATATTGTGCATGTAAAACTTATCGTGAAGCACGATGACGTGCATACAGGCCTGACCGAGTGACCAGCTCTGCGCATCCGGTTTCATTCTGAGCGCTGCTATATCGTAGGCGTTGATAATTTTTTTCCAGGTCGTTACATGTTTGTCGAATGCGCGAAGGACTTTCTGTGGGTGCATAAATCGGTGGTTTTGGTTGGCTTAAAGGTATTGATTTCATTGTGGCTTGCAATAGCCGCAAGGTGGAGCGGGGCATCGGAGATCACGGTTGCGGGAGTCGGATATCGAGCATCCGGCAACGCAGGAAGCGCAGGAACGGGGAATGCGAAAAGCGGAGGAATGCCCCGGAATCGGGAACTCCCGGCGGGTTGCAGAGGGGTATTCCGCGGGACGGGTCAGGTTCGCGCAATGAGCTGTCGTGCTTCCAAACCCGAAAGATCCCGGACAATTCAGAGCCGAGCAGATGAAGGCCTTCAGGTCCGAAAACCCGCAGGAGTTTCGGATGCGGGAGGTGACAACGGCTTAGACTTCCGCGTAATGCTTCATCAGGTCGATCAGCCGCTGCTTGTCAGCATTGTTCAAATGCTCGATATCCGTCCGCAAGAGGTTCACTGAGCGTTCATAGGCTTCGTAGTCTGAATTCTCCAAAGCCATCCCGATGCTTTGGAGCCGGGACGCAAGGGATGTATGGCCGTAGACCGACATCTCGGATACCTCCGAAATCAGCGCTTCAAGTCTCTCCTGCTGTCCGGCATCTGAACCGACAGATTGTACCCGCTCAGAGAAGAGACCTGCACAAGCACATTGCGGAAAAAACCGGTTGCCGTCCGCTGATGCGGAAGCGAAGAAGCGGGCCTCCGTGCACGTTGAGGTACACGTTGCGAAGCCCGCGGTACAAGTGCTCTTTGCAGATCCCGGAGAGAAAAAAATCGCGAGCGGGAGTGCAAGAAACGACGCCGACAGAAGAATGGCTTTAATATACGCGGGTTTTCGTTTCATGTAGATTGTATGGCCACCACCTTCGCGGCAGCGACGAGATGCAAGTGGACCTCGAAGATATAAAATTCCCGGCCGGGTCGGAGGCCTCCCGCTCTGCCCTGAAACCGAGCAGGGCGGTTTATTTTCGCCCCGTAAATCTGACCACCGAACCGATACCGTTGTGACAAGGGCCTTCGCTGAGGCGGATTACTTTCTCTTCAAGTTCTGCTACTTCAAATCCGGAATAATACGTTCCGATCTCATCGGCTGAGCAGAGCATATCGATGTCTTTGGGGCCGCCGACCTCGGGGTCGACACGGTTGTATTTCAAATGGTTTTTGCCGAAAAGTTCCAAGATGACCGTACCGCCTTTTTTCAGGTATTTACGGAATGCTCCATGGTATTCCGACTTCAGCTCCGGAGAGAAATGCGCGTAAATCAGCGCCACAGCGTCGAACTCTTCTTCCTGATAACGGAGTGTGTCAAGTCCGCCTACCCTGTAGTCCATCGTAACGCCTTGCTCACGTGCTAACCGAGCCGCTTTTTTCTGCCCTTCCGTGCTGATATCGAAGGCCGATACGGTCCAACCCGATTTTGCGGCAAAGACCGCATTTCGGCCTTCACCTTCTGCCGGAAGAAGGATTTTTCCGGGTTTGAGTTTTTTCAATTGCGCTTCAAAGTACGCATTGGGCGCTTCTCCGTACGCGTATTCTTCGGCGCAGTAGCGTTGATTCCACATCGCAGCCTGTGCCGCTGTAGCTGTTTTTGAGGGGGTCATAATTTCTTGTTGTGTATGTTTTTTGCCCCTGCTTCCGCACTTCCGTTTGCATGCATCGAAGCGGGAAGTGCCTGTACGATGCGGTGCGCTCTCGCTCGGGAGCCGCAAAGATTCAGCGCCTTCACCGCGGCATTTCCACCACGAAGAGTCCCCGAATCTCGTTGACATCGTAGCCGTATGCGAGATCTTTCGGGTAGCGTTGATTGATCACTGCTTGGGTTTCGGGAGCAATCTGAATGTCCTTTCCGCCGTGGCACTTCAGGCACATATCATTGGTTTCGATGGCGTAGTAAGCGGTCACGGAAGCCGCCTTTTCGGAAATAAGCGGGGGCAGGCCCTCCCCTTTTGCTTTGGCTGCTTTGAGGGCTTCAATGTAAGCGGCTTCTTCAGGGTTGGCCCTGTTTCCCGGATTGCGCGGGCGATCGCTCACACGGCGCACGACGGCTCCGTATTTTGTCGACATGCTGTCGGTGATGGGCAGGGCACGGATATTACAGAAGTCGACCGCACCGGCGGCACCGCGCTCCTGCACCGCCGCCATCAATTCGGAGCCGAGGGCTTGCTTTGTGCCCAAGGCGTATTTGCGGCCGCGCTCCTCATAGCTCAGGTCTTCTTCACTTTCGGGCACATCGCTTTCCGCGCTGAGGCTGTGCAGCCACGCCTCGGTGCCCACTTCGTTTTCATACAGGTATTCCGAAATGGCTTTGAGGTCCCGCTCGGCCACCCCGAGTTTGGGCATGAGCCCGTATTTGGCAACCGCTTGCTTCATCAGGGCGGCTTCCTTTGTCGGATTTTTGCTGAACTCGGTCACGGCCTTCACGAAGTCCTCCCTTTCGGGAAATGCAGCCAGATATGCCTCCCGCACTTCGCCCATGCCGGGGGCGATGACCGGGCCGTCACCTCCCGGGGCCAATTTATGACAGGAGGCGCAATTGGATTGCATCAGACGGAGGGCCGCGGGTCGCTCCTTCGCGGGAGCGGCGGGGGCTTCCCCTGATCGGGCGTCAGATTTCGAAGATTCCGGGCCGCAGGCGGCAAGAAGAAGTGCGGCAAAAATCGTTGACAGAATCTGGTGTGTTTTCGGCGGCATGGCGGTGTTTTTGGATCCGATCGGTGAAAATACGGAATGTGCGGAGCGTGCAATGTGACTTGGGTCGCAAATATCAACGGCCGGAATCAGGGGCAGATGCCGGTCCGAACACTTCGATTGACAGAGCGACGCCCTTTCGATACCGGAATCGGGGCAGCGAGCGGGAGAAAGTACCTTCACCCCCGAAACGGGGCAAAAGGCCGTAGCGGGAATGCCCGCCCGAGCCCGAAACGCATGGGCATCGTCCGGAATTCTCGCTGTTTGGCTGTCTACTTCGAAACGATCAGCCTGCTCATCTCCACGCCTGCAACGGTGGTAAGCCTGCAGAGGTATACGCCGCTTGCCAAACCGTTACCGTTCAGAGTGAGGATGTGCTCAGATCCCGACTCAACATAGGCATCAAATAATTTCACCACGGAGCGGCCGTGCACATCAAAGAGTTCGAGGTCTACCGGTCCGCTCTCCGAAGCATGGAAGGCAACGGTGGCCATCCCGCCGGTGGGGTTAGGCCATACATGAAGCGATACATTCACCGCCTCTCCGTTCGGAACCGCCACGGAGGCGCTGCCCGGCGGGACAAAGAATGTAAAGTTGCTCCATGCACTGTAAGGGGTGGTTACAAGCGGTTGGGTGCTGCAAGCGCAGATGACCCTCCATTCGATCTGCCGACCGTCTTTGAGTGAAGAGTTTGTCACTGTAAGGGATGAGGGCTCATTTCCGGTAACGGTACCCGCAGTAACGGAGCCGCTGCTGCCCGCCAAGCGACCGAATACTCGGCAGGCCTCAGTGCCGGGAACGGGATCCCACGAAAATGCCACTACCCCCTCGGCCAGCGGTGTTGCAGAGAGTCCCGTGGGAGGCGTTGAACAGCTTTCGGGCTCCTCGGCCAATGTGATAAACTGCTCGTGAACTGCCGTGTTTCCGCATTGATCGCTTGCAGTCCACACCCGGATGAAACTCGTACCGCACCCGCTTCCCAAAAGGGCATCACTGTAGGTCAGTAAAACGTCCTCATCGCAATTGTCGGACGCCGTGGAAAATCCCGTAAAGTCGGGCGTGACGGGGTCGTTACATCCGACCACAACATCGGGCGCACCGAATATCACCGGGGTGCTCTGGTCTATAACCGATATGGTCGTGATCAGGATATCAGACTGATTACCGCAGGCGTCTGTTGCCGTCCACTCGGCCTGCACAGCGGCCTTCACAGGGCAGGAAACATCGGCC